>CAZOYP010000044.1:0-22329 GCA_964584125.1 uncultured Nitrospinaceae bacterium | reverse complement strand
AACACTACAAAGAAACGCTAACAGTCCAACCATTCGATGCTGAAGCACATACTGGAATTGGATTTGCCTACGGGAAAACAGGCAATACAAAAAAAGCGATCCACCATTATAATCAAGCATTAAAAATAAACCCCGATGACCCTAAAGCCCACTACCGGCTTGGATATGAATTTATAAACTCAGGCGAATTAAAAAAAGCAAAAACTTACTTTGAAGGCGCAACTAACCTCGATCCTTATTTTGCATTAGCCTTTAAGGAACTGGCATATGTTACGGCAAAGCTCAAAGATGAAGAAAGTGCGATCAAATACTACAAGGAATCCCTTAGGATCGATCGCAACGATGAAAACACTCACCGGGAATTACTAAATCTATATGAACAAATCGGGGAAACAAGCCAAGTAATCGATGAATATGAGGAAATTATCCGAATCGACCCTAAAAACTTTTCCGCACGTCATGCACTCGCAAGCTTATACAGAAAGGAAAACAGAGAGAAAGATGCTATCCGCCATTACCGGATTAGTGTTAAGTTGAATCCAGATGATCAAGAAGCCCATAAAGCCCTAGCTTATCTTCTTAGCAAGTCAGGAAAACTGGAAAGCGCCATAAAGTACTTTAAAGAAGTAATTCGTCTTAACCCAAAAGATCCCGAAGCCTATCCTGAATTAGCCAAGATATACGAGCTTCAGGGAAAAAGGTCACAAGCAATAAGAATTTATGAAACTATTGTAAAAATTCATCCAGAAAACATAAAAAACCATGAACAACTGGCCGCAGCCTATGAAAAAAATAACCGTGGAAAGGATGCGCTCCGTCTTTATAAAACAATCATCGAACTAGATCCATCGAACTCTTCTTTGCATCGGAAATTAGGGTTGTTATATGAAAAGTCAGGTAAAAAAAACAAAGCTCTAAGTCATTATAAAATTCTCTCACGCTTAGATCCTAAAGATACCAACATTCACCGAAAGCTTGGCGCCTTGTATGCCGAAAAAAAAGAAACACATAAGTCATTACGACATTATAACTTCGTTACTAAATTAGATCCAAACGATGTAAACGCACACCGTATTTTAGCTAACTACTATGGAAAAAAAGGGACCCCTCTTAAAGCAGCTCCACATTATCGTGAGCTGGTTAGGCTCGATCCTCACTTTGCCCTGGCTTATAATGAACTCCGGCAGGAAACTGGAAAGTTTTCTACCATCAAAAACCCTATCGGTCGTTACTACAATGCATTAAAAATTCTACCTAATGATTCAGACCTCCACTTTAAAATAGCTTTATATTTTTTTATTGCCGACGATTTTAATAAAACACTCACGCATTTCAATAAAAGTATTCGACTTCAACCTGAAAGCGGGAAAAATCACTATTTTGCAGGGCTTATAAATCATTTAATGGGCAATGGTGTAGGTGCTGTAAGCCATATGAAGCGAGCTGAGGAATCATTCGTAAAGCAAAAACAAGTCAAAAATATAGCTGATGTCAGAAAACATCTTCGAGTGTATCAAAACCATTATGGCATCCCCGGAATTCATGGTGACGGATCCTCAATCGCAAGCACTACTCATCAACAGAAAAAATATAATTAATTTCTTCTTGTTGCTTGGCGTCGAGCTTCCAGCCAAGTGCTTCGATATTTTCTTCAACTTGATTCTCGTTTTTGACTCCTAAAAGCGCTGTGGTCAAATGTGGTTGTGAGGTAACCCAATTAATCGCCATCTGGCCACAGGTTCTACCTATTAATTTTCCCATAGCCTTAAGCCTTTCGACCTTGTCCATATTCTTTTCAAACTGAGAGCCAGAAAAACATCCTATAATCCCTTTACCCCTCCAATCATTAAATTTATCATTTTTACCATACTTGCCAGTAAGAAGCCCTGAAGCAAGAGGGCTATAAGCAATAACCCCAATTTTATTTTCTTTGCAGTAAGATACAACATCTTTTTCAATGGACCTATTGAGCAAACTGTAATCAGGTTGTAAGGATTCAATCTTTCCTGTTTTCATCATTGCTCTCATCTGCTCAACTGAATAATTACTCACCCCAATAACCCTCACTTTCCCCTGCGCTTGAATTTCAAGCAAAGCCTCCATAGTTTCGTTTTGCGGCGTTGCAATATCAGGCCAGTGAACTTGATAAAGGTCAATATAGTCTGTATCTAGTCGTTTCAAACTCTGATCAATTTCTACTAAGATAGATTCTCGAGTTGCATTTTTAGTAATAGAACCCAATGATCTTTTCTCCCAACGCAAACCACATTTTGTCGCGTAAAATACTTTATCTCGAAAAGGTTTTAGAGTCTTTCCAAGAAGCTCTTCAGAATGACCAAATCCATAAACTGGGGCTGTATCAAAAAAATTTACTCCTAAGTCATAGGATTTCATGATAGCGCGAGCCGAAATAACATCTCCTTCATTAGACCAAAATGGGGATCCGCCAATTCCCCATGCTCCGAATCCAATGACGGACACATTAAGATCACTGCCGCCCAGCATTCTATATTCCATGATTAAGCACTCCTGATGGAAGTTAGATAATTATTATTTAGGTATATTAGAAGGATAAGTCTCCGATTTAAACCCTTTGCTTTAGGCTTTTTTTTAACTATTTCTAGATGTATGATGGATTGACAATTTTATAAATGAAAAATACCATGAAGCATTCAGTTTTTACAGCTCAAAGCTACACTTCTTCAATTTTTAGATTATTATGAAATCACTCCTACGTGTTCTTGGTTATCTCAAGCCTTATAAAAAAGCCGTCTCCTATACTCTCGGTTTCGCAATTTTAACCACCCTACTTGATCTGATTCCTCCTTGGGTTATAAAAATCATTATTGATGAACTGGTTGATGGAAATAAAAACTCATTAATATACTGGACCATACTCGGGCTTATTGGAGTTTATTTCTTGCGAAACTTTCTAAATTATCAGCGGATTATGTTTAACAATCGAGTTGAGCAAGATGTTGTTTTCGATTTACGATCAAATGTGTATAGAGCTCTAAATAGATTATCCATAAGTTATTTTGAGAATAGGTCCACGGGTGAACTTATGTCGAGGATTAATGACGACGTTAATTATGTTGAACGAATTTTTATTGATGGTGTCGAGCAAGTCGTTACAGCCATTTTGACCCTAACCGGTATAACCATAATTCTCTTTTACTTGCACTGGGAATTAGCATTGATGGCTTTACTTCCAATCCCCCTCCTTATATGGGGAGCCTGTATATACACAAAAAAAGCCCATAATCTCTATCATATAGTGCGAGAGAGTGCTGCAAAAATGAATTCTCGCCTTCAAGATTCCATTTCGGGTATTCGAGAAATATTTGCATTTAATCGACAATTACATGAAATATCTCGCTTCGAAAAAAAAAGTCGCGAATACTGCAATAATAATTTAAAAGTAATGTCACTCTGGGCTATTTATTCCCCAGCAATGATGTTTCTTGGCTCGCTTGGGACAGCCCTTGTATTGCTATATGGGGTAGGCCTAGTTGACAACAAAGAGATAACAATAGGTTCTTTAGTAGCTTTTATCGGTTATCTAGCGTTATTTTATACCCCGATCAACCAGTTGCATTCAGTTAATCATATGCTGCAGCACGCACTAGCATCGGGAGAACGCGTGTTTGAAATAATCGATCGCCAACCCGACATTAAAGAAATCCCTAATGCATTGCTGCCTAGCACAAACATGCAAGGTGAAATTGAGTTTCAAGAAGTAACATTTGCTTACGTAGTAGGTAAACCAATAATAAAAAACCTTTCACTAAAAATTCAACCTGGAAATAAAATAGCCCTCGTAGGCCATACGGGAAGTGGAAAATCCACATTGATAAAACTTCTACTCAGATTTTATGATATAGACTCAGGAAAAATCACGATGGATGGGCACAATATAACAGAGCTCAAAGTATCCTATCTGCGTGAACAAATAGGCATGGTTTCTCAAGATCCATATCTATTTAACGGTACTGTTGCTGAAAATATTTTATACGGTAACGTGGGAGCTAGCCGAGAAGAAATGAGAAGATCTGCAATAGCAGCAAATGCAGATGACTTTGTAAAAAGCTTACCAAAAGAATACGATACTCTAATAGGAGAACGGGGAGTTAAGCTTTCTGGCGGAGAAAAACATCGTATTGCCATTGCCCGGACGCTTTTGAAAGATCCTCCAGTCCTAATTTTAGATGAAGCTACCGCTTCAGTAGACACTGAAACAGAAATAAGGATAAAGGAAGCTCTTTCTTGCCTGATGGCAGGAAGAACAACAATACTAATAGCTCATCGATTATCAACGTTGGAAGGAGCAGACAAGATCTTAGTAATGAAAGCAGGAGAATTAGTAGAGTCTGGAACACACAACCAAATGATAAACGCTGAAAGAGAGTACGCTCAACTTTTTCGCAATCAAATGCATCTATAATTTAAAAAATTTTTACTTAACAGCTAGTTTCAAACCCGATATCGCCAAGTTTTCTAAATTTTTCGTAGCGCTTTTTAGTTAAAGCTTCTGGCACAAGCTGTGAAATAGTCTGCAAATTTTTTCGTAGCGCTTTTTTCAACAAAATAGCCATCCGCTTATGGTGGCGGTGCGCACCACCCAACGGTTCTCGAATAATCTCATCAACCACACCAAGCTTTATAAGGCTAGGGGCTGTCAAATTCAAAGCATCTGCCGCCTGAGCTACCTTATCTTTATCTCCCCAGAGAATTGAGGCACAACCTTCGGGAGAAATTACTGAGTAAACTGAATGCTCAAGCATCAATATTCGGTCACCGACTCCTATTGCAAGAGCACCTCCCGAACCACCCTCACCAATTATTACGACAATAATAGGAACATCGATTTCTATCATTTTTATTAAGTTTTTTGCTATGGCCTCAGACTGCCCCTTTTCCTCAGCATCTATACCAGGGTATGCGCCCGGTGTATCGATAAGGTTGATAATTGGAAGTCTGAATTTTTCAGCTAATTTCATTAGACGCAAAGCTTTACGGTATCCTGCGGGTTGAGACATTCCAAAATTTCGTCTAATCTTTTCCTGCGTGTTTCTCCCCTTTTGGTGGCCGATAACCATAACTGATCTATCATCAAATCTAGCTAATCCACCAACAATCGAAGGCCCATAACCACCATGCCTATCTCCATGAAGTTCAATAAAATCCATAAACATATATTTAATGTAGTCGAGAGTATAAGGCCTATCTGGATGACGAGCCACTTGGAGCTTTTGCCAGCCTTTAAGGTTCGAATAAACATCATATTTCATATGACGAACTTTTTTATGCAGTCTAGCTATTTCATGGGTAATGTCTCCTACATTGTCGTACATGTGAGAAAGAGAGACCATCTCCTGAATCTGGTTTTCCAGTTTAAATATTTCTCGTTCGAACTCTAATATTTGAATCATAAACAACCTAAATAATACGAATTAAATAAATTAATACACCCCAAATATCGGATGCATAAGGTTCACCAAAGTGTTTGACTCTTTAAGAGCCACTGCACCATCTTTGCCTACTTGATTTTGCCCCAATTTTAAAGATTTAAGATTCGCTAAATAAGGTGAGTTGGCTATGGTCTTAGCCCCAAAGTCACCAATAAAGTTAAAATTTAAATTAAGTTTTTTTAGTTGGCCAAGGTTTTTTGAATCTGCCAAGGCTTTGGCTCCAAGGTCAGTAATTCTGTTACCAGAAAGATTAAGAGAAAATAGACCTTTAAACCCCTCTGAATTTGCAATAGCTATGGCAGACTGGTCCGTTAAATTACTATCACTAAGATTTAGATTATCCAGTTGTGAAAGGTGAGAAAATTCTATAAGCACCATAACCCCTAGATCCCCGTGTATCAAGCTACCAATCTCGTTGATACGCTTAGAAGCCTTTAGATCATTCATATTCTGAAAAATATTAAACTTCTCAAGTGCCTCGCTTCCGTTATGCTTTAAGCGATTGTAGGCTAGACCAATTTTTTTTAATTGCTTTAAACTTGAAGACTTTGTCAAACTGCGTGCTCCCTCATCACCAATGTCGTTAAAGTTTAAGTTGATTTCCTCCAAACTAGATAAAGTATCTGATTCTGCAATCGCTATAGCGCCTTTATCTGTAATTTTATTTCGATATAGATTTAGAGTCTTTAGATTTTTAAATATTTCGGATGAAGCTATAATTGTAGCACCCTGATCCGTAATATAGTTATTCTCTAAGTAGAGTGCCGTCAACTTAGCCAACTTTCTTGAACCAGCAAGAGATCGAACACCTTTATCCCCTATATCACCCTTGTAGATAACTAGCGTTTCTAAACTTTCCATTAACGGAGACTTTGCTAAAAACCTAGCCCCTTTATCCCCTATCGATTTTTCATTAATACGAAGCACACGATCATTTCGCTTAAGCTTCGATGAAATATATTTTTCTATTTCTTCATCAGTCATTAATGCGCTTAAGTTACCCGCAAGACTAAACAAAAAAAAAGGCACCCACAGGGCTACCCATCTATTTCTATACATAAAATGAAACTCATTTGTTATTGGTCAACAGAATTTATAGCTTTTAAGGTTGCACTACTCACCGGTATTTTTTCCCCCAATATCGTCCAGTCGATTTTCTAAGTCACGAACTCTTCGAGCTAGGTCGGGGAGTTTAGGTAAAATCGTGACGCTTCGCTTCCAGATATTTAATGGGAGGGCCGGGATTCCTCCATAGGTACTGTTATCTTCAATATCACGAAGAGCCGCTGACTTTGCAGCTAAAGTAACATTATCACCAACCGTGACGTGGTCAGAAAGACCGGCCTGACCTGCTAAAACAACATGATTGCCAAGATTACAGCTACCAGCAATCCCTACCTGTGCAACTAAAACGCAATTCTCTCCAATAGTACAATTATGTGCAACTTGCACTAAATTATCAATTTTAGTTCCTTTTTTTATTAACGTTGTTCCAGTCGCAGCTCGATCGACACAAGAATTTGCACCTATTTCTACATGGTCTTCAATGACAACATTCCCAATCTGATTGATTTTGATGTGCGTTCCTTTTTCATCTATGGCATAGCCGAACCCGTCTGCACCGATCACAACACCAGCGTGAAGAGTAACTTGGCTTCCTATATTAGAGTTACTATAAATTGTCACATTAGAATGAATTACTGTGCCCTTACCAAGTATACAATTATCCCCAATTACTGTTCCCGAGCAAATCACGACATCATCACCAATCCGCACATTATTACCTACGCATACCAAAGGTGCCAATGTGACTCTCTTACCTAAGGTAACATTAGTCCCGAGCACTGCTGAGGGATGAATTTCTGGTTTAGGCCTTGATTGAGGGTGAAAATGCTCTAGTAGCTTTGCGAATGCTAACTCAGGCCTAGAGGAAATGACCTGGTTCATAGCAATTTCTACTTTACTATTTACCAAAACCGCTGAAGCTTTAGACTGTTTAAGCTTGCTAATAAATTTCTTTCCTTTTGCAAACGTAATGTGACCCGGCCCTGCAGTTTCAATAGAACCTACTCCCGTAATTTCTAATGAAGAATCCCCCTCGACCACCCCATTTATTTTTTTAGCAAGATCACCCAAGTTCATGAATGTACCTTTCAAAATCTCCCAATCGGGCCTTTTTATTTCTTAGAAAAAAAATTAAACTAAAATGCTTTTTTCTATAGGTTTAATAACACCGTCTGCTAGCTCAACAACACGCTTCATTTTCGAAGCAACACGCTGACTATGCGTTACAACCACTACCGTCTGCTGAAGCTTATGATTTAGTAACTGAATTAGCTCTATTAATCCATCACTTGACTTTTGATCTAGGTTTCCAGTCGGCTCATCAGCAAGTATCAGATCTGGCTTGTTTACAAACCCTCTCGCTAAAGCAACGCGCTGACTTTCTCCACCAGAAAGTTCGCCCGGTTTATGGTATAGGCGATCCTTAAGACCTACCTGAACCAAAAGCTCTTCTGCTAGTTCGCGAGCTTCTTTTTTTTCAACCCTAGCAATCAGAGCCGGGAACATAGTATTTTCCAAGGCTGTAAAATCAGAAAGTAAGTTAAAAAACTGGAACACAAACCCAACATTTTGGTTTCTAAAATTCTCCAAATATAAACTTCCTTTAGAATAAATATCATCACCACGAAATAAAACCTGTCCCATTTGTGGGTGATCTAGCCCACCGAGGACATGTAACAAAGTGCTTTTGCCAACTCCTGAAGCTCCTATTATGCCAAGCATTTCCCCAGCTTTCAATTTAAGACTAGCACCCGACAATATATTAAGCAATTGGGTGGAACTGTTATAGCTCTTTTGCAGGTTTGTAGCTTCAAGTAAGTGTGGGCCATTAATTTCTTTAGAATTTAAATTACTCATAACGCAATCCATCAACTAAATCGAGTTTTGATGCCCGCCAAGCTGGATAAAGTGATGCAGCCAAACAAATCACAACCGAAAAAATAATAATTAAAAACGAGTCCATGTATTGAATTTCCGAGGGAAGGCGATCTAGATAGTAAACATCACTTGGGAATGCAACAATCCCAAAGATTGATTCTATTAAGCCAACTATTTCATTCAAGTTGGGAACAATAACAAATCCAGCTGCACAACCTAAGAATGTTCCAACAAGACCGATAACCAACCCTTGATAGCTATAAATTTTTATAATACTTTTAGAGCTTGCTCCCATAGACTTTAAAATAGCTATTTCTTTAGCTTTTTCCATTACTAACATAAATAATGTACTAACAATATTAAATGCAGCGACAAAAATTATTAGTATTAAAATGATAAACATAACTATTTTTTCTAGCTTGAGCGCAGAAAATAGATTCCTATTCATGCGCATCCAGTCGCGTACAAGATAAGGGAAACCTAGATCTTTCTGAATTGTAAAAGCGATATTTCCAGCCTGCTCAATATCGGCAACTCTTACTTCTACTCCAGAAACACCATTTTCCATTGAAAAAAATTTTTGCGCAGACTTTAACAAAACGAAAGAAAGGTTTGCATCATATTCATACATCCCCGATTCAAATATTCCAACCACTTTAAAGAGTTTCATTCTGGGGATTAGCCCAACAGGTGTTATCCTTGAAACAGGGGAAACCATAGACACAATATCTCCGACCCCAGCTCCCATCCTTCGCGAAAGTTCTTTTCCTAAAATTATTCTGGCTCGTTTTATTTTCCCTACATCTTTCATTTCTCTAGGTATGTCTAGCTCTACTTTCAAATCTGACACTAGCCCAGACACCATATTCTTCCCTAGGTCTGAAACCGTCCCTTCTTTTTCTGGATCTATTCCTCGCACAACAACTCCTGAAACTCTATCACCGTTAATTAACATCACCTGATTCATAATAAAAGGAGCTGCTGCGGTAACACCTTCAACTGATCTCACTTTTTCGAGAATATCATCATAATTTTCTATCATCACTCGATTTATATTTGACACAACAATGTGAGAATTAGTTCCTAAAATTTTATCTCGGAGATCTTTGCTAAATCCCGACATCACCGCTATTACCACAATAAGAGCCATGACACCCAATGCTACACCCACTATTGATATCCAAGTATTGAGAGATATAAATTTTTGTGCTTTTTTTGCACTGAGATGACGAATACTTACAAATAATTCGTAGGACATAATAGGTGGTAAGGTTGAAGGTTTTTAGATATCAAAAAATCTTTAGAGGAATAATTAGACTTTGGCTAGAAATAATTACAAAATAGACTTTATTATACTCAGTTAAGATTCTTTTTTTAATTGCGGGAACAAAATCACATCCCGAATAGACTGAGAGTTAGTAAGCAACATAACCAAGCGATCTATTCCAATCCCCTCTCCTGCGGTAGGAGGCAACCCGTATTCTAAGGCACGAATAAAATCTAGATCCATCATGTGAGCTTCTTCATCGCCAGCCTTGCGATTGGAAGCTTGCTCTTCAAATCTTTTTTTCTGGTCTATAGGATCATTCAACTCAGTATAAGCGTTAGCAATCTCCTTCCCGCCTACAAATAATTCAAAACGCTCAACTAGTTCCGGATCTTCTTCTTTCTTTTTTGATAATGGTGAAAGAGCTAAGGGATAGTCTGTTATAAAGGTAGGCTGAATTAAATTAGGCTCAACAAAATGATCAAAAAGTTTTCCTAATACTTTTGCATGGTTATCTTTCTTCTCCAAGGCAACTTTATTTCCCAAAGCATACGAAATAGATTTTTGAAAATCATTAATATTGTCCAATGATATTCCCCCGATATCCATCAAAGACTGCTTAAATGTTTTTCTACTAAAAGGCTTGGAAAAATCAATGGTCTCATTCTGTACGGCCTCTTCTTTTCCCCATGTAAGGTCAAAGGTCATTTTATTGAATACGGACTGACATATATGGTGAAATAATTCTTCAGTTAGATCCATAAGATCATTATAGTCAGCATAGGCTGTATAAAATTCAACCATGGTAAATTCAGGATTATGGTTTATAGAAATGCCTTCATTCCTAAAGTTTCTATTAATCTCATAGACGCGTTCAATACCGCCCACTACTAGTCTCTTCAAGTATAACTCCGGAGCTACACGAAGATAGAGCTCCATATCGAGAGCGTTATGATGTGTCTTAAATGGTTTTGCTGTGGCGCCACCTGCAATTGACTGCATCATTGGTGTCTCTACTTCTAGATAGTCTCTTTGGTTAAGGAACTCCCGAAGCGCCTGGATAATTTTACTCCTGTAGATGAAAATATCTTTCACCCCTGGATTGACCATCAGATCAACATACCTTTGGCGATATCTAAGTTCAACATCCTTTAACCCATGCCACTTTTCGGGAAGCGGCAAAAGTGATTTTGACAACAAAGTAACTTTTTTTGCAAATATTGTAAGTTCATCCGTTTTGGTCTTAGACAGTCTTCCCTCGACACCAATAAAATCTCCAATATCCAAAAGGCTAAATATTTCATAATTTTCGTCACCAATTTCATCCTTGCGTATATAGACTTGAATTTGGCCTGCACGATCCTTTATATGGCAAAATGTTGTTTTACCATGACCACGCCGCGCCATCATGCGCCCACCTACCAAACACTGCTTATCTATTTTCTCCAATTCTTCTTTGGAGTTATCAGCAAACTCATCCGCCAGCAAACCAATTGCATCTTCAACCTTAAACCTATTGATATAAGGGTTTATGCCCCTGTCGCATAATTGGGCTAGTTTTTCTCGTCGAAGTTTTACTAAATCGGTTGACTCTTCCATTTAAATCTATTTCGTTAGTGATGTGGAATTAAAAAATCTGGCATTATATATTTTTCTACTTTCAAAAAACCAGTGGTCAGAGCTTCGATTAGACTATTGGCTGGCCTTAACACGCGGGGTTCTTTGGGAGACAGTTTAATATTCCTCATTTGCAAAAAAAAACACACCACCAATTAGAACAACAAACCAGAAAGTAAATAAATTATTTTTTAAGGTTTAAACCGAAACTATCAATTATTTCTTTATAGATCAAAAATTATTTTTTGATAAACTAAGCAAACAACCCGCCAAAAATAATACTGCTATAAAATTCAAATCAATGCGCAACCTCCGTAAAGCGAGTCTCCCTAATAACGGTAATTTTTACTTCTCCTGGATATGTTACTTCTTTCTCTATACGTCTAGCTACATCCTTTGCTAGTATGTTAGATTGTTCATCGGTAGCTACTTCGGGAACAACAACTATACGAACCTCACGGCCAGCTTGAATCGCATAAGTTTTTTCAACTCCCTTGAAAGAATCTCCAATTTCTTCTAACTTCGTCATTCGCTTTACATAAGTTTCCAACATTTCACGGCGCGCTCCTGGGCGCGAAGCAGAAATAGTATCTCCAGCTATGACTAAAACTGCATAAAGAGACTCCGGCTCTATATCTTCATGATGTGCGCCGATAGCATTAACAACATATTTATGTTCATTAAATCTGTTGGCGACATCAATCCCCAACTGTGTGTGCGTACCATCCGTCTGACGATCAATAGACTTGCCAATATCGTGTAATAAGCCTGCACGCTTAGCAAGCTGAACATCAAGACCTAACTCACCTGCCATAAACCCACAAACTTTAGCAACTTCCTTAACATGCTCAAGTACGTTCTGAGTATAGCTTGTACGATATTTGAGCCGCCCTAGCATATTCACTATCTCTGGGTTTATATTATCAATTTCCAATTCCATAATTGCTTGTTCTCCAGCCTGCTTAGTCTGCCTAGCAACCTCCTTTCTACTTTTGGCAACAACCTCTTCAATTCTCCCTGGATGGATGCGTCCATCAAGTATTAATTGCTCTAATGTAAGGCGAGCAACTTCGCGACGAATTGGATCAAACCCAGATAAGATGACTGCCCCCGGGGTATCATCAATTATAAGATCCACTCCCGTAGCCTGTTCAAGGGCACGGATATTTCTACCTTCGCGCCCTATGATACGCCCCTTAATCGAATCATCAGAAAGAGCAACTACAGAAACTGTGCTTTCTGCCACACTATCAGATGCTAGTCTCTGCACCGCCATAGTAATAATTTTTCTCGCTTCCTCTTCCGCATTATTTTGCGCATTCTCTTCAATTTTTTTTACTTCTTTTGCAGCATCCAAACGAGCTAAATCAACAACCTTTGCCTTAATTTCTTCTATAGCTTGCTCAGCGGTAAAAGAACTAATATTTTCAAGTTTTTTCATTTCCTCCTTAGCTAATGTATCGTACCGCTCCTTTTGATCTAAACCCAACTGCCTAATTTTCTCGGCTTCTTTCATCTTGACAGCTAACTCTTTTTCAAGCTCCACCAAACCACCTTTCGAAAGTCTTAATTCGTCTTCCTTTTGGTGTATTTTTCTCTCCTGATCTCGTAATTCCTCCCACTTTATCTGGGCTTCTTTTTCAATCTTCGTCTTTTCAGCTAGTGCTTGCTCTCTTGCGTCAACAGCAGCCACTTTTAATCTATTTTGAACTTCCTGCTGTGCTTCCTCGATAATCTTTTCCTTTTTAGCTTCAGCTTCCTTAATCTGATATTGACTGATCAATTTACGAAGAAAAAAGCCAACCAAGTATCCTAAAACCGCTGCCAAAAACATTCCCAAAAGCAGGGTAGAAAGGTTGAATTTAACAGCTGTAAAAATATGCATATTAATTACCTCGCTAGTATATGTAATTAAACCTCAACACCTTTTGAATTAAGGCATCTTAGTGTTGTAACTTCTGTAATTAAAAAATGAACCGGTTCATCTAATTCCGTATATGGAACTTTATCCAAAAGTTGAAAACCATAGCCTATCGCAACCCGGACCACACGTCTGGAAATTTTTTTCAAAAACTTATCGTAAAACCCACCTCCATACCCAACTCTATTCCCAAAGCTGTCAAATGCTAATCCAGGCGCTATAATAAAATCTATACTTGAGAAATTAGTTGCCTTACGAAACTTAGAAGTAGGTTCCCTCACCCCATATGGCCCAGCCACAAACTCTATATCCATCGAAGGGATACAAGCAACCTGTAAGCTTTCTTCTTCTGAATCCAAAAAAGGAACTAAAACTTTCTTCCCCAAGCCTAAAGATTTTCGAATTATCCAGTCTGTCTGTACTTCAGCGGGGCTCGAGAGAAAACAAAAAACTGACTTGGACTTCTTAAACTCATCCATAGCAAACAAACGCTTAGCAATGGCAATACTTTTCTCATTTTTTTTAAGATTATCAAGTTTTTCTCGTTTTTGGATAATCGTTTTTCGGATCGCTATTTTGGCCCTAGCCATAGACCCCGAATTAATGGCTGGTTTCATTGATAAACCTCCAACTCATAATCCAAAATAATCTTTAAAATTTGGCAAAGAAAGTTAGATTAAAACTCAATATGCCTGATTTTCTAGCAAGATTAGATAGACAAATTTCATTTACTAATGAAACTTTAGGTACTTCATTACCGCGCGAGATGGGTTGAGTTTATTCACGAACAAATCAAACAGGGAAGTATCTTTGAAAATTTGTCACTGAAGCAAAATCACTATAGAGGTTTATATTTACAAACAAAAATCATTCCTATTTTGTTTGGAATCTTATTCAAATAAAAAATCAAATATCGAAAACTCTCTACACCGCCACCCAAGTTTCCTAAAAAGTAAATCAACTCAACCAAATAAAATCTTAACCTCCCCGAAATGCCGTGCAAAAACGTTTTTTTGAACCTGTCAAGGACAGGTGGGGAATCTGTATACCACTTTAGGCTTCCTTCAAACTTACTGTAAAGAAGGCATGCACACCGCGATAGGAAGTCATCCCCTTTTTCAAAACATTGGCTCAAAAAATAGAATTTTTACACGAACATGACAGGGAAGCGATAACTCCGCGTCCTTGAGGGTGAGACTAACACAAAGGGATAAATCTATCAAGGCTATGAACGATCAACTCTTTTTTTTTCAACGAGATCTAAAGACTTATTAAGGCTTTTTATCATTCCATCAAGGTGTTGGTTTAGTTGATCATCATCAATTTCTTTACCTTGTTTTAACTCTATTAACTCATGCCCTAAGTTTAGTGCTGTTAATACTGCTACATCTAGCATAGATGTTTTACTTTTGGCTCCCGACAATTCCTTCATTTTAGCATTTACTAAGGCCGCTACTTCCTCCATAGCAACCGAAGAAGATATAGGTTTTACAGAGTAAACCTTACCACAAATTGTAATTTCGCTAGACGCCATGATAATCAGACAAAATCCATTTTTTCAATTTTTTGCAAAACATTTTTCACCTTAACGCGAACAGCTGAGCTATCTTTTTCTAACTTGCGATGAGAGACTTCCAATCGCTTTATTTTATCGAGCGAGTCCTTCGTTCTCTCATTTGCTTTAGACGAAGCCTCTTTTTCCTCTTCAAGCTCCTTCACTCGCTTCTCAAGACGACGGTTTTCCAAACAAAAGCTATCTAAACAATCTAATACAGAGGAAACCAACTCCTCTAATTGTTTAATTTTTTCAGTAGACATTGGCAAAACCTAAAAATAGTATCTGGGAATAATCATACCATCTTATAATCCCACTCAAGCAAAGACTAGCACCGTATAACGGGTAGGGTCAATCAACGATTCAAACAAAATCAAGAACAAAAAAGTTATTCCCTTAGCATCGCGCCCAGTTGCGTTGATAAAGTTTTTACAATCTTTTCAAATATAGGGTTAATCTCCTCATCAGATAAAGTTCTATCATTTGACTGAAATATCAAGGCATAAGTAAGGCTCTTTTTTCCTTCTTGAATTTTATTTCCCTCAAAATGGTCATACAGCTCTATTCTTCTAAGTAATGAGCCTCCTGCCTGATTGATTCTATTAATTACTTCGTCTGAAGCAACCCTCTTATCAATAAGCACGGAAATATCTCTATAAACTTCCGGAAATTTGGGGAGAGGAGAAAATCGAACTTGCTTAGGCAAAGCGTTAATCAATCCATCAAAATTCAATTCAAAAACAATGCAATGTTTAGGTAATTCGTATTGACGAACAATACCGGGGGATAGTTCACCTAAATACCCACAATCTTGATCATTGACCTTCAACACAACGCTCTTACCCTTCAACATAAAAGATCTTTCTATCTCAGGGTGTTCAGTCAATTTTAATTTCATGTATCTAAATACAGAGTATAGAGTCCCCTTCAAGTCAAAGTAGTCATGATATTTTCCTGTTTGCTCCCATAAATTATTCTCATGGACTCCTGCAACTAGTGCTGAAAAAATCAACCTCTCTTCTCGTTCACCTGCTTTCCCAGACAAAAAAACGTTACCAAACTCAAAAATTCTTACATCCTTTTGACCTTTGCTAAAATTCCTTATTGCCGACTTAACCAACCCAGGCAAAAGGCTTGGACGCATAACCCCCAAGTCTTTACTAATCGGATTGTTCAACGGTATCAACTCTGTTTCGATAGAAGTAGAAAATGCGGATTGAAATTTTTTGGCATCGACACTATCAATAAAACTATATGTAATAATTTCAGAAAAACCAATCCCGCTTAAAAGACTTTTAACACTGCGAACTGCAGACTGTTCTGGCGTAAATCGAACCGGGCTAATTGCCGCTAAAGGGCTGGTCACAACAATCTCATCAAACCCATTTAAACGTGCCACTTCCTCTATTAGATCAACCTCTCTAGTAAGAAAAGGACGAAAACTAGGGATTTTAACTTTGAAAGTCTCATTACCCTTTAACGAAGATACGTTTAGTGAAAGGCGGGACAAATATTCCCCTATTCGATCAGCAGAAAGAGCACAACCGAGAACTTTATTTAAACGCGAAACTCTCAACGATACCTCTCTCATTGGTTGAGGTGTTGGATAGACATCTATTCTTCCTTTTCGAATGTTTCCTCCTGCTAATTGTCTTATAAGAAGAGCTGCTCGCGCCTGGGCTGATGTTACACTCTGAATATCCACCCCTCTTTCAAACCTAATTGAAGAATCAGATCGTAAACCATATTTTTTTGATCCTTTCCGAACCACCACCGAATTAAAATTCGCGCTTTCTAAAATAATATGTTTAGTGGACTCTGTGACCTGACTATTAGCGCCACCCATAATTCCCGCCAAAGCAACTACCTTATTAGCATCTGCTATTACCAAAGCGTCTTGATCTAATTTTAAATCACTTCCATCTATACTTGTAAACGCCTCTCCCTTTTTACTGCGACGTACTATGATACTGGACCCCTCCAACGAATCCTTATCAAATGCGTGAAGAGGTTGACCAAATTCCATCAGCACAAAGTTCGTAATATCTACAACATTATTTACCGAACGCAGTCCTATCGCAGTCAATCGATCCACTAACCATTTTGGAGACGGCCCGGGCTTAATGTTTTCAATAACCATCCCGGAATAACGCAAACATAGTTCATGTTCATGGTTATCAACCTTAAGCTCCTCATCTACTGAATCGACTCCCCAAACGTTCTCTAGTTCTGCTTCGTAGTCAAGAGACATAAACGGTTTACCAATGAGAGCGGCAACTTCTCGAGCAACTCCAAAGTAACTAAGACAATACCCTCGATTAGGGGTCACATTAAGCTCTAAAACTTGAGTATCTCCCCCATCGCTTAATTTCACCGTTTCCCGTGATTCGATTTCGAGGCCAGCCATCGTGAGTAGATGCCCTAGTTCTTCAGCACTAAGGTCAATATCAATATATTCTTTTAACCAGTCTAATTGGATTTTCATCTAATAATTTTAATTTCTTAATCTATGTTTTAAAGCAAGTATCTCTCGTAATAAACCAAAATGAGATTATATAGAAGAGCTGGCAAAAATCAAAATTGCCCTATTCTACAATCTACCTAATGAAACCAAGAAAATATCTCACACTTGCTTTTCATGGATATTAAGTTAATGCTTATTTTCTTGTTAGGTCTTATTCTACTAAGGGCAAAGCTGTGAAAATCGCTTTAAACATTGCCTGAATATTCTCAGGTGCTGAATTCTTGACCTTTTATCCTCAATTTATAGAAGTCTGACATACCATTGACATTTCGATGGTTGTGCAACTATGATGGTTTTTTTATCAACAAAGACATCCAATTTTTTTAATTTCACTTCTCCATACTTGTAAAATGCATCCCCCGCTAGCTCATGACACTGTCTAAAGATAGTATCTTAAAAAAAATTAAAAAAAAAACCTCTCGACCAATGAAAGTCTCCGAACTGGCTCGCTCTCTTGGCATAAGTGAGACGCAACGGCGAGAGTTTCGCAATCAACTCAAAATCATGGCAGGAGAAGGTACCTTAATCCGCTTAAGAGGGGGGCGCTATGGCCTTCCAGATGAAATGAATCTAGTAACAGGTGTTTTTAATGGCCATCCGAATGGTTATGGGTTCCTGACGCCGGACACAAATGAAGAAGAAGGAGATATATATATCGCTCCAAAACGGACATCAGGCGCCATGCATAAAGATAAAGTTGTCGCACGAATCGAGTCGCACAATAGTTCGGGACGCCCTGAAGGGAGAATTATTCGGATTTTAGAGCGCTCAACAACCTCTTTGGTGGGTCTGTTTGAACCTCTAGATCAGAATGGATGGATCATGCCAATAGACAATAAATACTTTTATGACATTTTTGTTTCAAGCAAGCATAAACTCGGTGCTAAAACCGGACAGATTGTTGTCATTGATATTATCTCTTATCCTGAAAAGCACCAGCCACCCATTGGCAAAATCACAGAAATTCTTGGGTATTCCAATGACCCAAAAGTGGAATTAAATTCAATCTTTCGCAAATTGGAAACACGCATTGAATTTCCACTTAGTGCATTAGAGCAGGCTAAAAAAGCAACGACAAATTTTAGTGTTAAGGATTTAAAAAATAGAAGAGATTTAACAGGATGGACTATTTTTACAATCGACGGAGAAACTGCGAAAGATTTCGATGATGCAATATCTCTAGATTTAACCGACGTGGGATTTAAGCTCGGTGTCCATATTGCAGATGTGAGCCACTACGTGAAGAAAAACTCCCCTTTAGATAAGGAAGCACTTGAACGCGGAACAAGTATTTACTTCTCAGGTGGTGTCATCCCCATGCTCCCTTTCGAGCTATCAAACAATATCTGCAGTCTAAAACCAAATGAAAAAAGATTAGCAGTGACTGTGCTTATCGATTTTGACCTTAAAGGAAAGTTTCTTAATTTCGATTTTTTTACATCTATTATCCAGAGTCGCATCCGGTTTACCTACAACGAAGTAGACCAAATCCTTAAAAAGGGATCCACAGAAAAAAAACATACAGAGGTTTTAGATATTTTAAATAATATGTACCGTCTTAGCAAAATACTTCGTAAAGAAAGATTTAAATCCGGCAGCGTTGATTTTCACGTTCCAGAACCAGAGATCCATATGAACTCCAACGGCACTGTAGAAAAAATAAATAAGGCACAACACAACGAAGCCCATAAGCTAATTGAAGAATTTATGCTTTCCGCTAATCAAGCAGTAGCTCGCCATTTATATAAACAAAAACTTCCCTCTATACATCGTGTTCACGAATCACCCGACGAAAAAAAAATTACTGCATTTCAAGAATTCGTTGACGGATTTGGTTTACGCTTGCCTTCGACCCGCGAAATTTGCTCCACTAACCTACAAAGTATCCTCAAAAAAGTTCATGGTCGGCCTGAGGAAAGAGTGGTAAACACTCTATTACTAAGAACAATGAAGAAGGCTAAGTATTCGCAAAAAGATCCAGGGCACTTCTGTTTAGGATTTAAACATTACACTCATTTCACATCCCCTATCCGAAGATACCCAGATCTAATAACACATTGGCTGCTTAAGGCTAGCCTGAATCAAAAATTTTCTGCTCACGAAAAAAAGAAACTAGCAAAAGAAATGATGGAGGTTGCAGAGCACTCGACATTCAGAGAGGGGAAAGCCACAGAAGCCGAGCGGGAAATAACAGACCTTAGGCGTGCGCAATATATGTCCAATAAAACCGGAAAAAATTTTACTGGAATGATTGTCAATGTAACTCAATTTGGTTTTTTTGTCGAACTAGCTGAGGTTTTTGTTGAAGGGCTTGTACACGTATCCAGTCTCACCGATGACTACTATATATATATAGAGCAAGGTCATAAGTGGCGAGGTCAGCGCAAAAACAAAGTTTACAAAATAGGGGATATTGTCAAAGTACGCATAAAAGAGGTCAGCATCCCATTACGCCGAATTGACCTTGCTTTGCAGTAATGTTTTTTATCTTATATGCTTAACGAATGACACCTTAATTACCTAGATTACATATAACAGTAAACATGCCATCTAGAGTGTCAAATCCGATATCCAATGTATTACAGGAACTGTCAGGATCTACAAAAATGCCTTTCAGGTTGTGGTTTGAAAAAAAATTTGCTATAAGTCTTCATCTCCCAAGCAATTTATAGACGAGGCAACTGGAATTTATGGCAACTTTGGAACAGTTAAAAACGCACATTGAAAAAGCTAAGATAGAGTTTACCGATGCAGTTAAAAAGGCCGATGGCAAAAAAAACGATCTCGTTTCTCGACAGAAAAAGAAGAAGGTAAAAAGACTAGAACGCAAAGTGGCAAAAATAACTGCCACAGAAAAAATGGCCGAGGAAAAGAAAAAACCCAAGAAAGAACGCAAATCAGTATCTGAAGGCTAATTCCCTTCCGCATTTCTTTATCACCTACTCCCAATGTCTGACAAAATTGATATCCAAAAAATCGCTAAACTCTCTAGGTTGAAACTCACAGATATCGAAAGTGAAAAGCTAGGCGGGTACCTAGAACAAATTATCGATTATATAGACCAACTCAACCAGTTAGACACATCAAATATAAAACCAACCTGCCATGTTCTTCCCGTCCATAATGTTTTTCGAGACGATGAAGCCTCTGAATCTAAAAATATAAATTATTTAACTGGAGCGCCCTCTAATAATAAAGGGCATTATGAAGTTCCAAAAATTATTTAACTCAAGTTATGCACAGAAAAACCATTCTTCAAGCAAAAGAAGATTTAAGACAAAAAAAGTATTCTGCTGCAGAGCTTACTGAAGTAATTTTTCAGCGCATTAAGTCGGTAGAGTCTAAAGTTCAAGCTTATGTTCATTTAACCAAAGATATAGCACTAAGCCAAGCCCTGGAGGCTGATAAAAAAATAGCTGCAGGACATGATGCACCTCTTCTTGGTATTCCTATAGCTTTGAAAGACCTCATCTGTATGCAGGGTGCGCGTACTACCTGCTCATCAAAAATGCTCGATAATTTTATCGCTCCATACGATGCAACTGTGGTTGATCGACTTAAAAAAGCAGGGGCAGTAATCGTGGGGAAAACCAATATGGATGAGTTTGCTATGGGATCATCAACAGAAAACTCCTGGCATCATCCAACAATGAACCCGTGGGACTTAAGTCGAGTACCTGGAGGATCAAGTGGTGGCTCTGCTGCAGCTGTGGCTGCCCACGAATGTCTTGCGGCTCTTGGTAGTGATACTGGAGGATCAATACGTCAACCTGCTAACTTCTGTGGAGTAACTGGACTCAAGCCGACTTATGGAAGAGTATCTCGTTTCGGGCTTGTTGCGTTTGCATCATCGTTAGATCAGATAGGCCCCATAACAAAAACAGTTACGGATTCCGCGCTAATAATGAACGTAATAGCCGGGAAGGACCCGAAAGACTCGACTTCTGCTAGTATCGAAATACCAGACTTTATGAACGGTTTGGAAAGAAATTTGTCCGGACTCAAAATAGGAATCCCGCGAGAATATTTTACCTCTGGAATTGATCCGGAAGTTGAAGTTTCTATTCAAGAAGCGATTAAAACTCTTGAATCACTAGGTATGGAAAAAGTAGAAATCTCTCTCCCCCATCTTCAATACTCAGTGGCAACTTACTATATAATCGCTTGTGCCGAAGCAAGCGCAAATTTATCGCGATATGACGGAGTCAGATATGGCTACCGTTCAAAAAACTCAGATAACTTACTCGAAATGTACATGAATTCCAGGCAAGAAGGGTTTGGTGAAGAGGTTAAGCGCCGCATCATGTTAGGAACTTTTGTCCTAAGTGCAGGTTACTACGACGCCTATTATCTAAAAGGACAAAAAGTTCGCACCCTCATTAAACAAGATTTTGAAAATGCTTTCAATCAATGTGATGTGATTATTGCTCCCAACTCACCTATAACTGCATTTAAATTAAAGGAACGTCTAAACGACCCTATCAAAATGTATCTTTCAGACATATATACACTATCAGCTAACCTTGCTGGCGTTCCAGGCATTTCAATTCCATGTGGAATTTCAAAAAAAAATGGGATGCCAATCGGAATACAATTAATGAGCAAACATTTTGATGAAGAAAGTTTGATTGCTGTGGGCCATCAATTTCAGCTAAACACAGATCACCACCTTAAACAGCCGTCTCTATAAAAAGCCTACCGCTGAACAAGATAATCTCCCTTTAAAAAATTGAGGCATGCAGTTATAAACCTTCTAAATATAAACCACGGACACTTTTTATTAAAAAGTACCCATAAAAAACAATATATTTTTTAATAATTGTAAGGTTAAATAGGTTCGATTAGAAACTATGGACCGAAGTAAACCATAAGCCGGGTTCTGTTTTCTTTCGAAGGGCTTACCCAACGAAAAAACGGTGATCATCAATCTAGGCCCGTCGTTGCCGACGGACTCAAGCAATCAACCCGAAAGCTTCGGACGAGCCGCCCTCAAACACTTTCCTATTTGATCTTGCTCCGGATAGGGTTTGC
>CAZOYP010000043.1:0-22587 GCA_964584125.1 uncultured Nitrospinaceae bacterium | reverse complement strand
AGCTCACGAGTTGTTCCTTCCTTGACGCTTTTCATACCATATTGAATCAGTCCTGTACTTGTTGCATACATTGGGCTACCTACAACATCCACTAATCCTCCCAGATTAGCGGGAACCCCTACACGAACTGGTAGTTGAAAAATTTCTTCAGCCAATTCTCCCATTCCTGGTAAACTTGCAGCTCCTCCTGTGAGGACAATTCCTGAAGAAACAATGTCACGAAA
This sequence comes from uncultured Nitrospinaceae bacterium, assembly GCA_964584125.1. Lineage (GTDB taxonomy): Bacteria > Nitrospinota > Nitrospinia > Nitrospinales > VA-1 > Nitromaritima. Next base: position 22,363 of record CAZOYP010000043.1, on the reverse strand, counting down.
TCCTGAAACGTTGATTTCATGATTTCAAACATTTCTCTTGCGCGTGCTTCTAAAATTTCACTTAAAATTTGCCTCGATACAGTACGGATTTCGCGGCCACCAACACTTGGTACTTCTAAAGTTTCATCTTCTCCCACTAATGCCGAAAGGGCGCACCCATATGCATGCTTTATTTTTTCTGCTTCTTGATTTGGGGTACGCAAACCAATAGCAATATCGTTCGTCATTTGCGCACCAGCTATTGTCAAAACAGATGTATGTTTTATTGATTCTTGATAAAAAATTGCTAGATCAGATGTACCACCTCCTATATCAATCATAGCAACCCCAAGTTCTTTTTCGTCAGATGACAAAACTGATTCGCTTGAGGCCAACTGTTCTAAAACAATATCCCTAACACTGAGACCTGCCTTGTTAACGCACCGAACAATATTCTGCGCAGAAGTAACTGCAGCGGTGACAATATGCACCTTTGCTTCTAGACGTATTCCTGACATTCCTAGCGGGGTTTTAATCCCATCCTGACTATCTACAATGTATTCTTGAGGTAAAACATGAATAACTTCTCTGTCAAGAGGAATAGCAATTGCCTTTGCTGCATCTATGACTCGGTCAACGTCCTTTTGGGTAATTTCTCTGCCCTGAGCAGCAATAATTCCGTGACTATTCAAACTATTAATATGCCCACCCGCAATCCCAACAAATACTGAGTCGATTTCACACCCTGCCATTAACTCAGCTTCCTCAACTGCGTTTTTTATGGACTCTACCGTACCATCTATATTTACTACGACGCCTTTACGCAAACCTCGTGAAGGGTACTGCCCTAAACCGATGATATCCACTTGATTATCATGACCAATTTCACCAATAATGCAGCAGATTTTGGTGGTCCCAATATCAAGACCTACTACGTAATCATTTTTCTTGGACATGCGCCCTCTCCCTTTCCAGATTTATGACTTTTTATTTTTTCAAAAATCTCGCTCAACTTTTTTATTAATGTTTTAAAATAATTTTATTTTTAAAAGACAAATCGATATAACTCAAGTCCTGTCCATTTTTTTTTATAGCACCCAGTGCCAGCACTAGATTTTTAAAACTTTCTCGTGCTATTTCTGGGCGTATATAAATCATAGTATCTTGATTATGTGTTGAAAAAATTATTCTTGACCTACTACTAATATGTACATTTTCTATTTTGTTTTCCTCGAACATTGATAGTTGATTAAGACTGTGCATTATTTTTAATCCATCAATAATTTCTTCATCAGCAACATTTTCCCCCAACCTAGCATTTTTTATTTTAATGCCGGTTATAGTGGGTAGTTTGCTTAGACTACCTACTTCTGTTCCCAGCAAAACTCCATAATTATCCATAACATACATATCTTCTAATTGAATTTTAGCAAGAGGGGTTCTTTCCTTAAGCTCAATATGAATAGCTTGAGGGAAAACTCTTCTGGCTGAAGCCGATTGCACCCATGGATGATCAGCTAGCTTTTGGGAAATTTCATCTAAATTCAGCCTAAATATATTCTGTCCAACTATTGGTCCAACCCATTCATTCAATGCTTCGTTTGATAACCGTTTATTACCAATCACACCCACTTCGTCTATATTAAAACGATGTGAATGAGTTATAAATCTATAGCTTGAGAAAACCGCATAGAAACATACAATCAGTAAAATAGCCTTTGTCAACCCAGTTACCAAGGTCAAGATGGCCGAACTCAAGTCTAAATTGGCTATTCTCCATTTTGATTTTCTTACAGAAAACTCGTCTTTTTTTCGGCTCCTACGTTGACGAGTTTCTTTCTGTTTCCAGACGTCAACTAAGTTTTTTTCCTCTAACAAAGTTAAGTCCATAAAAATTTTCACCCTTCATAATTAAGCTGAGCCTGTTTTAAAATTTCTATTACTAAGTCATCGAACTCTATTCCAGATTTCTTTGCTGCCATCGGCAAAAGACTTGTGCGAGTCATACCTGGTATAGTATTCATCTCAAGCACATATGGCACTCCTTCAGCATCTAGTATCAGGTCAACTCTTGGCATCCCGTTTCCTCTTAAAACACGATAAACTTTGACCGCCACATCTTCGCAGCGCTCAATTTCTTTTGTGCTAAGCTCGGCAGGACAAATATATTCTGTTTTTCCGCGACTGTATTTAGCTTCGTAATCGTAAAACTCCGATTTTGGCTTAATGTGCACAATAGGCATAGGTTGCTCTCCATTCATTCCAATAGCTAACAACTTACCTTCAATAAATTTCTCCACCAGAATTTCTTTTGAATATCTAAAAGCCAGCTCCAAAGCTGCTATCCATTCTTTGTCTTCCCTTACAATGCTAACCCCTATACTTGAACCCTGGTTCGAGGGCTTTACTACGATTGGAAAATTTAAATCGCGCTTATTTTTTTCTTTTTCTTCGCGGTAAAAAACCTGGTAATCTGCCGTTGGAATTTCATTAAACTTAAAAATTTCTTTTGACTTGACCTTATCATAAGCCAATGCGCTTGCTAAAACACCCGGACCCGTATATGGTATTTTTTCGTATTCCAGCAAACCTTGAATAGAGCCATCCTCTCCATAAACACCGTGGAGAGCGATGAAGGCTATATCAACTTTATTTTTATTAACTGCAAAAGAAATATCATTACTCACATCAATCCCAACTCCCATCAAACCTTTTCTTTTAACTGCCTCTAAAACAGCATTACCCGAGGCAAGAGAAACTTCTCGCTCAGGGGATAAGCCTCCCATTAAAACTCCAATCACTTTTTCTTTAAATTGCATCTTTAATAGGGCTATTAATAAAGTTAAATAACTATTATTTCCTGTTCTAACTTGATACCACTTTTCTTCTCGACTACAGTTTGAATATGTTTTATTAATCTCATCACATCCTCCGCAGAAGCATCCCCTTTGTTCACTATAAAATTGGCATGCTTAATAGACACGCTGGCCCCTCCAATTCGAAAACCTTTTAGCCCAGCAGACTCAATTAAATGACCAGCTTTTTCACCATCCGGATTTTTAAAAATCGAACCAGAGTTTGGCATGGTCAATGGCTGCGTTGAACCCCGCCGCGATAAATATTTATCCATTTCACGATGTATATCGACGATTTCCCCCTTTTCTAGCTCTAGTTCAGCTTCAATTACTATTCCACCTTTTGACGGAAATGTAGTTTTTCTATAAGCAAACACCATTTCATTCTTGCTATATGTCCTAATCTCACCATCAAGAGTCATAAACTTTACACTCCGGAGAACATGACTAACTTCAGAACCTTCAGCCCCAGCATTCATTGCAACGGATCCTCCAACCGAACCTGGAATACCAACTAAGCTCTCAATACCTTTTAGACCATAACGTGCTGTAAATTTTGCCAAGTAGGATAACTTCACTCCACCATCTACTTGAATGACAGCTCTTTCTTTACCATCTAATGATTTAAAAAATACCGGCCGTTTTATTGACTTGAAACAATTTTTTAATGAGATCACAATTCCTCGAATACCTTGATCTCGAACAAGAAGATTAGTTCCTTCCCCTATTATCCATATAGGACAATTCCCTCGATTCTTTAAAACTATTTCCAAGTCTCTAAAATTAGCAGGGAGAATAAAGATATCGGCCGGCCCTCCAATTCGCATTGATGTGTGTTTTGACATCATTTCGTCATACAAAACTTCACCTTTGATCTTATTTTGAAAAGAAAGATTCATATTTTTTCTCTGCGTGATTTTTCTCCCCAGAATAGTTATGGGTGAATCCATACTATTCATCATGGGAAGTTTATAATCAGTTCCAGTGTGTGCGTAGCGTATTAATTTTTGTTTCCAAGGTCCGCTCAGCATAAGGATAAACACCTCCTATATTTAATAATTAGTTTTTAAGAAAGCCTAGCCTCTAAAAAATCTCTTCCCAACTTCCACACATCTCCTGCACCCAATGTCATCAATACGTCACCAGGTTTAATAAGACAGTCCAGTTTTTTATTCAGTTCGTTTTTATTTTTAATATATTTAGCATTTTTATGCCCACATTCACGTGCCCCTTCAACAATGTGGCTAGCATGCACGTTTTCCAAAGGGCTTTCTCCTGCAGAGAATATATTCATCACAAATAAATAGTCGGCATCATTAAAAGCAGACCAAAAATCCTTCATCAGAAGCTTTGTCCGCGAGTATCTATGAGGCTGAAATATGACAATCAATCGACTACCAGACCAAACTTCTTTTGCCGTTTTTAAAGATGCCTTTATCTCAACTGGATGATGCCCATAATCATCTACTAAAGTTAATTCGTATGACTGACTTACAATTTCAAATCTCCTCTGAATACCTTGAAACTGAAGAAGTGAATCTGCTATTGTTTCAAAATCAAGATCCAATTCTATTCCAACAGCAACAGCTGCAAGGGTATTGAGAACATTATGCCGCCCTAAGGCTCCTGAACGTATGCGCCCCAGATCTTTTCCAAATCGAAATACATTAAAATATGTTTTTAACCCATCAATTGAAATGTTGCGGGCCGTATAATCTGCTTGGGAACTGAGCCCATATGTAATGTATCTTTTTTCAACATATGGAATCAGCGACTGTATGTTAGGGTCATCTAGACATAGAATGGCTGAACCATAAAATGGGATTTTATTAATAAACTGCAGAAAAGTATCTTTCATATTTTCTAATGTTTTGTAAAAATCCATATGTTCATCATCAAGAGTTGTGACAACTGCAATAGAAGGTGAAAGTCGCATAAACGACCCATCGCTTTCATCAGCTTCTGCCACTAGAAATTTACTTTGCCCAAGTTTGGCGTGGCTTCCAGAGTTTTTCAATCTTCCTCCAATAATCACAGTTGGATCAAGCTGTCCACCAGCAAGAACCGTAGAAACCAAAGAAGTTGTCGTCGTTTTTCCATGAGTTCCTGCAATAGCAATCCCATACTTCATGCGCATCAACTCAGCTAACATTTCTGCACGAGGGATCACCGGAATCATAATCTCTTTCGCCCTAGTTATTTCTGGATTATTTAAGCCTATAGCACTTGACATAACAACAACTTGGGTTCCTTCGATATTTTCAGGAGCATGATTGAAAAATATTTTTGCGCCAATGCTCTTCAGGTGACAGGTTACAGACGTCTCACTTTTATCAGAACCACTTACTTCATATCCCTGATTAATTAAAACTTCAGCTATTCCACTCATGCCTGATCCTCCGATTCCAACAAAGTGGATTTTTTTGGTTTTCCCTAGAAGCATGACAAAGCATATTTTTCTTTCGACTTGTTACTATCCGCATTTTTTTTTGCAGCATTCATTAAATCAAAGCAAATTTTACGAACTTTTTTAGTTGCATCTCGACTACCAAGGCGATAGCTATTATTCTCCATTCTCTCGAGGTTCTTAGGTTCGTCCATTGCTTTTTTAATCGATTTTGCGAGCCGTTCTCCGGAAATTTCTTTGTCCAAAATCACCTCTCCTGCGTCTGCAGCCTCAATAATCCTAGCGTTATGCTCCTGATGATTGTTAGCTGCATAGGGAAAAGGGATAAGAGCAGAAACTTTTCCCGCTGCAGTAACTTCAGCAAGAGTCGTGGCGCCTGATCGGCATATAACAAGAGAAGCCAATCGATATCTCATAGGCATATCAGTTATAAAAGACATAACATTGGCGGAGAACTTTTTCTCAGCATATTTTTTTTTCACATTTTCATAATCTGCATCACCTGTTTGGTGTGTAATATAAAGACGGTCTCTTCTATCGGACAATAGATCGAGCGCATCAAGCATCGCCATATTGATCGAATGTGCCCCTTGGCTTCCACCCAAAATCAATATTCCGAATGGTTGTTTTAAGGGAAGAGGAAATTCCTCTTTTGGCTGGCAAAGTTTTTCGTCAATCATATTACCTGTCACTTCTACCTTTTTTTTAGAAAAAAATTCTTTAGACCCTTTATAAGACACGGCCACTTTGTCTGCGATTTTACCTAACCATTTATTAGCCATGCCTGGAATGGCATTTTGTTCATGAATTAGAATTGGAATACGTAAAAGCCAGGCTGAAAAAACCACTGGAGCAGAGGCATAACCACCAACACCCACAACAAGGTTGGGACGATTACGAATTAAAAAACACATCGATTGTGCTGTCCCCACTGGAAGTTTTGACCAAGAAACCCATCTATTAAGCCCTTTTTTACCTAACAAACCTGAAGAAATAATAGTTTTTAACTTAAAACCTTCCCTAGGAAGGACCTTTGATTCAATTCCTTGTTTAGTTCCCATAAATGAAATTTCTATTGTCATATCATTTCTCCTAAGTGCTTTTGCGAGCGCTATGCCTGGAAATAAATGACCTCCAGTGCCTCCCCCTGCAATCACAACCTTTCGTATCATAAGCCGTAGTTCAATTTCGGATCAGCTTTCCCGAAATATTTAATAAAACTCCTATTGAAAGCATTAAAACCACCAACGATGATCCCCCCATACTTACAAAAGGGAGTGTTAAGCCCTTTGTTGGAAGCAAACCCACAGTAACTCCCATATTCATAAATGCTTGAATACCAATTAAAAGTGTCAAACCAATAGCTACATGAGTACCAAAAGAATCCTTTGCATAATAAGCAATAACAAAACCTCTCCAAATCAAAATTGCAAATAAGGAAATAATTATTAAGACTCCCACAAACCCAAGCTCTTCTCCGATTACCGAAAATATAAAATCTGTATGCGCCTCTGGAAGATAAAACAGCTTTTGGCTGCTACTCCCTATTCCAGAACCAAATATTCCACCACGCCCAAACGCATAAAACGATTGAACAACCTGAAAACCAGCATTTGATTCATGTTCCCAGGGATTAAGAAATGCAATTATTCTTCGCTGTCGGTAATCGGCATTCATAATTGCCAAAGCAACAAAAGGCACGATAGCTAAAATTGAACAAATTAAAAATTTTGAACGTAGCCCTGCTATCATTAGCATAGCGAAGGCAACGATACATATAATCATTGCCGTCCCAAAATCTGGCTGAAACAGAATAGGCACAAAGAAAAAACCAAGAACAATTAGTTTAGGCAAATACCCATAAGCAAAGTTTTTTAACTGGTCGGACCGCTTAACTAAAGATTTTGCTATAAACAGTATCAATGCAAACTTAGCAAGCTCTGATGGCTGAAAAGTAAAACCCCCTAGCATTAACCAGCGCCTTGCTCCGCCAACTTCTTTTCCAAGACCAGGCATCATTACTGCTAACAACATCAGAAACGTTACTCCCATTATGGGATAAGTGTATTTTTCTAATCCACGGTAGTCCATTTCTCTAGCCAAAAACATTATTACCGCTCCTAGAACAACCCAGACCAATTGTCGCTTAAGGAAGTAGTAAGCATCATTATATTTTTCCATTGCATACACTCCACTAGAACTAAAAACCATCACAAGACCAATTAAAACCAATATAGTGGTTGTGATAAGAAGTATTGAATCGCAATGAAGCTGTTTCGATTTTAAAAAGCTCAAATTCCCCCCCAAAAAAATTTCTATTTTCTAAAAACTTCTAGCCTAAAAAAACAGAGAAAAAAATTTCAAATAGCTTTAATCAAATTAAAAAATTATTTTCTCTTAAAGCTGACCAACGATTTTCTTAAACTGGTCTCCACGCTCCACAAAGCTCTCAAACATATCGAAGCTAGAACACCCTGGGGAGAGCAGCACAACATCTCCTGCTATTGCTTTCTTCATAGCTCGCTTAACAGCATCTTCCATATTCTCTGCATCTTCATAACTAAATGACCCATTTAGAATTTCTCTAAGCTTATTTTTCGTTTCTCCCATAAGCACCAAATGTTTAACCTTATTCTTGAACAATGTTTTTAAAATTTGAAAATCTCCACCCTTATCTTTACCACCTGCAATTAAAATAATTGGTCGCGAGAAATTCTCCAATGACTTACGTAAAGCTCCCACATTGGTTCCCTTTGAGTCATTTATAAAATCTATTCCGCGAATCGTCCTAACCCATTCGATCCTGTGATCCAAACCTTTAAAGTTAATTGCAGCACTAACAATCTCATCTCTCCCTACATTGAGGATAGTTGTTGCAGCTATGGCACCCAAAAAGTTGTCAATTTGAAATTTTATTGGTGGTTTTAACTCATCTAAAGAGAGAAAGTGTTTTTTACTTCCATCAAAACAGGTGGTGATTAAATTTTTCTCTAGAAATACTCCTGCGGTAACCCTTTCCGAAAGACTAAAAAAAACTTTTCTTGCCTCACTATGTATTCCCTGTTTCAGCGCATGTTCATCATCCTTATTAAGAATCAGCGTGTCCTCTTCTGTCTGAAAAGCAGAAATCCTTCCCTTGAGATCTGAGTATTCTTCAAATTTTTTATGGCGATCTAGGTGGTCTGGAGTAATATTAAGAATTATCGCGATATTAGGGCGAAAAGTTTTAACACCCTCTAACTGAAAAGTTGACACTTCTAAGACAAAATAATCAACCGGCTGCAATTTAAGAAGGTCGATAAAGGGCGTGCCCAAATTTCCCCCTATAGCAATTTTCTTACCCGCTTGCCTTAGGATATCTCCTATAAGAGTTGTTACAGTAGACTTTCCGTTTGTACCAGTCACAGCAATGATAGGTGCTCGAGCAAAACGTGAGGCAAGTTCAATCTCACTGATTATTTGGATACCTTGCTCCCGGGCTTTTTCTAAAAATGAAGCATTAATATCTACCCCTGGGCTAAGCACTATTAAGTCAGAAGGCATAGGAATTTCTAAGCACTTGAAAATTTTTCGCGATGCTGGGTTTAATGATTGAATATTTTTTTCAAGCATGACCCGCGGCTTGGAATCAATAAGAGTGACACAAGCTTTTTGGGAGATTAGAAAGTTTGCCGTTGCTACCCCTGTAAGCCCCATCCCCACAACTGTTATATTTTTATTTGCTAGTAGCATTATTACCTTAGTTTTAATGTGCTCAGGCTAATCATTGCTAGAACTACGGCAATTATCCAAAAACGAACAATCACCTTAGGCTCTGCCCAGCCAGAATGCTCAAAATGATGATGCAACGGAGCCATTTTAAAAAATCGTTTTCCACCGGTATATTTAAAATATGCTACTTGGATAATTACAGACAGAGCCTCTATTACAAATATTCCACCTACCAACAAAAGAAGGAGCTCGTGTTTTGCAATAACTGCAATTGTTCCTAAAAGCCCACCCAATGACAAAGACCCTACATCTCCCATAAATATTTGAGCTGGATAGGAATTAAACCAGAGAAAACCTAGGCTGGCGCCTATTACAGCTGAACTAAACACGGCTATCTCTCCCACATCTTTGATATATTGAATTTGAAGATATTCAGCAAACTTAAAGTGCCCACAAAGATAAAGAATTATCGTGTAGGTAATTGTAGCTATAATGATTGGCCCAATCGCGAGACCATCAAGACCGTCTGTTAAATTAACTGCATTAGATGTACCTACAATCGTAACGACAACCAGCAAAAGATACCAAGCTCCAAGATCCGGTTGAAGCTCTTTAAAGAAAGGAATGTGTAAACGAGTTGTGTATTCGCCTCGGCTAGGATCAAAATAAATCAAGTAGATACCTATAGCTAAACTCAATAGAATTTGCAGGATCAACTTTAGCCTGGCTGTCATGCCCTCATCTTTTTTTAATTTCATAAAATCGTCTACAAACCCTATCAGACCAAAGCCGATGGTAGCTCCAAGAACAAGCCAAATATAAGGGTTTGTCAGGTTCGCCCAAAGAAGAGTAGAAGCAATTAAGGCAGATAGAATAAGTAGCCCCCCCATAGTAGGAGTCCCCGATTTAGCAGCATGACTCTGAGGCCCATCATCACGAATTTTTTCTCCCACCTGAAATACTCTAAGCATGCGGATCATCATGCCCCCCATAAGCATGCAAAATATCAACGCTGTAATTCCTGAATAAGCAGACCGAAAGGTTATGTATCGAAATACATTCAAAAATGAATAATCAGAGCTCAGCGGATAGAAAATGTGATACAGCATAATTCAGATAATCCTTTTAATTTTTATCCAATTTGTCAAGCAACCAACAGCCTAATAATTTCTTCCATCTTTGATCCGCGCGACCCTTTCACTAAAAGGCAGTCACCGGGTCGCGAATGTTTTTTTATAAATGCCACTGCACACTCATGCCCCAAAACCGTTGCAGTATTCTTTTTATTCATACCAGCGGCCACAGCACTTTGGGCAACGTGAACTGAAAGCTCACCAACAGCAACTAGATAGTCTATTGAATACCTCGCAACATCTTCCCCTAGACTCTTATGCGCAGACTCTGCGAGATCTCCAAGCTCAAGCATGTCTCCGACGATAAAAAAGCGACGGCCCTTGCATTTATAGTTAGTTAGGACTTTTAAGGCTTCCTTCATTGACCTTGGGTTAGCATTATAAGAATCGTTAACAAGTACTACCCCTTCACACTCAATAACCTCAAACCTATTGGCCAACAGCTTCGCATTCATTATTCCATGCTTAATGTCCTCTGGAGCAACCCCAAAAGACCAGCTAGCAGCCATAGCAGCTAGAGCGTTATAAATATTACATTCGCCTAAGAACGGGATAGGCATTGGAATATTTTTATCAAAAAATCGAACGTCCAACTTGAAACCTCCCCGGCCCATTGGAAGAATTTCTTCTGCTTTAATATCGGCTTTATTGTAAATACCATATGTCATCACTTTAGCTTTTATAGATTCTGCCAATTCTAAAACTAAAGGATCATCGGCATTAACTATTGCCGTCCCCTTCTCACTTAACGAATCGAAAAGCTCCCCCTTAGCTTCCTGAACTTTTTTCAAAGTTTTTAAATGAACCAGGTGACCCTCGGAGATATTAGTAACTACTCCTATTTCTGGTTTCGCTATTTCAGCAAGACGTTTGATCTCACCTGTTGCACTCATACCCATTTCCAAAACAGCAATCTCATCGCCTCTAGAAAGATTAAAAAGATTAAGAGGTAGCCCAATATGATTATTTAAGTTACCTTCTGTTTTAATTGTTTTAAATTTTGTTTCCATTATTGCAGCAGTCATTTCCTTCGTTGTAGACTTGCCATTAGTTCCAGTTATACCGATAACCTTTACCGGTATTTGTTTTCTATAAAACCGAGCCAATTCCTGCAGCGCTTTTAGGGTATCTTTAACGCGCACAATCAAAGGGGCCTCGCCCTTTCCAGAAACCACGCCACTTCGATCAGAAAGAATTATTGCAGCCGCTTTTTTATTTCGGGCTTCTTCAATATAGTTATGGCCGTCAAACCTATCTCCGTTGATACAAACGAATAATTCGCCTTTCTTAATAGTTCTCGAATCTATAGACACACCCCGGAAAATTTTTTCTCCAGACCCAATAACGATTTCTCCGTCAATAGCTTTCAAACATTCCTCAACCTTCATTTCGATCACTTTACAAAACTCCCCTTAGCGCATCTTCAGCGATCTCTCGATCATCAAAGTAAATCGAACCAGCTTTTAAAACCTGGTAGTTTTCGTGCCCTTTACCAGCTATCATTATCAAATCACCAGATCGAGCCTTCTTAACAGCAAACCCAATCGCCTCTTTTCTATCAACGATAACTTCGTAATCTTTACCCTCACAAGCTGAAGAAGGAATACCTTCAAGAATTCCATCTATAATTTTTTGCGGGTCTTCTGTTCGAGGATTATCTGAAGTAATCACAGAAAACTCACTTCCCTCTATTGCTGCGCACCCCATTTCTTTCCGTTTACCTCGATCACGATCTCCTCCGCACCCAAAGACAGTAATGACTCGACCCGATGTAAATGCTTTAGCCGCGCGAAGAACATTACGAAGAGCATCTGCAGTATGTGCGTAATCGACAATAATGGAAAAGTCTTCATCGCAAGGAACCCTTTCAAATCGACCGGGAATAAAATCAACCGACTGCAATCCCTGAGCAATCTGATCTAATGAAAGACCTTGGTGAAGAGCTCCAGTTGCTGCCGACATAAGGTTGTATATATTGTGAAGCCCGAGTAAGTTAGTTTTAATCTCACAGGACCCAAGTGGGGTTTTTAGCTCAAAGCAACTACCATTCTCAAATAAGCTGCAATTTTCTGCCATTACATCCGCATTTTTATTAATACCCACAGTTAATAAATTTTTTGAAAATTCACCAGCAATCTCTCGGCCCACCAAATCATCCACATTAACCACTACTTTTTCCACGCGGTTATCCCGAAACAATCTCTTCTTAGTATCCTTATAGTTTTCGATGGACCCATGAAAATCTAGATGATCACGACTTAAGTTGGTGAATATGCCGACGGAAAAATTCATTCCGCAAACTCTTTTCAGAGCAAGAGAATGGGACGAAACTTCAAGAAAACACTGGCCAATACTTTGATTAGCCATTTCATAAAGCATTCGGTTTATATCCAAAGACTCAGGGGTGGTTATTGATGAAGTAAGATTGGTATCGCCATTATAGTAGTGAATAGTTCCTATAATTCCCGACTTCTTATTTTCAATCTTATAGATTGAATCTAAAATATACGTTACTGTTGTTTTTCCGTTTGTTCCTGTAATTCCATAGACATCCATTAGTTCAGATGGCCGACCATAATACTCTGCGCCAACCCAAGCCAGAGCACCTCTACAATCTTCTACACAAATTGCCGTTACTTCATCTTGGTTTAGGTTTAAACCTGACAATCCCTCAATAGGCATTTGCGTAATAAATGCTGATGCTCCTCGATTTATAGCGTCGCCAATGAACCTGCAACCATCATATTTAAATCCTTGAATAGCAATAAAAAGACTCCCGTCTTTAACCTCACGAGAGTCAAAAGCGATCGAAGAAATCTCTCGACTTAAAGCCCCTTGGATATTCTTCACAGGAAACCCCTGAATCAAAGTTGATAGGTTTTGGCTTAACCCATTGTTCATTTTATAAGTATTTTTTATGAAGTTTAAATCCATCTTAGCTGGTTTAAAAAAGTCAGATCTTCGCTCGATCTCAAAACACCTCATTACGCTCGATCCAAAATATAAACCTGCTGGTCATCTGATGGGACATTTAGATAACGCAAAGTTTCTCTTCCAATATCTTTAAAAACCGGCCCAGCAACCGAACCACCCCAATGGATGCCCTTAGGCTCATCAATCATAACCAAAATAGCAATTTTTGCAGCGTCAGCAGGAACAAACCCAACAAAAGATGAAACATAGGCTGTTTTTGAATAACTACCTGTTTTACGATCATATTTTTGAGCAGTGCCCGTTTTACCCGCAACCTCATAGCCTTTAATAGCAGCCTCTCCTCCTGTTCCCGTTTTAACAGAGCGTTTAAGAATATCTACCATCTGCCTGCTGGTTTGAGTCGAAACAACTCTCCGAACAGTTTTAGGCCTGAAGCTTTTTATCGCACGACCTTGTTTTATAACTTCATGTGTCACGTGTGGGACCATAAGGACTCCCCCATTAGCAATCACGCTAATAGCATTTATCATTTGAAGTGGTGTTGTGCTAATTTCTTGGCCAAATGAAATCGATGCCAAAGACCTTTCATCCCAAGCCTCTAATTCCTTAAATAGCCCCGTAGCCTCCCCCGGTAAAGCTACTCCCGTTTTTTGACCAAAGCCAAACTTTCTAATATATTCGTAAAAAGCTTTTTCTCCAAGCTGTTGAGCGACCTTAACGGAACCAATATTACTAGACTTGGCGATAATATCCTGCAAGGTTAACCATCCAAACTTATGATTAGCAGCCTCCCCTATACTTTTACCTTTGATAGAGAACTTTCCATCTTCACAGAAAAAAATATCATGAGGCATAGCTACTCCTGCATCAATAGCGGCAGCAGCTAAAATAGGCTTAAAGATTGACCCAGGCTCATATGAGTTTGAAACCGCCCGGTTAATCCACCTTCTTGGTTTATAAGAAGAATAATTATTGGGGTTGTACTGAGGCACATTTGCAATCGCATACACCTCGCCTGTACTTGGATTCATAACAATAGCTACACCTGACTTAGCTTGATATTTTTTAACTTGCTTACTTAAATGATGCTCAGTAAAAAACTGAATTACCTCATCAATAGCTAAAACTATACCTCGACCTTCCGCATCCCGCCCATCAACCTTCCCGTTGAATTGCACAAGTTTTCCCCGAGCATCTTTTTTAATTACTGTTTTAACAATATCTCCTTTTAGCGTGGCATCATATTGATGCTCGATTCCAGCCAAACCCTGGTTGTCTATTCCCGTAAATCCTATAAGCCCCGAAGCCAACTCTCGCTTTGGGAAAAAGCGCTTATCCTCTGAAATAAAATTAACCCCAAAAGGCAAATCTCTCCTCAACTGAGAAATCTCAGCGGGAGAAATTCTGCGCTTAATCCAAGCAAAACTACGCTTTGAGCTTATTTTTTTTAAGATTATTCTTTCATCTAGCTTTAAAATTTTTGCTAATAATAAAGCTGTCTTTTTTTTATTTTTAATGTCTTGTGGCGTTGCATAAACAGATTCGACTTTAATATTAGCAGCTAATTCATTCATATTTCGGTCATATATAAAGCCTCGCCCGTAATTCACACTCACAGTCATCTGATGCTGTTGCTTAGAACGAGAAACAAGATCTTCATTTTTTATAACCTGAAGAAAAAATAGCCTCCCCACAAGCCCTGAACCGAACAATGCAAAAAGAACCGAGACCAGAATTAGCCTCACTTTAAGAGAGCCTCGATTAAAGTTCGGTATTTTTTCTTTTTTACGCCCCATGATCTAATTTTTCAAAAAGACAGTTATAATTTGACCTCTTTCTGGCTCCCTAAGTCCAACTTTGCTTTTTGCCAATCTTTGAATTCGGTCTAGCGATTGCAAACTTTCCCGCTCTACACGAAGGAGATGATTTTCACGAATTAAGCTTCTATGAGCTTTATCAAGAATTTGATATTGGTATGCCAAGCCAACTAAGCGAATATTACACCAGACAAAAGCCATCGCTACTATTACCAAGCCTGAAATAGCCACTAAAATCATACGATACTCTCTCGTAGCCATATGAAATTGCATTTTTTTTGTTTTTTTCAACCACTTAAACATAAACCCTTTCCGCTACTCTTAATTTAGCGCTTGAAGCACGAGAATTAAACTGCACCTCCTCAACCTTGGGAGTAATTGGTTTTCGTGTAATTATTTTTAGCCTCGGCTTCTGCCCACACGAGCATATTGGAATTTTAGGAGGGCAAATACATCCTTTCCCCTCAAGTTGGAAAAAATTCTTTACAATTCGATCTTCTAGGGAATGAAAAGAAACAACCACAATCCGAGCTGACTCTCGCAAAACATCGACAGACTCTAGTAGCGCTTTTTTTATATGATCAAGCTCACCATTAACAGCAATACGCAAAGCCTGAAAAGTGCGAGTAGCTGGATGAATTTTTGTTTGTTTAGAAGCACGCGCCACTCTAAAAATAATATCTGACAATTGAAGTGTTGTCTTAATAGCGCCTTTTATTTGCTCTTGTCGAATCGCCCTTACGATTCTTTTCGAGAATCGCTCTTCTCCATATTCCCTTATTACCGAGATCAGTTTCTCATCAGACAGCCCAGCCAAAAGGTCAGCCGCTGTTGTTTTTTGCGAAGAGTCCATTCTCATATCTAAGGGTCCGTTGCGCATAAAGCTAAATCCTCGCTTGGCCGAATCCAACTGGGGGGAAGAAATACCTAGATCAAGTAATATTCCATCAATATTCCTTACGCCATTTTTTTTTAAGATAATTTTGATGTCGCTAAAATTTCCGTGAACCAAAGTAACTCTATCCTTAAAAGAAGCTAACCTTTTCTCTGCACGCTCAATTGCCTCGATATCTCGGTCTATCCCTAAAACGCGGACACCTATTGTGTTTTTCAATATCAACTCTGAGTGACCACCGTCTCCTAAGGTCCCATCGACTATCAAGCTTTTCCCCCTAAGGTTAAGACTGTTGACAACCTCCCTTCCTAATACTGATTCATGTTGCCTAGACATTTTTAAAGAGGACCTTTATAACCACGTTTATAGAGAAAGAACATTTAGAGCTAAGGTGTTAGCTCACTCGGAGTCCTTATCTAAACGGTCCGGAGCCCAGAGCTCAAAAGTCTTAGACATACCTACAATCATCACCTCTTTTTTTAATCCAGCAGCTTCACGCTGAGCTGCGGGAATCAAAATTTTCCCCGATTTCATTTCGCATTCTGTTGCTCTCGCATAAAACTCTCTTAGTCGGTCTCGGTCACTTTTATCGAATGCATTGAGGTGATAAAGCTTTTCTTCGTTAGCGGCCCACTCACGTTGCGGAAACACAATGAGAAATCCGCTCATAACACAAATGACTAGTTGCGGACTGTCCCGTTCAAGGAGGCCTTTGAATTTCGCAGGCACATTTAGACGTCCTTTATCATCTAGACTGACACTATAGGTTCCCAAAAAACCATTCATATGCGAATTGACTGAATCCAAATTAACAGTTTTACAACATTAATAAACACTTTAAGACACTTTATGACACAATCCTAGCATATTGGAACACCCTGTCAATAGAGAAAAACAAAAAAACATAAACATTTAGGGGGTATCTAATTGAAATTAAATATTCTTATGGTGTGACACTTTAGGATATATTGAAGAAATCATTAAGTTGGGATAAATATTGGTTAGGCCAACCAATTAGGCGTTTTCTATGCACTAATCTCACTGAACATAGCTTATTGTCCTAATTGTAAACGTCTTCCAAAAAATCCTCATGATCGATACATATAATAATGAAGGTTTTTTTTGTTAAAACCCGCTGATAACATTTTTTGGGATTGTAAAATTAAAAAATAGTAGCTAATTACCCTTTTCTTTTTAGGAGCTTCATTTAGGTTATTTTTAGGATCATAACTATCTCAAGTTTGAAGTGATTTGCTTTGACAAGTTTAAATTTTGAGTGATATTATGAAACAGCTCCAGAAAAATGCTTTAGGTTGTTTTAAGTGTCTACTTTATTTAAAGTTATATAGTATTCAAAGATTATGGATCGAAAAAAAATAAAATTTGCTCTAGGCTCTGCATTAATTGTAGGAGCTATTGGCTATCTAATTACAACAGGAATTAACAGTACTTCTACATATTTTTTCACGGTTAGCGAACTTATGGACCAAAAGGTTTCTTTTCATGGAACGGGGCTTAAAGTAAAGGGTAATGTGGTTGAGGGTTCAATTGAAAGAGACCCAAATGATTACCTTAGTGTTCAGTTTTCTATTGAAGAAAAAAATAGTAACTTGAATGTTGTTTACCAAGGTGTAACGCCAGACATGTTTCAGGACGGAGGAGAAGTTGTTGTTGAGGGGGCCTTAGATGAACAAGGTGTTTTTCATGCAAATACATTGTTGACCAGTTGCCCTTCGAAATATGAAGCCGAAAAAGAGGCTGGGAAAAAACATCCAGGAACTCTTCCAAATTATAAGTCTAAACCCGAGCTAGACCTGAAGAAAATTGATTCCTTACCTAAGACAACGGTTTAAAAGCCCCCTCGTTATTTTCTCAAAGTCAAAATCCTTATTCCTACATTTAAAATAAGGATAACGTCTAATGAGATTAGAGAAGAAGGAACGTTAAAAAAGCTATGAACGACATAGGTGAATTTACTTTAATGGTAGCACTGGCCACATCCCTTTACGGGACTGTAGCCTATATTATGGCTGCACGCGGAAACCGCATAGACATTTATTTAAGCGCAGATAAAATTCCACTTATCACGTGGGCTTGCGTAATGATTTCTTCTATTGCTCTTTGGAAGGCTTTTTTCACAAATGACTTTAGCCTTCAATACGTATATGCATATTCCAATATCGAACTTGATTATTTTTATAAATTTAGTTCCTTTTGGGGGGGGCAAAAAGGATCGCTGCTATTCTGGGCACTTATTTTAACAAGCTACATGATAGTTGTTCATTTTCAAAACCGTTCGAAAAATTTGATAGTTGTGCCTTATGCAATGGCGGTAATGCTTGCAATTACCTGTTTCTTCCTTTTCCTTCTTAATTTTTCCACTAACCCGTTTGAGCGCATTCCTCTTCCACCTGAAGATGGACGTGGGTTAAATCCACTTTTGCAAAACTATTGGATGGTTATCCATCCGCCCACATTATACTTAGGTTATGTTGGGTTTACAGTGCCGTTTGCCTTTGCGATGGCCGCACTTATTTCAAAAAACCTGGATGATTCTTGGATTCGACTGACTAGAAAGTGGGCCGTAGTATCATGGTTTTTTCTCTGCATGGGTAATTTGTTTGGTGCAAGTTGGGCTTATGTTGAATTGGGTTGGGGCGGGTATTGGGCTTGGGACCCCGTGGAGAATGCTGCTTTTATGCCGCTTATTGTTGCGACTGCTTATTTGCATTCAGTCATGATTCAAGAAAAAAAAGACATGATGAAGGTGTGGAACATGTCTCTCATTCTCCTCACTTTTGTTATGACTATATTTGGAACATTTATCACTCGAAGTGGTCTCATACAATCGGTCCATACTTTTGATGAGGCTACACTAGGGTATTATTTTCTTGGGTTGCTTTTTTTTATAATTTTTGTTTGTACAGCATTGATCATTTCGCGGTTACCGTTACTTAAAAGTAAAAATGAATTGGATTCATTTCTTTCGCGAGAGGCGGGCTTTCTATTTAACAACTTATTACTACTAGGAATTGCATTCGCAACATTCTGGGGAACTATTTTCCCGATTATCTCTGAGGCAATACGCGGAGTAAAGATCACGGTGGGTCCTCCTTTTTACAACCAAGTTAATGTTCCCATTGGTTTAGCTCTACTGGCATTAATCGGTATCGGCCCAATTATTGCTTGGCGAAGAGCTACTTGGTCTAACCTGAAAAAGAATTTTTTAAAACCACTGGTTTTTGCGATCGTCGGTGGGGCAATTTTATTCCCTATTTTGCCATTATCCAATCGATCTGAGGTTTATACTTACATTACTTTTGTTCTTTGTTTTTTCGTATTGTCGTCTATGCTTATTGAGTTTTATAAGGGAACTATAGCTAGGCGAACATCAAGTGATTCTGTTGTGGGTGCCTTGAGTTCTCTAATCTGGAATAACAAGAGGCGTTATGGGGGTTATACAGTTCATATTGGCGTAGTCATGATTTATGCAGGGATCGCTGCCTCATCGTCATATGGAATTCATACGGAAAAACGTCTCAAGATAGGTGAAACTATAGAGATAAGAGATTATATGTTGCGTTACGAAAAGCTCGCTGCTATCCAAGCTACTTCAGTAAAAACCCGTATCATTGCACAATTAGCCGTTGAAAAAGATGGTAAGAGAATCTGGACGGCAAGACCTGAAAAAGAATTTTATAAAGGACAAAATCAACCCGTGTCTGAAGTAGATGTAAGGTCTACCCTAGCCAGTGATCTATATGTGATTCTTGCAGATTTTTCTGAAGATGAATCTGCAACAATAAAGGTTTACCATAATCCTATGGTGAAATGGCTGTGGACAGGCGGGTGGGTTATTGCTCTAGGAACTATGGTCTGTGCATGGCCCGACAGATTGGAACAACGTCGAAGGTTGGAGCGTTTAAAGCGACAGCAAATTGTTTTTTCGCCAGCCCAGGAGTAACTCATGAAAATACATTTTAAAAGGATTATTTCTTTTTTGTTTATGGTGCTATTTTTTGCTATCGCATCTTCAAGCTTGGCTAATGCGGGAGCGATCTTGTCAGACTTAGAAAATCAATTGATGTGTAAGTGCGATGACAAGTGTGGCAAAGTTCTGATAAATTGTACTTGTTCGACGGCTGAAAAAAATAGAAAAAAATTTACAAAAATGCTTGAGTCAGGTTTAACAGTAGATCAAATTGTTCGACAACAGGTAGAAAAGTATGGTGAAACGATACTTTCGGCTCCAAGTAAAAAAGGGTTTAATCTCACTGCTTGGGTGATTCCCTTTGGAGCAATCATGATTGGGGGAGTCGGGTTACGTAGGCTTCTAAATGGATGGGTAGGAAAAGACACTAAAACTGAACCTCAAAACAGCATCGAACCTCAATTAGGTTCTAAGAAGTCTAGTGAAATGAGTTCCAGTAAATACTCCCGCCGTTTGAAGGATGAATTAGATCAACTGGAGACATGAACCTTACTTTTTCTCATTTAATTGAATTACTCCTGATTATAGGTATCATAATTGCTGTTGGCATTCCACTGTTTGGTAAAATGCCAAATACTCGACTTTTTTCTGAAATTGACCCTTTAAAGGAAGAGTTTAAGCATCTGCTCGTTCGAAAAGAAGAAATTTTACTATCGATCAAGGAATTGGAGGTTGATCTTCAGACTGATAAGATTTCTATTGAGGATTCCGATGCTCTACGGAATAAACTCGAAGGAGAAGCTATTGCCATTCTTGAACGTATTGAAGAATTGGAAAAAAGTAAGAAAAAAAGTACCAAGCCATCTTTAAAAAATTTTCTTCTAGCTTAGCGAAAAGTTTTTTTAGTAAACAGCTAACAAAATACAATAACTATACTATATGGTCCTCTATATTGTAGCATGAGCATTATATTTTATGTTCGATGGTATCCCGCATGAACGAGCAAACCCATCCTAGTTTCTCTAATTCTATTATTCAGGTTCGAGATCTTAGAAAAGATTTTGGTTATCTGCAAGCCTTATGTGGAGTTAGTTTTGATTTAAATAAAGGAGAGTTTCTTACTATTTTTGGGCCTAACGGAGCAGGCAAGACTACTTTAATTAAAATTCTGACCGGCCTTATGCGCCCTACTTCTGGGTCAGCCATTATAGATGGTTTTGATGTTACTGAGTGTGATGCAGAATTACGGAATCAAATCGGTGTTATATCTCACGCAACTTGTTTATACCCTGATTTAACAGCACTAGAAAACCTTTTATTTTACGCTAAGCTTTATTGTCTAGACGACCCAGAAGAGAGAGCTAACGAATCTATTAGAGTGGCAGGATTGCAATTACGAAGGCATGATCAAGTAAGAACATACTCCAGAGGGATGCAGCAGAGAATGGCTATTGCCAGAGCTACTCTACATAATCCTTCTGTGTTATTTTTGGATGAACCTTTTACTGGACTCGATCTAAGTGCAACCAACGCACTTAAAAGTCAACTACATGATTTACATACTGACAAACGAACTATTATTATGACAACCCACGATATGTCTTGTGGCCTTGAAATGTGCGATAGAGTAGCAATACAGAATAAAGGAAAGTTTTTATTACTAGAGTCTATCGATCGCATTGATCTAGAAAGTTTCGAACATTTTTATACAGAAGTCTTAGAAAAATGAGCCATCAACTAGGGGGCTTTTTATTTTTATGAATCGATATTTTAATCAAGTAAAGGCTATTGTCTGGAAAGACTTCGTTACAGAGTTAAAAACTCGTGAATTATTTAGCTCGATGTTAATTTTTGCACTTCTTGTGATCGTTATTTTTATTTTTTCAATCGATCTTAGTATTGTTAAGTCAACTGAAATTGGTCCTGGAGTTCTGTGGGTAGCATTTTTATTTGCCGGAACGATTGGCCTTAATCGATCATTCATGCTGGAGAAAGAAAATGGCTGTTTGCAAGGATTACTCCTTGCACCTGTTGATAGAACCGCACTCTATCTTGGAAAGCTAATCAGCAATTTTGTCTTTTTATTGATTATGGAAGCGTTCATATTACCCATTTTTATGATTTTCTTTAATATTGATTTAATTCCACACCTGCTACCTTTAATTTATGTGATTTTTTCAGGAACACTGGGATTTTGTGCTATAGGAACGCTCCTTTCTTCTTTATCGGCTAATCTCAAAACGCGTGATATTATGTTGCCGATATTATTATATCCGTTGATAATACCAATCATTATCGGATCGGTCCGGATGACAGGCCAGATTCTAGTTGGCGAACCATTATCGAATATGGTGAACTGGATGAGCTTGGTCTTATGTTTTGATGTCATATATATTGCTGTTTCAATTATGATGATAGATTTTGTTCTGGAGGAATAACTTGAATGGATAATCTGGAATACTTATTTGCAGCGAACGTATTTGTGTGGGGCGGTATTTTTTACTATCTGTTCCGAATTAAAAAATATCAGCAGTCTTTGCAGAATGATTTAGACCTCATAAAAGAGGCCGTTGAAAAAGGTGCAAAAAAAAGTGAGTGAAAAAATAAAAGAGAGCGGATCAATTCTAATTTGGCTTACCACTGTTGCCTTCTTAATAGGTATGGCAGCTATTTTTATTTATGTACCTACAGAGCAAATGGA
>CAZOYP010000042.1:0-22839 GCA_964584125.1 uncultured Nitrospinaceae bacterium | reverse complement strand
ATTCCTTAAACTCAGAATCAAGAATTTCAAGGCCCAGTTTCTGTCCCATAAGTTTTCGGTAATAGTCATTGTACGTTGGTTGGTAGTTAGTTAATTCTTCTGCGATAAACTGTGAATCCACTAGGTGCTTGAGAGTCTCTGAAAATTTAGATAAATTCCAGTAGCCAATTTCGGGTTGCTTCCCATAAGCATAGCGACCATTTGGGTCAGAATGATTTGGAGTAAAATTGGGATTGAAATGATCCATGAATCCAAAAGGTCCATAATCAAATGTTGCCCCCGTAATTGTCATATTGTCTGTATTCATTACTCCGTGTATGAAACCATTGGCTTGCCATAGAGCAATTAATTTTGCAGTTCGCTTTATAACATTACGCAAAAGAAGTTGGTATTTTTTAGAATCACTTTGTATTGATGGGTAATGGCGGTCGATGATGTAATTAAGAAGTGCAGTAACTTTTTCAGCTTTTTTGTTAAAGTGTAAGAACTGAAAACTCCCAAACCTGACATGTGAATCGCTCAATCTAACTAATATAGCTCCTGGCTCAGGTACTTCTCGGTGGACCAACTCACCTGTCCCTATGACGGCAAGAGACCTTGTAGTTGGAATGCCTAGACCATGGATTGCTTCACCACCAAGGTATTCCCTTATGGAAGCTCGAAGAGTAGCTCGTCCATCAAATCCTCGTGAGAAACGAGTTGGTCCACATCCCTTTAAATGTATATCGATGGTATTGTTATGTTGATCTTGTATTTCACCTAATAATAACCCTCTTCCATCACCAAGCCTTGGGTTGTATGAACCAAATTGGTTACCCGAGTAGGCCATAGCCAATGGTTTTGAATTTGGTAAAAGACGGTTTCCAGAAAAGTACTCTAGAAATTCATTTCTTTTAATCTCAGTAAGCTTCAACCCAATCAGTTTTATAGCGGAAGGATTGGCATCAATGAGGTAAGGATTAGATACTGGGTCTGGTAATTTTTCTTGAAGAAAGTCAGATCCTAGCCTAACGAAAGAATTTGATAAGTTTAAATTTTCTAAATTTTTCATAAAGTGTGTTTCACTATTCGGTTATATTAAGTTTGAATGATGAATTTAAGGTGGTCTGACTGTCAAAAATTCCTTGAATGTTAGGCTCGCACAAATGTGTTTTTAATACTTTCCTCGAATATGTTGGGTAATTTTTTCGTTATAGAAACCACTAAGCTTATTATGTAAAGACTTTGGTAGCTTTGGTAAATGACTGGCGGATGCGTTATCTTGAACCTGGGCGGGAGATTTGGATCCGGGTATCACAACGGTTACTGCGTCAAAATCTAAGATCCACCTTAAGGCCATTTGTCCCAGAGTCATTCCTTCTGGGACTATTTCTTTTAGTTCTTCAACAATGTCTAACCCTGTTTTAAATGGAATTCCTGCAAACGTTTCCCCAACATTAAAGCATTGGCCATCACTGTTAAATAGACGGTGATCGTTCTTTGGAAATGAAATGTTTGGGTTTAGTTTTCCTCCAAGTAAACCTGAGGCCAAGGGTAATCTTACGATTAACGAGACTCCTTTGGTTTTAGCATCATCAAATAATTCGGTGATTGGTTTTTGACGAAATATATTAAAGATGATTTGAAGAGAAGCTAATCCTTTTTGCTTAAGGCAAGTTTGCGCTTCAGAAATAGATTCAACACTAGCTCCAAAATGTTTGATTTTTCCTTCTTGTTGAAGTACTCGAAGCCACTCAAATACTTCTCCGGATTCCATTAATTCTGTGGGGACGCAATGCAGTTGGGTCAAATCCAGGACATCAATGTTCAGACGTTTTAAAGAGTTTTCTGTAAAACAGCGAAAATTTTTAAATGTATAATTTTCAGAGTTTCCTGGGTTTGGGAACCGACCAAGCTTTGTCGCTATAAACGCATTCGGCGCTAGAGGTTTTAAATATTTATAGAGAAGTTCTTCAGACCGTCCTTTGCCATACACATCGGCAGTATCGTAAAAGTTAATTCCACTTTGAACAGCGGTTTCCAAAACTTTTTGAGCCGTAGAGTCATTAACATCTCCCCAATCACCCCCTAATTGCCAACACCCTAGACCAATTTCTGATACGCTACGCCCCATAGGGCCAAAGTTTCTAAAATTCATTAACGCTCTCCTGACAGCATGTTCTAAATTTATTTTTAATAAAATTGGATTGGCAGTAATTATTTTAAATCTAATTGCAACATATTAGCACTCCTTTTTAAAGAATGACCCTTTGATCATTCGGTATGCTGGGGAATTGCCGGGTTTATGAATTATGGTCACGCCAATTCTTTGAAGACATCGAGGACAATCAAGACGAGGGATTTCTGATTTTAACTTTAAATCCTTATATTGCTTGAATTGTTCAGGTTCTAAAATATTTTTAATATAAATGCGAATCAGAGAGCCAGAGCCTTTTTTTTGATAGCCTAGAATAAATTCATTACATTGGCTACAAAATATGTTGAAAGATCGGCTTGGCATATTAAAAATTAAGAACGAAAAAGAATCACTTTTAGATGTAGGCTGATGTGTTTAAGTAGATATAAAAAATAAAGAGAAATAGAAGTGTTAGTTTTTGTTATCTGATTGAAGTAAATTCTTCATAATTTATTTCCATTATTGTTCAGTGCACGATTGAACTCCCTTTTCTAACCTTTCTTTGTTAAGGTTTCGACCAATAAAAATCATCTTATTTTCTTTCGGTCCATTATTCCATGCATCGCCGAAACGGCCTTCGAACAACATATAGACACTTTGGAAAATATAACGCTTATCTGAATTTTTGACATTGAGAATACCTTTAGCTCTAAACACATCCATCCCTTCCATTATCAACAACATCCTTAACCAGTGATTAAATTTATCAGGGTTAATAATGTCCGGGCACACAATTGATACCGAGGCTATATTACTCTCATGTTCATGATGGTTATCGTGCAGGCCATCGTTAAGAAATTCATTATCCGAAAGATTGATATTATTAAGATCAAAACCACCAATATCAAGTAAGTGTCTAAGGTCTATTTCTGCATTTTTCGTATTAAATAATTTAGCTGTGGGGTTAATACTACGAACATGGGCCTCTAAAACCTTTGACTCTTCGAGGGACACTAAGTCAGACTTATTAAGAATTAGGACATGCGAGAATGCTATTTGTTCCCGTGTCACATCAATATCTTTAAGATGGCTCCAAGCATTTTTAGAATCAATTAGTGTAATGATGCCATCTAAAAAAAGTGATTGAGTGATTTCATTTTCTAGGAGAAATGCTTGAGCTATTGGTCCAGGAGAAGCTAGTCCTGTTCCTTCGATAACTACGTAATCAAATTTATCTTGACGACTCATTAACCGATTCAAAGTTTCAATTAAATCACTGCGAACCGAACAACAGATGCAACCATTTTTCATTTCAAATATTTCATCACTTCTCCCAATGATTAGGGCTGAGTCAATGTTGATATCTCCAAATTCATTTTCAATAACAGCAATTCGCTTTCCATGCTTGTTTTTAAGTATATGGTTAAGCAACGTGGTTTTCCCTGAGCCTAAGAAGCCAGTCAATAATGTAACGGGAATACATTTTTCTTTTAGTGGATTCATGATTGAGAATATTTGTATAGAAAGTTTGTTACAAAGGATTAATTAAGTTATAGAGTTGTATGATCCTATAAAGTCGAGCGCAATTCAATGTATGAGTTTGATAGCATCTTTCATTAAGGAAAATTTTTTTGGATATTTTTGCTGAATAGATTTGAGGTAAAAATTCAATTATTATTAGGAGGTAGTGTGTGGCTGATAAAAGATACTTGATGCAGTTTAAAGCAGCTACCGGATTTAAAGTGGTATTAGAATTTGGTGGCGAGGATGAATTGAACAATAATATTGAAAGAGTCAAAGAGGCTGGCCTGACATGGGAAATGCTTTCAGACTTTAATTTAAATTTTGATCAAGCTGATTTATTCATGGATATGAGAAGTCCGGAGTGTATCGAGCAGTTTGATTTAGAAGACTGGTTGTAAAAGAGTATAAAAAAGAAATGTGGGGCGACGCTATATTTTATAGATAGTTAAAATAAGTCCAAAAAACATACTAAAGGGGTCCATCTAAGTCATACGTTTCAACATTATTAGTGATTTTTATAAAATAGCTTTTGGTTGAATGAGTTAGTAATTTGTGGTTTAAACTAAATCATTCATCGAGTTTAATTCAAAGTGAATATAGACAAACCACCAAATGTTGGGCTTTTCAGGGTCTTTTGGCTGATATGTTTTGGAATTGTTTTTTTAGGCAAATCCACCCCATTGCGAAGTCGGAGCGCGTCCACCAGACATAAGGGTTGTTCTCTTAACTCAGATTTTTGAGTCGATGCCATAATATTTAATTAAAAATTTATTTGCAAAATTTTTTTTCAATCTTTTATTAATTAGATCCAAACCTTTTAAAAAAGACTTAAAAAAATAAATTTTATCAGCATTTAGAGCCGTCAGCTCCTTTTTGTAAAATTTTTTGCATCAGAAAAATTGGCGTCCGTAGTATCGGCACCACTTAAATTACAATTCGTTAGAATAGTATTTGAAAAATTTGCATCCGCTAGCTTAGCTCCGGATAGATTTGCTTGAGATAAGTCTGCTAGAGATAAATCGGCATGCTCTAAATCTGATCTATGAAGATTAGCACCTTTAAGGTTTGCGCTACGAAAGTTTGTTTTTCCAAGCTTGGTTCCAGACAAGTCACTTTTCTCAAGATTAGCTTTTTCTAAGTTGGCATTTTTCATATCGGCACCCGTTAAAAATGAATTTTCAATTTGCGCATTTTCAAGGATAGCTTCTGTTAAGTCTGCTCGACTCAAATCGACTCCTTCTAATTTGGCGCGAGTGAAATCGGTTCCTTTCATATTAGCTCCACTTAAGTCGGCCCCTGAAAGGTCAACTCCTGTGAGCTTACCTTTGCTGATATTTGCCTTAGTTAGTTTAGCTTCTTGTAGGAATGCATCATTTAGCTTTATTCGACCAAGGTTTGCACCGTCTAATTCAACTTTTTCCAATTTTGCACTTGTAAGATCAGCTATATTGAGATCTGCTTCTTTAAGATTTGAGTTTATTATATGAGTGCGCCGTAAAATAGCCCCTCCGAGCTTTGCTCTTAAAAGATTTGTTCCTTTAAGTGTTGCATCTGAAAGGTCTGCGCCCGTTAGGTCAGAACGAGTTAAGCAGGCATCAGTGAAGTCAGCCTTCACAAGCTTGGAACCTTTGATTTGAGCCCGATTGAGATTAGTACCTATGAACTTCGATTCAAAAAACACAGCCATGCTTAGTCTGGAATCTGTAAAATCAGCCTTATTTAAGTTAGCGCCACTTAATTTAACGCGGTTGAAGTCAGCCCCTATTGCTTTTATATTTGTTAAGTCTGACCGACTAAAGTCAGCTAGACCGCATGTTACCTCATTCAAATTTGCCTCGGTAAGATTCGATTCGATAAATTTACATTTTCTTAGGTTTGCACGTTCCAAAATTGCTTCACTAAGGTTTGTTCTGTCGAGAGTGCTCCCTTCAAGATTAGAGTCCTCTAGCATTGCTTGACTGAGATTAGCATCTGAAAGGTCAGCTTCTGATAAGTCCGTGTCATTTAAATTAGCATTCTTTAGATCTGATTTTATTAGAGAGACGTTAGCTAGATTAGCTCGATTTAGGATTGTCTTTGTGAGATTTGCATTTTCTATACTAATGCCTAGGAAATTAAGGTCAGTTAAATCGAGTTCTGAAAGATCACAGTTGTCAAGGGATGGTACGATAACCTCTTTGTTTTCATCCTGCGGTTTCTCGTCTTGAGAAACGGTATCCTCTAAAGAGGTTGCTTTGTCAGTTTTGTTTTCTTCTTCATCAGTCGAATCTTGAGGGTTGTTGTTTTCTCCTTTATCAAGGCTGTCATCGTCAGTTTCAGATGTGTCATCTTCTTCATCTTCATGAGCCTCTTTTATAGCTTTATGCGCGGCATATTCTTCTAAACGTTCTTCCACTTCTTCGCGTGTCATTTTTGCCATTATTGGTTTCTCATATCAAAATAATTTCTGTGTTACTGATTCAATTACAAGAAGTGAACCTTATTGGAATAGTTTTTGGAACGTTGATATAAGGTGAAACAATAGCCTAGGTCTATAAATAACGCAAGTTTTTAGGGATAAAATCTATATAGGTTTGAAATTGTGTGCATACATATGCTTATAAGTCTTTATTTTATTCTAGGTATTTTAAGGTTAAAATTATGTAACAAGCTTTTTCTAAATTTTCTTGTATGATTTTAAATTATTGCTCTAAACTATCCATGGTTTGTTATCCCAAATCATTTGATCAAAAGCTTTATGGATTGAGGGATTCTTCTTGAATATCGATAGATCAACATTAATCTACGACGGCGAGTGTGATTTTTGTGTTTGTTCTGTAGCTTGGTTAAAGCGAATTATAAAGGACCAAGTTGAGTGTTTGCCTTTTCAGTCATCGCTTAAAAGGTTTCCACAGATTATAGTTGAGAATTGTGAACGTTCTATTCATTGGATTGATGTAGGTGGGAATATTTTTTTTTATGGAGCAGAAGCAATTTTTAGAACTTTAGCCTGTGTTCCTGGGAAGACATGGCCACTATTGCTATATAAAAATATTCCCGGTTTTTCTTTGGTTAGCGAGTGTGTTTATAAAGTCATATCTAAAAATAGAAAATTTTTTGGATTTATTTGTTAGTCATGTTCTTAACATTTAAATAAAAATCTTTATGAATTCCGTTTAATGATCGTTGGTTTGTCCGATTTAGTGCAACCCATTATTAGAATAAAAAGTGATATGGAATTGGAAGATGAGTTGGGTGATATCTTAGAAAAAGCTCGAAATGGTAAAAAATGGAGCCAAGTTGATTTGGCAGAGTCAACTGGAATTAATTTGACTGATATTATTCGTATTGAAAATTATGATTGGACTCCAGAGGAAAAAGATATTTTTAAAATAGCTAGTGCCCTTGATTTACATGGGCCTTCTTTGTCTGCGATTGCTACCGGAAAGTGGGCCCCAAAAAAGGAAACTGCTGACTCAGGCCCTTTCGATATTATTTGTCTAAATGTGTTTATGGGCCGTTATCCAGTAAAATGCTATTTATTGATTTGTCGAGAAACTCGCGCTACAGCAGTCGTAGATACAGGTGCTAATCCAGAAGCAATAATAGAAAAAGCTCGTGAACTAGGCGTTATTCCAAAGATGATTCTATTAACTCATACGCATCCCGATCATGCTGGGGGGCTGGGTCAACTAGATAGAGAGTTTAGGTGTCCGACTTGGGTTGATAAAATGGAACCGCGTCCCACTGGAAGTAATGATTTGCACACTATAGAAGAAGGAAAGCCAATTATTTTAGGCGCTCTAGAAATCGAGACTATTGCCACACGTGGCCACACGTCAGGAGGAATTTCTTTTAAAATTAATGAGTCGGTTATTTCTGGTGATGCCATCTTTGCCGGTTCAATGGGACGAGCGAATTCTTCATGGGAAGACTTGTATTTTTCTATCACTCAAAACTTATTGACACTACCAGAAAATACAAGGCTATATCCAGGGCACGGCCCTTCTACAACTGTGGGAGAAGAAAAACGACACAACCCCTTCTTTTACGACAAAACTTTACAGTAAA
Source organism: uncultured Nitrospinaceae bacterium (assembly GCA_964584125.1). GTDB lineage: Bacteria > Nitrospinota > Nitrospinia > Nitrospinales > VA-1 > Nitromaritima. The sequence continues at coordinate 15,149 of CAZOYP010000042.1, read as the reverse complement.
TCAGTCTTTTAGAACCAATTATACCTTTCAAGTATTTTCCTTCAATTTGTTCCCGTCTAATAGCTATGTTATCTTTAGCGATGAAATCCAACTCTTCCAATAATTATATATCCTGATTAGTATTTATATATGAATAAAGCTATTTCATATTTCTTTGTTGTTATTCTAGTTTCGTCTATTGCTGGTTGCCCTAGCCCCGGTAAGGTACGAAAAAAAATGCCCCGTTTGTTTACTAGCAACTTTGTTATGGAAACAGGTGCTGAGCCCTCTTTTATGATCACTGAGGATTTTAACCGAGATGGTAAAAAGGACTTGGTCGTTACTAATAGTGGTGATAATACTCTGTCTTATTTTAAAGGGAAGGGAGATGGAACATTTAAAGATCAGATAATTATGAGAACTGGAGAAGATCCGATTTGTGTTGTCGCTGCAGATTTTAATAATAATGGATATTTGGATCTTGCTGTACTGAACTATCGTGACCAGACCATTACTCTTTATTTTAACTCTCGGTTCGGAAATTTTAAAAAAACAAACATACTTTTAAAACCGGGGAAAATTCCTATTAATATGACATCTGGAGACTTCAATCGAGATGGGATTAATGATCTTGCGGTTACCATGCGTTACCATAAAGTAATGATTCTTTTCGGAAAGGGTAAGGGACGTTTTAAGAATCCAGTACCAATTAAAGTAAAAGGGCAACCAACAGCTATTGTCACGGGTGATTATGATAAAAATAAGATTTTAGATATTGCTGTAGCATTAGCAGGGTCTGGTAGAACGGGGCTACAGATTTTTTGGGGTATAGGTGACGGTACTTTTGAGTCCTCAAAAATTATTAAAGGAGGTGGGCAGCCGTTGACACTTGCCAATATAGACGTTAATAATGATGACTATGTTGACCTGGTTACATCAAGTAATGTTCTTCATTCAATGACTTTAATTCGAAATAATGGGGACAGGACGTTCAGCACTTTAAAGGATTTTGCTTCCGGTTCGTTCCCAAAGTTTGTAGCAGCTGCTGACTTTACAGGGGATGGCTATTCTGATTTGGCGGTATCTAATTCAACAGATGATTTAATAACTGTATCTCTTGGGAGAGGTGACGGAACCTTTATGTGGCCTCCGATTGCTCACGTTGTGGATGAGCATCCACAAGGCATTGTTGTGAGTGATTTTGATCATGACGGATTAATTGACCTGGCTATTACATGCAGAGATAAGAACGTGGTAAATATACTTTTGAAAAGAAATATTGTTGATCCTAAGCCTGATAGACCTACCCAATCTATTTCAAAAACTGAACAGGCTTCATGACCTGGTTTGACCTAGTTGGTAAACCTCCAGGTTAAAATTTGGACATTTTTTTTGTTCAATTGCACGCGTGTTTCCCTCTGGATAAATCCCTAAGATAAATTTAGGTTCAATGAGTCGAGCAACTTCTATAACATTTCGATAGCCATCTAAATGGTTGTTAGCCATAGGCAGAAGGATAAAATCGTACGATGTATTGTTTAGTTGTTCTATTAGATAGGAATCAATTGTATTTGGAGAGAAAAAACCATCGCCGTAGCTATAAGTATTTTTAATTCCTGGATTAGACTTTAATTCTTCAGCAACAGCATCTTGCCCTAGTAAATCTATAGATATCTTTCCATACTTATTTATTGCTTCAATGATACTTTGAATCATCCATGGTCTTGCACTTCTCAAAATAAGAATGCTTGAGTTGTCGGGGATAGAGTTTAGGGATTCCTTTGCAGTATCCATAAACGTAGATGTATTGGTTTTTGCTTTCCCAAGGTCAAAAGCAGCTAGAACTTCACGCTGTTTTTCTTGAATTTGCTCTGCGCGATAATTAGGATATTCTACGACTACGTGGCCGTTACCATCAAACCCTTCATTAGTTGCTTGAGCCTTTAACAAACCTTGTTCAATACAGCTATTATAAAAATCTGTTCCCGGTTGTGGTGTGTTTATTGAAACTTGAATTTCATGAATTAACCCTTTACTTGCTAATTCATAAACTAGGTCTACGGTTTTTTGGTCTTCCTCAGGCGAAGAGCCGAGACCTCCCACGCTTATAGTAGCGTAAAATTGCATGTCTATATTTTTTCCAAAATTTAGAATAGAGCGTAGCTTTTCGAGGTCATGTTTTTTTCCAAGGGTCATTTGCTTTGCGACATAATTACTCCCTGTTTCAATGCCAAAACGAATTTTGTAATATCCTGCAGCTTTCATTTTAGTTAGAGCTTCTGCATCAAGTGAAATATATTCGCACATTGCTTCATACTTTAGGTTATCTAGCCCAGCTTTTTGGATTTCTTGTGCCAGCTCTATATTAAAACTTTTATGAATGTTATGTGTTTCTTCATCGAAGAAAATTCCTTCCATTTCTGGATACTTTTCTTTTAATACTTTGATTTCTTTGATGATGTCGCTAACATTTCGTGGTCTCCAGTTCAATTCATCGTAGTATAGTGTTGCGGCTGCACAGAAATTGCATCGCCTGGGGCACCCACGTGATCCATACATCTGTATTTGTTTAAAACGGCAATTTGGTTCGTGGTAGTCGATTCTTCGAATATCATCATCTTCTGGAAATGGTAGTAGATTTATATCGGGTAGTTCTCCTCTTGAATTAGGGTAGACTCCAGGAATATTTTTTGGATTTTTACCGAGAACAAGATCCAATACTGCAAATTCATATTCACCAACACAGATAAAATCAGCCACCTTTAGAACGTCTTCTGGTTGGGCCATAGGGTGTTGGCCTGTCATTATTATTTTTGTTTTAAATTCATCTTTAACGGCTTTTGCTAGACGAAGATCTTCACTAATTGTTCGAGTCGAGCTCTCCATTATTAACCAGTCAGGTTTTTCTTCTCGGAGTCGTTGCATATAATTATTAAAGTCCCAAGCATTTAAAACACCATCGAGGAACTTCACATCGTGATTAGTATCACGTTTTAGCAGTGAAGATGTGTAAGCTAATTCCCAGGGATAATAACCGCAATTGGTAAAATTTTTTACGCCGAGAGACCATCGCGAAGGTACATGAACCATATGGTAACCGTTTTTGTCGACACCCACGGAATTAGCAATGACAATTTTCATTTTTAATTTTTTCCTCTTGGTCAAAGCTAAATTTTTTGATGAACCTGAGTTGCCATGCTATGAACATCAGAAGGTTCTTTGTGTTTTGATGGGGTTGCTGTTTTTTGCTTTGGAGAGTGGATTGTGTTGAGAGGGATAATTTTAAACAATTTGCGGATAGTCCATTCAAGTAAAAAGCCTAATGTTATAAATGCAAATAAAATAACAGTTGTAAGTGCATTTATGATGAACCAGGTAAAGGAGGTTTTTTCAAGAAAGTATTTTTTAAGTATTCTCCAGCCATTCAATTCGTCAAAGGTTCCTCGCATATTATATCCACGAATATTTTTCGCTCCAGAAATCCAAGCTAAAAAGTCGATATTAGAATACCCCATACCATGATCAATATTATAGAGCGATATTGCTAGGTCAAACCGATTATGACGGATTTTCCCGAGCGCCTTATTTTTAACGCTAATGATACTCATTCGGTTTATTGTCCCAGCGGAAATCACGGCATCGATATTTGGGTGTTTTTCCATGCTTTCTCGAGCAGACTCAGGGGCAAAGACTGTGATTTTTGAACCTGGGAATTCAACTTTTAAAGTATTTATAGTTGCATTTAGTATGTTGGCTGCAGACCGAATAATAAGAATATTTGAAGGCTTGGTTATAACTTTCACGAGTAATAGTTTGATTTTAGTTTGTTGATAAAAAATACCCCGAAGCGGAGACTTGTCTCCGCTTCGTTCGTTACCGAAGGTGAGATCGTCCCTGATCACCCGGGTTTTCTAAATCAAATACTGTTCCTTCGATATTAACTGCGACCATTTTTTTTATACCAATTCGTTTTGCAATAGCTTTTACATCAGCGTATCCATTGCCAGACATGTTATGGTAAGGGATCACCCCTAAAGAATATTTGCGTTTTGATAGATCTTTCAGTAGAGGTTTTGGAAATAAATCATTATTAAAGTGTCCATCTCCATATGGAAATACATCGTCTACATGATTATTTAACTTAAGCTCCTTGGTTACAACATTTTGTCCTAATACTGAAATACGGCTGTCTTTATATTGTTTATGTAAGGACCCAAGAATATCATTAATTTGTTTCATGCGGGCGGTCCGAAATAGAAGGATTTCTCGTGTAGAATTAATCTCAATCGATTTGAAATTATCTTTTGCTGTAGATGAATAACGATTATTGAATCCTTTTTCGTATAACTTTTCAGCTTCTCTAAAGTTTTTCATGACCATCTCAGCTGGATATTGAGGATTGTCAACAACACAATGATTGCCCCCGTCAAAATGTTTCCAATCAACATTTCGTAGAAAACCCTTTTGCTTCATACGGTTGTAGAAGGGGGTACCTGGTTGTGGAGTACTTATGGAAAGCTGGAATCGCCATAACAATTGTCTGTCAAGCAGGTCATTCATTAGTGCTAGAGTTTTCTTATCACAATCATCAGTTGATCCTTCACCGCCAAAAGTAAATGTTCCATAAAATTTAAGTCCGATATTTGTGCCGTGTTCCATTAATTGTTTAAGGCGCGGGACATTAAACTTTTTCATTAAATCCATTCCCTGTGCGGCTTTTTCTCCAGCAGTTTCAATTCCGAGCCTTATCATGTAGTACCCGGCGCTTTTCATCGCATCGAGTACTTCTTCATCCATTGGCCACTGTCCACACATAACGTCGTACTTTAAATCATCAAGACCATTTTGGCGGATAGCTTTTGTCAGCTCAAGCATATATTTTTTACTACCATTGTGGACTTCCTCGTCAAAGAAAATGCCTTCCAGCTGTGGATACTTTTCTCTAAGGGTTTGCAACTCATAGACAACATTTTGAGGATTTCTAGAGCGCCAGTTAGGATGCGCATAGGAAATATTGCCACATACGCAGAAGCTGCACGATAGAGGGCATCCACGTGAAGCATATGCTTGGATCTCCAAATATTCGCTAGAAGGTTCCCCGGGTATTCCGTATGCCAGTCGAGACACATCATCATCCTCCGGTAGTGGCAGTTTATTAACGTCCAAAGGCATGCGTAAAGCATTAGGATATAACCCTAAAATATCGTTAGGATTCTTACCTTGAAGAATCTCAAGAACCGTTAATTCGTATTCGCGTAGTACGACATAATCAGCGTATTCACTAACTTCTTCTGGAAAGGTCGTCGCGTGTGGCCCACAGATGATAAATTTCGTGCCAAATCTTTTTTTTAGTTCTTTTGCGAACCTGCTGTCAGCGTTGATGGTTCGTGTTGCACAGTCCATTACCAAGTAATCAGGACTAAAATCAGACACTTTTTGAACAAAAGCATCATGATCCAATTTATCTAGGCAGCCATCGTAAAATCTAATATCGTGGTCAGTATCACGTTTAAGTATCGAAGAACAATAAGCTAGTTCCCAGGGGTAGTAGGTGAAAATATTTAAATCTTTCGTGCTGTTTGTCCAACGGCTGGGGGAGTGGATCATTGCATATCCGTCAGCATCAATACCAACAGAGTTACAGATGGCAACCTTCATCAAAACCTCGCTTGGTGTGAGTTAATGTTTTTTGAGCTAGGATTTCTCCATTCGAGATCTCCCAAAGCAACTCAGAGAATCCCTTCGCAGTCCAGGAGGCGGTCCCTTTTTAAGGCCTGGCACAAAATGAGTGCCGGTAGGGAGTAAGCAAAAAAGCTGTCTCCGCTTGGGCCACTAAAGTCTATGTCTCATAGCGGTCAAAATCAAATAAAACTTAACAAACTTGTTTTAAGAATATGAATTCTAAAGCTTTAGTTTGATTATGTTTATGGTAACTTGCTGCAGGCAGGTTGGCGAAATTTTGTCCGTTATAGTCAAAATGAGAAAGGAAAAATGATTTCACCTTGACATCACTTTGAGGGATTGCAAGTATGGCTGGCTATTTTAAAAGGATTTAAATTAACTTTCTTGGTTTTAAAGCATCGGAATCATGAACTATGAATGGTCAAGAAAAAGATGTAGCTCCTAAGGATGATCAAAGTAGGTTTTTTTCGCGTCTTAAATTTGGACTCAAAAAAACTCGCGACAGTTTGACAAGTGGTGTTATCAGAGTAGTAAACAGTTCGAAGGAATTAGGGCCTGAATTATGGCAGGAACTGGAAGAGGTACTATTAGCTTCAGATATGGGTATACCCACAATGAGCTGGGTTATGGAAAAGTTGAAAAAAGAAGTGCGAGAGTCGTCCGTTAAAAGTAAAGAAGAAATTATAAAAATCCTGAAAGAACTCCTTTTTGACACTTTAGAGGCAGTCCAAGTTGACATAGTATGTCCATTAGAAGGTCCTAGCGTAGTTATGATGATAGGGATTAATGGATCAGGAAAAACAACTACTATAGGTAAATTAGCTGCTAGGTATAAAGGGCAAGGAGAGCGGGTTATGGTGGCAGCTGGCGATACTTTTCGTGCGGCGGCAAGCGAGCAATTACAAGCTTGGGCCGAACGTATAGATGTTCCTTGCGTGTTTCAAAAAAGCGGAGCTGATCCTTCAGCTGTGGCATACGACGCGGTTAAATCAGCCGTGGTTAAAAAAGTGGATAGAATTTTCGTTGATACAGCAGGCCGTTTGCAGACTAATAAAAACCTAATGGAGGAGTTGAAAAAAATAAAACGTGTTGTAAAAAAAGTTGTTAATGAAGCGCCTCATGAAATAATTTTGGTTCTTGACGCCTCGATAGGGCAGAACAGCCTTTCTCAAGCTAGATTATTCAATGAAGCTCTGGATGTTGATGGAATTGTGATGACAAAATTAGATGGTTCTGCTAAGGGCGGGGTATTATTTAGTATCGCTCGAGAACTCAAGTTGCCAGTTCGGTTCATAGGCCTAGGTGAACAGGTTGATGATCTGCAGCCCTTTGATTCAAGGTTGTTCGTAGATGCCTTGTTTGACTATTAATATTAAGGTTGAGCTATTTTATAACCATCGGTTGCATAACACCAAAAACCATTACAATGTTAATTAAATTTATTAATTGTTCCCTTGTTTATACCTTCTTCAAAGGATCTAGTTTCTTCTGACAATATTCCGCCCAATAGTATGAGTCCTATTAAATTTGGAATAGCCATCAGTGCATTCATAGCGTCAGAAAAATTCCATACCATCTCTAATTCAAAAAATGCACCAAGAAACACAAAAAATACCCATGCGTATCTATAAAGGTTAATCCATTTCTCTTGAAAAAGATATTCAAAGCATTTTTCACCATAATACTCCCATGCCAGTATGGTAGAAAAGCCAAAAGTGATTGCGCTTAAAGTGACAATGATCTTTCCCCAGTTTCCTGGCAAACCAGTTGAAAAAGCCTGAATAGTTAGGGTAACGCCGGTTTCTCCTGAAATCCAAACGCCTGAGGAATTTAAGGCTAATGCGGTTAGTGAGCAAATAATCAGCGTATCTAAAAAAGTTCCTGTCATGGAAACTAGAGCTTGTTTTCCTGGGTGGTTAGTCTTTGCAGCAGCTGCAACAATGGGGGCACTTCCCATTCCAGACTCATTAGAAAATAGCCCACGTGCTACACCGAAGCGAATGGTTTGCGCTAGTGTGGCTCCTGCAAATCCACCAGTCGCGGCTGTTCCAGTGAAAGCATGTTCAAAAATTAATTCAACTCCTGAGCTCAACTGAGGTAAGTTATTAAGTATTACAATTGTGGCTCCAATAAAATAAACTAAAACCATCAGGGGTACGAAATAGCTTGCGACATCAGCAATTCGTTTAATTCCCCCTATGACTACCATTCCAGTAAGCAAGGCTAAAATTATTCCAACCAAAAATTCGTTTGTTCCCAGTGTTTCGGATAGAGAGCTAGCTATTGTATTTGATTGAATCATATTACCGATGCCAAATGCGGCTAAAGCTCCAAAAGTAGCAAAGCAAGTACCAAGCCACTTTTGCCCCAATCCATACTCAAGGTAATACATTGGTCCACCAGAAATTTCACCATGTTCGTTAATGTGCCTATATTTAACAGCTAAAAAACCCTCAGAATATTTGGTTGCCATTCCTACTAATCCAGTTATCCACATCCAAAAGATTGCTCCTGGTCCCCCTAATGCTACCGCCGTGCTTACGCCAGCAATATTTCCAGTTCCAACTGTAGCTGCTAAGGCAGTCATTAAAGATCCAAAGTGTGAGATATCCCCATCCCCTCCTCGTTCTTTCGAGAAGGTTAATTGAAATGCATAAGCTAGTTTTCTGATTTGAACCCCACTCAGAGAGATTGACAGCCACAGTCCAGTTCCTAATAGAAGAATCAGAAGCCATGGCCCCCACATGAAGTTTGCAAACGTGGCAAATAATGAGTTCATCTACTAATCCTGTTAGTTTAAGGTAGCCTGTGGCCCAAAGGAGACCATTAGAAAAATGGAGGCACCGGGCGGACTCGAACCGCCGATAAAGGTTTTGCAGACCTCTGCCTTACCACTTGGCGACGGTGCCTGAAATGTGAACCTAGAATAAAAGAGAGGGAAAATGGAGCGGGAGAAGGGGTTCGAACCCTCGACTTCAACCTTGGCAAGGTTGCACTCTACCACTGAGTTACTCCCGCAAGCATCTAATTAAATAAGTGTTTAAAGAATCCTCATTATATTTTCCTTGTTGGGTTTGTCAAATTCTATTTTTTAAGAAAATGTGGTTCGGTTCCCGAGATAATACGGCGAATATTCCCATAGTGTTTACAAATGATCAGGATTGCGATTACTAAGGACATACATTTATAAGGGAATGGTATGTTAAAAAAAATACCAAATATTGGTAAAGATATTGCCGCAATGATAGAGCTAAGCGAAACATATTTTGAAATCCACAATGTCAAAGCAAATACTCCTATAGCCTCCAATGTCACTATTGGCATTATGTACAAATGAACACCTAGTCCTGTTGCGACGCCTCTTCCACCTTTAAATTTCAAAAAAACTGAAAATAGGTGGCCAAGGAAAACCATGATACCTGCTCCAGCTGTAGTAAAAGGGTCATTTGTGGTCCATGATGCTATTGCTACGCCCAGCGATCCTTTAAGCGCGTCTCCAAGCAAGGTAAAAACGCCTGCTTTTCTTCCTAGTGTTCTGGTGACATTTGTTGCACCTATATTTTTACTACCGTGCTTGCGCAGATCAATATTTTGAGTACGGGCGAGCAAAACTCCGAACGGGATAGACCCAAGAGCATAGGCAAAAAACAATATAGAAATATTTATTGCCATTTAAAACCCGCTATTTAGGGTTGTTTGAGTTCTCAATGTTGCACTTTTGTAACTTGTTTGAAAGGTAACTTAACTGCCCTCGATTTTGTAGCTAGAGAATCAACGATGGCTTGTTTGAACCACCCAAAAGCATAGGTGATAATGCTTTACTTCTCGTGAAGGGTCACATTTCTTGGCAGCTAGAATGATGCGGATGTTTCCTGCTTCAATTAAATTCTGAAGAGAAAATCCATGTCCACGGTAATTATTTGCTATCGATACAGCATATTTCAAGTTTCTTTGAACTAGCTTTTAGTGTGCCGCAATATATCCTTCTGCTATTTGATGACCTAACTTATATTCCTCACTGCGAGTCAGTGGTTTGATTTTTTTTGGTTTGACTCATGCAGCGAGTCAAAGCATTAGAGTGTGAACTTGTAATTGAGTTTTTCCTAGCAATTTTTTTAATTTTTCTTTTAAAGGTCACCAGCGTCGTTATTGTCTTAAGGTTCTGAGCCTCTTTTTGACTTCCAGAGTAAACGGGCTTCTAGGGTATTTCTTAGTAAAATCTTTATAAAGCAATAATGCCTCTTTAAAACTTTGTTCGTGATAGTGCGATTCTGCTAAAAGAAATGCAGCTTCATCAAAAAATTTTTGTTTTGAATGTTCAGCTAGAAGATTTGAGAATCTGGAAATCGCTGAATGGTAAGCCCCTGTGCGGTAATAGAATTTCCCAATTTCAAAAATATTTTTCGACAACTTAAAATCACATTCCTTTAACTTTTGTTTTGCTTGTTTCAGGTATTGACTTTTGGGAAATTGAGTTATGATTTGTTGAAAACCATCACGAGCATCTTTTGTTGCTGTCTGATCTCTTAAGGCAAGGTCTATCCTTTGGTAGTCGGTCATAGCTTTAAAAAACAAGGCTCGGTCGGTATTTTTATGCGTAGGATATAAATCAATGAATTTTTGGAAACCAAACTTCGCTTCTTCATATTCCTCAAATTTGTAATGGGATCGAGCAACAAGGAGCATTGCTGTTTTTCGTTCGTTGCTGTCAGGGAAGTCTTCAACGACTTGTTGGAAGAGCTTTTGTGCTCGTACATGCTGGCCTAGTTTGCTTACTTTGATACCTTCTTCAAGCAACCCTCTAGCTGAATCTGGCACAATTTCTTCGGCGAAGAATGAACAAGAATAAATGCTTAAAAGGCCTATGGTGATGATTATTGTGGCAGATGATCGAAAGTTCATTGCTAAGAAAGTTTAGTATTGGGTTGTCAGACTTGCACAAACATAACGGGTTACGTGTGAAACAATATACACCAAAGTCTTTAAAGGTGGGTGATTTTTGTGCTTGTCTTGCTATTAATATTTTAACCGTGCTATAAAAAGCGACTACTTATTAGTTTTTTTATGGGTTAGGGAAATAATTAATCTGTTTTTAAAAAAATAAATAAAATTGGATATGCATTTGATTCCAAAAATTAAAATTTTTTTATTGTTTTTTGTAGTTAGCTTTTCTTTGAATTTGTATTCTGCCGAAGAGGTTAACGCTAGTTCAAGTTTTGGAATATTGTCTTTTGTAGATAAGGGTGGTTTTATGATGTACCCTATAATATTCTGCTCAATACTTGTGGTCGGCATTGGTCTTGAAAGAGCGTATAATTTGCGTCGTAAAAATATAATTGATGCTGATTTTCTTGCTAAGTTCCGGTCGCATTGGAATTGGGATGATATTCAGCTAGGATTACAATTATGTGCTTCCCACGATACTTCATTAGCACGTATTCTAAAAACAGGTTTGTTGAGGTTTGGAGAGAAGGTTGATGAAATAGAACGGGCTATTGAGGGAGCAGGCCAGCATGAAGCTTCTTTGTTGAATTCTAACTTACGTGCTTTAGGTGCTATAGCAAATATAACTCCCATGATGGGCTTGTTAGGGACTGTATTCGGAATGATTAAAGCTTTCAATATTATCTCGCAAGGTGGAACAGGAAACCCAGGATTAGTTGCCAGTGGTATTTCGGAGGCTTTAGTTACTACTGCGGCAGGTATGATGGTGGGTATTCCCGCATTGGTTCTGTATCATTATTTTCGCGCAAAAATTGATCGCTATGTTTTTGAAATGGAAGAAATTTCCTTTCAGCTTGTTGAAGAACTTTCCTTTGAAGCTATGCGTGAGAAAAAAGAGTGGGAAAAAAACAAATCAAGTAAATAAAAAGTCATAGTAAAATTTAAATCTTTTTTTAAGTGGATTCAATGCGTTTTCGAACTGAGGATGAAGAAAACTTTTCGTTAGACTTGACACCACTTGTCGATGTGGTGTTTCTTTTGCTTATATTTTTCATGGTGTCGACAGTGTTTGTTGACTTTAAACGACAGATGGATATTTCTCTGCCTTCCTCAAAGTCATCCTCGACAAGTGAGACTTTAGAACCGATCAAGGTGGAGTTGACTGTCGATGAACAAATTTTTTTGAATGGGGAAAAGATAAAAATTGAAGAATTTGAATTGGCTCTTTCTAAAATTTCGTTAAATAAAAAAAAATCAGCCATTATAAGAGCGGACAAAAATCTCCCTTACGGCAACGTCATTAAGGTAATGGGCATTCTTCAAGCCGTGCAAATTTTAGACATTGGAGTGGCGGTTAAATAACTATTTCCAGGGTTAGTATTATTTTAAAACTTTTGGCCTTTTCCGATAGGCTATCCACTTATTTAGCATTAAGAGCTCATCGAAATTTATTAGATCAATCAAGGTGTCTGGGTTGCTATGGTCTTCATCGTTAATCACAACTCCACAGTAATTTCTTTCGACATAGGCGGCCACATGTGCTTTGAATTGGGGGAATTTGGAGAATAGTTCAGAAAAAATCTCTTTTTGGTATTCAGGGTCCATGTCTTTGGGTCTGTATTTAGAAAGTTTTGGTGTTAGCCTGGTTTGAAAGTCAGCCTTTATCAGTATTCCCATAATTGTTCTCTTTAACGTAAGAGTTTCACAAGGTTGGCTCAGCTATTCAATAGTAAAATAAATTACCACGAGGTTCAATTTTAGTATTATATATTTATATTAAATGTCCGGGTTATGCTCCGACCACGCTGATTAATTTTGCCACAATAAAAGCGCTCAATAATTATTCCGGCCCTTTTTTCAATTGTTTATAATCTAAGGAAGAATGAATAAAAATAAATATCTAGATAGAAGCAGGTCTTTAATTGAGTTTATCGACAAATCTCCAACGCCTTTCCATGTGGTCAAGTCTTTTAAAGACCAGATTCAAAGCAAAGGATATATCGAATTATATGAACACGATAAATGGAAATTGTCCCCAGGCGGGAAATATTTTGTAACTCGTAACGAATCCTCATTAGTAGTTTTTTCTATCGGTTCAGAGAACCCAGAAGAGTCTGGTTTTAAAATTATTGGCGCTCATACAGATAGCCCAAATCTTCGTTTGAAACCTAATCCAGTATATTTTAAAAATGGTTACGCCCAATTAGGAGTGGAAGTTTATGGAGGGGCCCTCTTAACAACTTGGACAGATAGAGATTTATCATTGGCGGGAAGAGTAATATTAAAATCGTCATCCACCAAAAAGACGTTGAAGGTAAATCGTTTTTCGGAAAATAAAATATCTACTTTGGTAGGTTGTGACTTTGTGTCTATACTAGTTGCGTTTGACCGACCGTTATTACGTATTCCTCAACTTGCTATACATTTAAATCGGTCAGTGAATGAAAAAGGACTGGTGCTTAACCCTCAGAGTCACCTCCCCCCAGTTTTTGCTTTAGTTGATCAAAAAACAAAATCCAAAACCCTGTTAATTGATTTGGTAGCCGAAGAGTTAAAATGTAAACCTGCAGATATTCTTGGGTTGGAAATGCAATTATATGACCTTCAAAAAGGAACACTTGCAGGTGTCAACGACGAGTTTGTATTTGCTTCTCGGTTGGACAACCTTGCTTCTTGCCATGCCGCTATGATGGCTTTGCTAGAATCATCTAAAAAAGATTTGGCTACGCGAGTCCTGGTATTTTACGATAATGAAGAAGTAGGAAGTGATACTGCCCAAGGTGCGAGTTCACCTTTTCTTAAAGATATTTTAGAGCGTATTTCCATAACTAAAAAAACATCTAGAGAGGCATTGATGAGAGGAATTGCAAAGTCGTTATTTATATCTGCAGATATGGCACATGCTGTTCACCCCAACTATGCAGAAATGCATGATGCTAATCATTTGCCAAAGATAAATGCTGGACCTGTGATCAAAAGTCATTCAGGGCAAAAATATGCAACAGAAGGTGTATCTTCATTGCAATTTGAACAATTGTGCAAAAAGGCCAAAGTACCTATTCAGAAATTTTCTATTAAATCGGACTTACGATGTGGGAGTACGATTGGACCAATTAGTGCTACCAATCTTGGTATTCGCACGGTTGATATTGGGAGCCCTATGTTATCAATGCATTCAATTCGGGAAATGGCTGGATCAGCAGATCAAGAAAATCTTGTTAATGTTTTTAAAGAATTTTTTAGATCAGAGTAGTTTGTGGGGGGGGGCTAATTTTTACTATTAAAATGGAATTTGATCATAGCATCTTCTAAAACTTTTCGTGTAGAACTTGCTGCTTCATGTTGATTTTTCGACTCAAATAATGTTACCGCCTTTCTAAGATTGATAATCACAAGATATTTAAACGGTGGCCCCTTTTTGAGATTATAATAAGCCCACCCAAGATTGCCATGCGCTTCTGCATCATCTTGTCGTCGGTGGACAACTATATTTAATTGAGCAATAGCGTCTTCCCAGCGTTCAAGGTGATTATAGATATTACCCAAACTATAGCGGGCATCTAGATTGCCGGGTTCTAGTTTAACGGCTTTTTCCAAAGCAACCGCCGCTTTTCCATTCCTATTCAGGTTTTTATATGCTAACGCAAGATTAAAATATGAAACTGTCGCATTTGGATTATGTTCAATTGACTTCTTGTAAGCGTCAATAGCCTCTTCAAAGTGGCCTTGTCGACTTAGCGTATTTCCTTTTAAAAACCAGTCTTCAGCTTTCTCTTGAGACCAAGCATAAGGAGTAAAACCAAATAGAAGTAGCCACATGCTTGCTACTAACAAAAAAAAACTATTTTGACTCATTATTGATCCTCGATTTCTCAAATAAAATACACTCTAATTGTACAGTATTTTTTTAGATTTGGACAAGGATAGACTGGTTGTTCAGTTCGTACGTTTGATCGAGTTTTTTGGTTTTCTTAGTTGACTTCCTATAACCCAATGGCGGCCTGATTTTTTTTTCAATTCCAAGTCACAATCGAAAGCCTTAGATAGCTGACGTCCCGTAAGCATTTTATTTTTGGTTCCTTTGGAAAAAATGGTGCCATTCTTGAGAAACAGGACATGAGTCGTCATGGGAAGAATTTCATCAATATGGTGTGTAACATAGATTAATTGTGTTTTTGTTTTAGCAAGCTTTTCAAGAGTCTGTAAAAAACGTTCTTTTGTTGGTATGTCTAGTCCTGCACAAGGTTCGTCTAAAATTAATAGGTCTGGAAGGTTGACCAAAGCCCTCGCTAAAAGAACTCTTCGGGCTTCTCCATAGGATACTTTGCCAATAGGTTCGTTACTTAAATTTTTTATCTCCAAGAATTCCATCCAATAGGCGGCGATTTCCCTATGTTTTTGATTGGCTTTTTTATATAAACCAATTGAAGAAAAAAAACCGGACATGACTACATTTTTACAAAGCGTGGTTGGTGCATATTTTTCTTGAAAATCTGCTGATACAAAGCCAATGCGTTTTCTAGCATTGCTAAGTGGTCCGTGTT
>CAZOYP010000041.1:0-22886 GCA_964584125.1 uncultured Nitrospinaceae bacterium | reverse complement strand
TAAAAAGCCTATCGAAAAAATTTACAAAGTTTATTAAAAAAGGAAAGACACATAAGATTGTAGCAATACCCAGCCCTCCAAAACTCACAATTGCAAGTCTAGAGCGGGGAAAAGACCTTTTTATGCAAAACTGTTCTGGATGCCACGGAGTAAGGGGGCGAAGTGATGGTGCTTCCACCAAAAAGATTGTCAATATTCCCACCGATGCCATTTGGCCACGCAATCTGAGCAAACCCTGGAAGTTTCGTCGTGGTGACAGACGCAAACAAATTTTCAAAACACTACGCACCGGACTATCACTAACTGCCATGCCAAGGTTTTCCCCAAGAATTTTCAAGGACGAGCAAATCTGGGACCTCGTCAACTACGTACAAACTTTATCCCCACCACAAAAACCAGAAATACCACAACTTCTCAATGTTCAAAAAATTGATGGGCCGTTACCAGACAATCCAAATGATCCAGTCTGGAAGACGGTCGATTCTAATTTTTATCCATTAGGCGGGCAAATCATCCAATCAGAACAAGTAATTTATCCTATCATTGACAATATCGTTGTTAAAGCGCTACATAACGGAAAAGATATCGCATTCTATCTTCACTGGGACGACCCTACAGTGGATCCCATTTTAAAAAAATCAACTACCGTGGAAGAATCACCTGCTCCACCTTTACCGGCATATCTTCAAACAGATGAGCCTGAAGAACAACTAGCAGAAGAACTAAAACCACAAGAATTTCCAGATTCGATTGCTATCCAATTTCCCACCTCTGTCGGTGATGATAATGAGAGGCCTTATTTTTTGAATGGTGATTCAGAACACCCTGTCAACTTATGGAAATGGAGTTCTCACCCAATGAAGGCTGTAGAAATGATTGCTACAGGCATCGAAAAAATAGATTTACAGAATGAAATAAGCCAAAACCTTACCTCAAAAGCCAGCTTTAAATATGGGCGCTATTTCCTAGTGATGCGACGTCAACTCACTACATCAGATACTGAGATCGACACCCAACTTCAGCCAGGAAAAACCATTCCTATAGCCTTTAATATATGGAACGGTTCATCAGGAGAAACAGGAAGTAAAAAGGTTATTTCCAGTTGGTTTGATATGATATTAGAATAAAATAGAAATCTTTTTAGTTCTCAGCACTTGCGATGACAGGTAGGATTAATGATTCAAGATACGCTAGCACATCGATAATATCTTGAGCCTCCAGTAAATCTTTAAAGTTTCCAGGCATTGTGGATATTTTTTGAGTTTTAGATTTCTTAATTTTTTCTCTAGGAATATGTATTTCCCTCCCTCCCTTATCCACCAAGCCGATCCCTAAGTCGTCTTCACTTTTTTTTATTCCAGTAATAAGTTTCCGATTTTTAGTCAGGATCATAATAGTTTCATACCCATGCGTTATAACCGCACTAGGCTTTAGAATGGATTCAAGTAGGAATTCGCGCGTTCTACTCGTACCAGCAAAACTAAGGTCCGGGCCAACAGTGCCACCCTGCCCTTTGACAAGATGACACTTAGAGCAATTTGCAATCCCTTCCAAATCATGAAAAATTTTCTCACCTCTTTTAGGATTACCATCACCCGACAAATACTGTTTCCATCCTTCGGGAGTTTCAAATTCATCGTCTTCCTCTTTCGGTTGAAACGAAACCAAAAATGATGCGATTGCGCGAGCTTCTTTTGGTTCAAGACCTAAATTTGGCATTTTTGTATCGGGATTAAAGCTCTGAGGGTTTGAAATCCAAGCGTAGAGCCACTCTGGTTTATAATTGAACGAAGAACGATTCAGATTTGGACCAACTCTACCACCTTCATGATTTAGCTGATGACAACCAAGGCAACTTTTTTTATTCATAACCAAAATTTTGCCAGAATCTGTCTGTTCTTTTGCTTTGCCTTTATCAGCAAACCATTTCGAAAAAGAAAGTATTTCTTCTTTCGTCAGTATAGGTCTTAGTGGCCTTTCAGATTTAGCATTATCCGGAACTGCAACCGAAGATATGTCTTTACCCAAATATCGAATAAACGCAACGAGTGACCAGATCTCCACTTCAGACAATGTATGTCCAAAAGCTGGCATTAAGTGAGACTTCTTTACCTTACCTCCTCCTAAACTGATGACCCGAAACAATTTTTCATTGGATCTCTTAGCCTGAAATTTTGGATCGGACAGTTCTGCGGGATCTTTATCAATAAACTCCGCATTAAAGCCATCTCCTCTACCACGATTCCCATGACAATGTGCACAAAACTTTAGAAATAAAAAATTTCCCTTTTCTAAAAATTCAGGAGAAACATTGTTATTTTTGGAGAGCGCATTCGCACCACTAGCTGACAAGACAGAGCTGGCGTTAAAAGTAAAGAAAGAGATTAATAGAAAGAATTTTAAGAAACTTTGCATAGTTCTAAAATTTTTAAACACATTGAACTAATCTAAAGTTACGAATATTATCTTAAAATCCAAAAAAAATCATTATTGGATACAAAATTTTTAATTCATCGAGAAAGGACCTGCTAAATCTGGTCTATTGGGGCAAGATTCGCAATACGGAGGACCTTCTGTATCGCGAGAAGAGCTATTCTTCACATCAGTAGAGAAAACAGAGTGTTGCTTGTCTAATTTCTTGCTATGGCATTTGGGGCAAGTACCTCGAGAGATTTTTGACATTATAGTTTCAAAAACATGATCACAACTTTTACATTTAAATTCATAAATTGGCATCGTTACCTCCTTTTAAAAGCATCTCCTCAAAAAAACACTACAATATTTGGAAGAAGTACTTATGCCCTGACAAGTTTGAATTTATACCTCAATCCATTCAAGAAGAGCTCTCAATTCTTTTTTATTAGGAATATTTTTAAAATAAGCTAACTCTGAGGATTCTTTTTTAAGCTTTGGCTGCCTTGGTCCGCCAAAAATAATAATATCATTATCTATCAGAATTGTCGGTGATGAAAAAGTTCTACACACACACCCTTTATGCAATCGATCTTGCCTGATCTCTTCGAATGGTAATCCAATATCTAATAAAGCCTGCTTAAGAGCCTTATACTTTCGACAACATGTTGTGTATATAAGGGAAACTCTTTGCACTATATGGTCACTTATAATTAAAGAAAGAAATTGCGAGGGAACTCTCTTACAGAGTCCCTCGCTAAACTACCGTACAAAAAGCATCCATGCAAGTATTTTACTTATTCATTGATAACACGCCGTTACCAATCCCTTTAGAGGCTGTCTTTCGAGCTTTTAGAGCCACCCCAGTTAAAGAAAGGATAGAACGGTCACCCGGAGAAAGCACCTTGAAATAACCCCACTGGCCTGCTTGCTGATAAGGAGTTCGTGCATTCAGCCATAGATAAGTACCCGGATTACTATAGGTGCCTCCAGCGTTAACAAATGCCTGAATATACTCACCACCACCAAACTCTTCAACATCTATCATATCAGAACCTTCCTGATTGAGATGACGACGCCACTGATGACCATCCATATTAAACATCTGGTTCTGCTCGTTGTGAGCTCCAAAGACATTGATCATAACCTGATCTCCAGCATGGGCCTTCAAAGTCGGGGTTGCTGGGTCACTGTCGGCAGCAACACAAGCTGTAAACATATTACCTAACTCACAACCTTCATCTTCTCGATAGGTCCACGGTTCGAGCCGATAGTTTACACCCGTGAGTCCTGCAACATTCTGAAGATAAGGCATAAAAGATGTACCGAGGATATTATCTTCATCTTGAAAATACAATGCAAAATCTCGATAATTTTCCAGGTTTTGATTTTCAGGGTAGGATTTATCGATGATAACGTCCGCCTTCCAAGAGTTACCGAGTGTAATATCTTTTCCGGTTTCAGGGTCACGATAAACAGAACCCTTCGGACCTATGATAAGTCCTCCATACAGACCATCGCGTACATTCCCAGTTAAGTTGCCAAAATCCCAAAGAAGTGCGCCATTTATTTTGTAATCTGGGTGTGCATAAAAAGTATATACCTTCGATTTTCCAGGTTTAACCGTCTGGTCACCAGGGTTATTCCCTACATTAATTCCCTGAGAATCTAAGGGATCAAACGCGATATTGTTTGCGTGAATAGAAGCGTTACCTTCTTTCAGACGATTAGTCAGCTTAATTTTAATACACTCACCAATATTGGCACGAAGTGTCAATGGATGAGGTTGCTTCCCATTTGCCACTGCTTTTGCCATCTCGCCTTCAAGAGTAAATATTTTGGCATCGGCATTAGCCAACTGGAGTTTCCTTTCAAAGTCAACTTCAATCTCATCTTCTGTATTCGGATTAAACTTAAGGCTGGTATTAACAGCAACCACGCTGAAGCTTTTCACCGGCGAACCCTTTGGACAGAGTTGTTTGGAAGATTTTTTAGGTTTCTCGTTTCCAGGAAGCGGCATGAGATCCTTTTGCAACTTGTCATGGACACGAATGATCCCCCAACTACCTTCAGAAAGTTTTGACGTACGACCATCATAATACATATAGTCTCCTGCCATCTCTTGATACCCACCTGCTGTAGTTGCAAGGTCATAGCGCTCGGCAATACCTATATGAATAGTATTAGTAACTCTTGAATCAGGGTCATACCTCTCAGGGCGAAACCCATGACCGGAAACAACAAAAGTATGCGTCTCATTCATCATCCCATGAAGAATACGGAACACCATATTATCACCAAGATAAGCCTGTAGCATAGGAGTTGAAGGTTCACCATGTACTTTACTGCTAAAAATTTTAGAAGGATCTGGATTATTATTCAACCTTGCAGCAATTGATGCTGCTCGGAAGTTGAAACCCCCACCAGTTGTATGAGTCCCTCCATCAAAGCAAGCGGAACCAAAAAGGAATGAAACTCGTTAGAGAATTCACTCCACTCTCGATATAGATTCGTTTAAATCCAAATTATTCCATCTTTTAAAATTTAATAACCTTCTAAGATAAAACTTAAACAAAAAAAACCACGGCCAAAACTGGGCAATGGAGTTTCTCCCCTTAAGATATATAGCTATGACAAGGTTGATTGAATGTATTAATGGACCTGTTGAGGAATAAAAAAAAGCAGTGCCAGAACAAACGCTCCGACACTGCTAATTTTAGAAACTTTTTTAACTGGCTAAGAACTATTTACTTTGCAGCAAGTGTAAAGTCAGCCTTAGCTGCTCCTGCACCAACTGTTACTTCCTGTGTAGACTCACCAACATAAGGCTGCCATGCGGTCACTTTATATTTACCTGCCGGAATACCATCAATTTTAAAGGATCCATCGGCTCCGGTAATAGCATAGTATGGATTCCATACAATACGTGCATCCGCTTCCATGAAGTTATGCTGATCGCACTGCAGGAAAAAATGTTTGTCTTTTTTCTTTTTCAAACGCTTGATGTTCTTGGTGACATATGCAATATCACCTTGACTCGGAAGAGGCTTGTTGAAAAGGGTCTTGCGATTTGCACCAGCAACAGAATAACCGTGCGGGTTATGCAAAATTTCAGCATCCTTATTGGTTACAATTAGAACATTACTTTTTTTATCTTTTGACTCAGCTTTAGTCGGTTTTCGCACTGCAAGCATTTTTTGATTAATATCGCACTTTTCAAAATCGTAAGCAGCTTTACCTAATTCTCCCCAAGGCTTTCCACCATCGATTTCCTCAATAAAAACAACCGCATCCCTCAGTTTTCCTCCAGTAGCGACAACCTTATGCCGTTCTCGCATATTACCTTTTGCGTCCGGATGAGTAATACAAAACTCAACGTTTTTCCCTTTACTTAGATCTTCCATGATTGGCGCAGGTGCTTTACCTTTAAGTGAAACAACGCCAGCTATTGAACCTGGGCCTGCCTTGCCTTCTGCATACCCCTTCTTCTTGGCCGCAAAACTTGTTCCCGCGAAAGCAATGGAAACCGCAAACATTAATGCTACTAATAAAACTTTTTTCATCTCCTAGTTCCCTCCTAAAGTTTAACAATTACACGAAAAAACAAAAAAGAATACGTTAACGGTTGACTGTTAACCCAACTTACATAAATCAATTAACGAAACCAGATGCCGCGTATCTTATCACAATTTCGTCAAAAAAAGAAAACAGGGGAACCCTCAAATGAGAGTTCCCCCGTAACTTTAAAATGTAAAGGTTATCAACTTACTTCTGCTGAGTTACTTTTTCATTGATAACACGTCGTCACCAACTCCCTTAGAAGCGGTCTTTCCAGTCTTTGGTGCAACCCCTCCCAATGGAAGAATTGAACGATCCCCTCCAGGAAGAACCTTGAAGTAACCCCACTGACCTGCTTGCTGGTAAGGAGTTCTTGCATTCAGCCACAGATAAGTACCAGGGTTGCTGTAAGTCCCTCCCGCATTAATAAATGCCTGAATATACTCACCGCCACCAAATTGTTCCACATCAATCATATCAGAACCCTCCTGATTGAGGTGTCGACGCCATTGGTGACCATCCATGTTAAACATCTGGTTCTGCTCGTTGTGAGCACCGAAGATATTAATCATAACACGATCGCCAGCATGTGCTTTCAAGATTGGTGTTGCTGGATCTGAATCAGCGGCAACACAAGCAGTGAACATATTACCTAATTCACAACCCTCGTCTTCGCGATAAGTCCAAGGCTCTAGGCGATAATTTACGCCCGTGAGCCCGGCAACATTCTGCAAATAAGGCATAAATGATGTACCGATGATGTTGTCCTCATCCTGAAAATATAATGCAAAGTCACGATAGTTTTCCAGATTCCGATTTTCTGGATAGGATTTATCGATTATCACATCAGCCTTCCAGGAGTTACCCAGGGTAATATCTTTACCGGTCTCCGGATCGCGGTAAATGGAACCCTTTGGTCCGATGATGATCCCACCGTACATACCACTTCGGATATTGGTAGTAGCATCTCCAAAGTCCCAGAGTAGAGCACCGTTGATATTAAAATCGTGATGTGCAAAGAAAGTATACACTTTCGATTTCCCAGGTTTAACCGTCTGGTCACCAGGGTTATTTCCTACATTGATTCCTTGTGAGTCCAGAGGATCAAACGCAATGTTATTAGCGTGAATAGAAGCGTTACCTTCTTTCAGGCGGTTAGTTAACTTAATCTTAATACACTCTCCAATATTGGCACGGAGCGTCAAAGGATGAGGGTGCTTTCCTTCTGCCGCTGCTTTGGCCATCTCACCTTCAAGCGCAAATATCCTGGCGTCGGCATTGGCTAGCTGGAGCTTTCTTTCAAAGTCAACTTCAATCTCATCTTCAGTATTAGGATTAAACTTTAGGTTAGTATTAATAGCAACCACGCTGAAGTTTTTCACCGGTGCGCCCTTTGGACAAAGTTGCTTGGCAGACTTTCTAGGTTTCTCGTTACCAGGAAGTGGTTTGAGGTCCTTCTGCAGTTTGTCATGAACGCGAACGATTCCCCAGCTACCCTCAGATAGCTTCGAGGTACGGCCATTGTAGTATAGGTAATCACCTGCCATTTTTTGATACCCACCTGCTGTAGTAGCAAGATCGTATCGTTCGGCAATACCAACGTGAAGAGCATTAGTAACTCTGGAGTCTCCATCGTAACGTTCAGGTCGATAGCCATGACCCGATACTACGAAAGTATGTGTCTCATTCTGCATTCCTGACAGAAGTCGAAACATAATTGAATCACCAATATATGCACGTACTAAAGGTGTCGATGGATCTCCATGCACTTTGCTACTAAATAACTTGGAGGCATCTGCATTCGATTGAAGCCTTGCTGTAAGAGATGCATTTCTAAAGTTGAAAGCACCACCTGTGGTATGTGTTCCACCATTAAGATGCGGGAATGCTACTTCCAGCATAGTCGTAGGCATCTGAAATGAGATAGATTGACCTGCTGCTATAGCATTCTCACGTGAAAGCCCTGGTGGGTTTCCTGCGGTGACAAGCTGTGCCGTATGAGGAACAGTATCACTTACCTGAGCAACAAACTCTCGGAAGCTACCCGATCTATTATAAGCTACAGGCTCTGTACCATGAATATCAGCAATAGGGCCACTTCTAATTAACTCCCCTGTTTGCGGATCATGGTAGGTTGATCCCCAAGGCTCAACGATAGTCGAACCAATCCCGCCATGCGGCCAAGTGGTAGCACCAAATGCGTGGTCATGCCAGAACACAAGACCTAAGTCAACATCAACCCACCATCGGTAACGTACGTACTCGGTACTAACGATCTGACCTGCCTTGTGAGCATGAGTCATACCCTCTGAGAAGGTAATTTTATACTTATAATCCTTGGCAAAACCCTTGTTAGGATCAGGGGAAATGTTTGTGATCCAACGGGCATCCTTACCGTTAGGAACCTCAATACCAACTATGATATCGGCACCGACGTGATAAGGAGTCGAATGATGCGCCATTTCTATTTCGATTGTCTTATCACCAGGCTTGGTATCTTTTAAAAGCTTGGCGTTCATCGGGACAGGCATACCAACATGATGTGATTTACCAGTCTCCTTATCAACTTTCATCTTCTTATCAAACTGTACATAAGACCTCATAGACTGGTCATAAGAAAAACCAGTTATAACGCCATCAGAAGCCTGGTTGTCAAACTGGAAGAAATGAGGATGGATATTGACCTTTGACATTTGAAAGTTGGTGAAATCGTCATCGTTCCACTCACTTGTCAAAAGAACATCAACGCAGTCATAAACGTTTGCTCTAATGACCAGAGGAATGGCCTTTTTAGGATCAGCCTTCACCTCCGCCATATCCTCATCTATTACATAAATGAGACCGTACTTATCAATAAGGGGAGGGGTCTTACCAATCGCGTTGGAAAGTTGAATCGGCGTATTGATAAAATGCAGGTTGTATTGTTTTCTTCCTGCACCTGCCGGACAAAGACTCCATCTGCCCTGCTCACCCGGTTTGGCGCCACCTGTATTTTCCATATCGGGACCACTTCGCGAACTACCAGACTCAGTTTTAGTAATAACCCCTGGATCGGTGTGCATATGAAAAGGCTCAAGCCAAGGAGCACCACCATGGTTACGGGCGAATGGCACACGTTTCCCAAAATGCGGCGTCATGTGTGGCCATGCCAACTTACCAGTCAACGGGCTAAACTGAATTGGATGCCTTTTGCCTGGATGTGGCGGCTTGAACTTAGGATTCTTATCCGTAGATTCTCTCTCAGACATAGCCGTAATGCCCTTCCAGTCATAATCCCAAACAGAACCGTCATAGGATAGAATCTGTCCTTTCTCGTCATCGGTATGACCGGGTCGACCCTGAGGTGGTAACATGTACTTAACCCAGTCCTTAATATTTACGACACGAGTGTCCTTGGTCCAGTCACTTTTTCCCTTTTTGACAACCTTAAACTTCGTACCAAACCAGTCCATCGTCTTACCTGCGATCTTGTCAGAACTTACTCCCTGTGGGATACGACCTGTACGGTCAGGTAGTTCAGCCAATGGACGCATAATGTCTGTACTGCCAAACGGATAGTTCCCGTTTTGCAGGGTGTTGTAAACTCTCCAGTAACCCCACATGCCAGCAACATAGTGGTGCGCCACGTGGCAATGGAACAAGAAATCGCCAGCGAGTCGTTGACAAAGACCGGACCCGCACTCAGTCTCAAGGTCAACAGTTTCGGCAGGACCGATAACTTTAACGTCAACCCTGTCTGATGTGGTGCGAACCACTGGATACTTAACAGGTCCATCGTAGGCGGCCTGTGTCAAATTCGTTAAATTGTTTATACTTTGCGGAGAACGAGTCCAGCGAATGGTGCCACCATGGGGATGGTGCGAATGAAAGACTTCACCTCCCCCATGAACGAGTCTAAACTTTGCTGGATCACCCAAGTACGACCGAGGAATGGTAGTTGGTGCGTCACCAAATGTATACGAGCTATAGGACAAGGATTCATCCTCAAAATGAAACCTCCTCTCTTGCTGAGCCAGATTATTAATACCAAAAGGCTCTGAACGAAAATTCATAGCCCGAGCAGAGGGACGATAAGCATCAGTCATAGGATCTCGTTGCGGAATCATCTCACCAAAACGGTTAAGAGGGCGAAAGGACTCATCTCCAACCTCATGGTAAATGAGCGTAAACTCACGGAAATCTCTCTCATCGTCGTTTACAATCATCGCTTGCCAACCACTTTTCATAGGTTTAGAATCCCAAGGGTCCAGGTATTTAGAACCCTTAGGTTCAACAACCATAACACCCGTCAATCCTAGAGAGGAAGGATCACGTCCGGCATGGCTCATGATCATATGGCTTCCTTCTTGCTCATCAATCGGGATCATCCATTCAAACTCCTGAGACTCTCCTGAAAGAGTAATAGCTCCAGGAGAAGCGGCACTAGCTGGTAATCCCGAAGAGCTAATGATCATAGCTGAGCCATTGACCTGGAAACCCGCGTCTTCATCCTCAAGCTCATTAGTAAAAGTAACTCGAAGGCAATCCCCCTGGTTAGCACGAATAACGAGCGGCTGAATTAAATCACCCTGCAATCCGTTGGATATGGCACCAGGATCTAATTCATCTTCTCGAGCAGCTGCATTTTTTTCTTCCTCTGCCCTTACCCCCTCAATATTTTCCTTCAAGACATACATGTACCCTGGATAATAATCACCCCACTGGTTCAAGGTAATCTCTACATTAATAGCTGCCACGTCATATTTTTTAACAGGGGCATTACTCGGGCAATGCGCGCCTTTAAAAACTTTTTCTGCCGCTTCGGTAGGCCCAAGGAGATAGCTTTGCTGAAGTTGGTGAGATGACCAAGAATCATGAAAACCACCACCTGAAGAAGCTGGAGTCGCGGGGTCCGTGAATTTGTCTTGTAACTTATCCATCAATTGCATGAAAGTTTTATCGAGTCGATCTTGACGGCCATCCATCCCACTCATCATTTCTTCATAGTCGACCTGAGTCTCTAGTTTCTCCAGCCAGGCTGGGCGGTCATGCGCTTTTTTTGCTTTGTGATCTGATGCACTGTGATCTGATACGGCAGCAGCGTTGGATACCAGCCCAAAACTAAGAGCTAATACAAATACCACCAAAGCTTGCCACAACTTCCAGCCTTTGATAATGCGACGTAACATGTTGATACCTCCCTTGGAAATGGAAACGGTCAAAAAAACCTAAAAAACTAATATAGACAAACGGGAAATGACACCCGTCGTATTATATACAAATATTGAATTTTAATTGGGGGGAATTTATCATCTTTTAGGACATTTGCAAAGTCTAATTTAGCTACTTTTGCTTAATTCAAAGTGAAACTTACCCTTATCTCTCAAAACTAATAAGTGAATTTTTCCTCCTCTCAAAATGGAGTCTAAAGCATCTATAAATTCAATAACTTGTAAAACTGCTCTTCCATTAACCGCCTCAATACGATCTCCTACCCTAAGGCCCTGTTCGTC
Source organism: uncultured Nitrospinaceae bacterium (assembly GCA_964584125.1). Taxonomy (GTDB): domain Bacteria; phylum Nitrospinota; class Nitrospinia; order Nitrospinales; family VA-1; genus Nitromaritima. Next base: position 11,424 of record CAZOYP010000041.1, on the reverse strand, counting down.
AGCCGTGGAACCAGGATAAACTCTGGATACTACGATCCCTTTACCAGTGCCAAGGTTTTCTACCTCTAGGCCCATAAATGGCTCATTTGTATCTTGAAGTGATTTTTTGAAAACTTGATCGCGTCGGTTTTTTTGATTTTCCAGTTTAACTGTTACAACTTCGCGCTTCCCATCTCTAAGAATATCTATGTTTACCGATTGACCGGGCGAAAAAGCGCCTATCAATCGAATCAATCTACTTGGTGTACCAACAGAGGTGCCGCCGATTTTTAAAATCACATCTCCAATACGAATCCCAGCCAAGTGAGCAGGATCCCCCTCAAAAACAGAATTCACCCAAACACCCTCTCCTACTTTTCCTTTTACCTGTTGGGCAATTTTCTCAGTTACCAATTCAATGCCAACGCCCAACCAGCCCCGCCGAACCTCTCCGAATTTAAGCAGCTGATCCGCAACTTTACGAACAATATTAGAAGGTATGGCAAAACCGATACTTTGTGCGTAATTTATAATAGCTGTATTAATTCCGATTATATCCCCTCGAATATTCAGTAGCGGACCTCCACTATTTCCGGGGTTAATCGATGCGTCTGTCTGAATAAAATCTTCGTAACGCGACAAATTAACATTTTCCCTATTTAACCCGCTAATTATCCCAAAAGTCAAAGTATCATTAAGCCCATATGGGTTCCCTACTGCAACCGCTAATTGCCCAATCTTGAGCCCAGAAGAATCACCCAATGTTGCAGTTGACAAAGGCTTCTCCGTTTCAATCTGAACCACAGCGATATCTGTATCCTCATCTGCTCCCAAAACGGTACCAACTTTCTCCTCGCCACCAAGCAAAGTAACTTTGACTTTTCCTGACCCTCGAACAACGTGACCATTAGTCACAATAATTCCATTAGCTCCATCAATGATAACTCCTGACCCAGCACTGGCAGGTATCCCAGAAGAATGGTCGCCTTGCCGGCGAACTGAGGGAGAAGGCGGAACATAGGGTGAAAGACTCACGACAGATGGACGTACTTTGTCAGCCAGAGACACTAGCGCATCTTCTAGCTCGGCTAAAAGATTTTGTCCGGCTGAAACAGCATAAGAAGGGCTAGAATAAATAAAAATCAAGCATGCTGAAGCAACAATCACCTTCAAAGACTGGTATTTTTTTAATGCGCGACTCATCGGCAGTTTAATTAATCAAATTTTCTAAGCTACTAAAATGCTAGACGAATTTTTGATCAACATAAGAGGAGATAAAACTAGTTGAGAATCAAAAAAACTCGACTATAAATGATACTATGATTTTAAAGTAACTATTTACTTATGATACTAAAAGCTATCTATTTAATTAAGGTGCGGAGTATACTTAAGTAAGTATTTGAAGTAAAAAAACTTTAAACATAAGTAAGAATTCTGTCAAGAAATAATCTCTAATTGTACTAGCTTAAAACATTGACGCTTTGGCAATTAAGTAAAAGTTTGTTATCACTTGGGAGTACTATCAATAATCACTTCCTTCACTTTACTATAAGCGTAGTAAAAAATAGTTATGGATTACAATTATTTTGAGTCAAAGCCAGCTCAAGAAATATTGCAATGGGCTATAAATGAATATGGGAAAAGAGCGGGGCTCGCTTCCAGCTTCGGCATGGAAGACATGGTATTGATCGACTTGCTGACCAGACTAAAAGGTGAAATCACAATATTCACATTGGATACTGGGCGCTTGCATGAAGAAACATATGAAATCATGGAACGTGCTCGGTCAAAATACGGAATTGCAATCAAAACATATTTCCCGAGTAAAGAAGGGGTAGAAAACCTTCAGAACAAAAAAGGATTCTTCTCTTTCCGTGAAAGCATAGAAAACAGAAAGGAATGTTGTTCTATTCGAAAAGTAGAACCTCTCAACCGCGCACTCTCAAACTTAGATGCCTGGATCACCGGCCTTCGAAGAGAACAAGGGTTAACCCGAGTCGACGTTAAAAAAATCGCTGCAGACGATGATCATAATTCTATAATCAAGATCAACCCATTGGCAGACTGGTCATTAACCATGCTCAAGGAATATATCAATACTAATGATGTTCCGATCAACGCACTTCATAAAAAAAAATACCCTAGTATTGGTTGTGCTCCCTGCACACGGGCTGTAGAAACAGGAGATGATATAAGAGCAGGCAGATGGTGGTGGGAAAATCCTGAACACAAAGAATGCGGACTGCACCCGAGATCCTAGAAAAAAAAACCAACCGTTTACTAACTCGAAAAAACAATATCAACTAAAGTTTTTCGATTCTACGCATCAATTGTTCTGGGTTGTCAAGCAATTCAACAACCCACATCACAATAGATCCAACCATTTGCTTTAAAGTCTCAAAGCGGTTGAATTTGTTTTGCCCCGTACCTTCCTGCCAGCAATTGCTCATTTTTTCTTCAGCCTCAACTAGAAGGTGAGGCAAGATTTGGAAGGATAACATTCCGACCAACAAAATATCTTGCAAAGGTTTACTCTTTGCAAAAAACTTTGATCTCGATCCCGCATAAACTATATCCATAAAAGACTGAGGTGATGTTGTCCGCACCAAGATCATGGAAATCCAAATCATACATGCCAGCCTTGCCAAAGTGAAAAAACTACACTCTACACCTTCCATAGTAACTGGAAGGGGAAATTCACTAAAAAAATAAAGCGATACCCCTGGGGTTAAAAAAAGAGGTGTCACACCAAGCACTAAAAAAAATATTTTAAACATCGCTAAACGTTTCCACGCATCTAAAATAAATATTCCAGAAACCAGTATTGCTAAGTGGCACAAAAAAATCATAAACAGGAGCACTAACCCATCTCCCGCACCGGTGATAAAAACACAAGCAAGAGCTAACAGTATTTTACTGCTAGGGCCAGCGGTATGAAGAATAGAATCGCCTGGATAATAACCTGAACTTTTAATACTCGCCATAACAATAGATTCATCCTAGTCTTAAAAAAGTATAATATTCTAGATACTACAATGATTCTGGTAGAGTACGACTATTATCAAACTTTCGCAAATTCAATAATGAACTCTCAAGATCTCATAGAAAAAACCCGCCTTTACGTTCAAAAAAAATTAGCTGATGACGGATCAGGTCATGATTGGTGGCATGTCTTCCGCGTCTGGTCTATTGCAAAAAAAATTGCTCAAAAAGAAAGTGCCGACCAAACGACTGTAGAACTCGCTGCCCTGCTTCACGATATTGCGGATTGGAAGTTTTATAATGGAGATGAATCAGTAGGACCTAGGCAGGCAGCAGATTGGCTTAATAATAATGGAGCAGCTCCAAGCTTAGTCAACGAAGTAAAAGAAATCATTTCTACTCTATCATATAAAGGGGCAAGGGTAGCAACGCCTATGCGTACTATTGAAGGTAAAGTCGTCCAAGATGCAGACCGACTAGACGCAATAGGAGCTATAGGCATCGCGCGAACTTTTGCATATGGGGGAAATAAAAACCGTTTAATCTATAACCCGGATGAAGCTCCTGTCATACATGAAAGTTTTGAACATTATAAAAAAAATAAAGGACATACTATCAATCATTTTTATGAAAAACTTTTATTACTCAAGGATAGAATGAACACGAAATCTGCTAAAAAAATTGCTGAGCAAAGGCACATCTTTATGGAAAACTATCTAGATCGCTTTTATAGGGAGTGGAATGGAGATATCTAAAGCTGTCCAGCAAGCAGCTGAGATTATAAGCAACTCAAAACGAGCTTTATTCCTTACAAGCGCGGGAATGAGTGCAGACTCGAATATCCCAACTTTCAGGGATAAAGATGGTTACTGGAAAAACTTCCCCCCATTTAAAGAAAAAAACCTTCAGGCTCAGGACTTGGCAAGCCCATGGGCCTTCCGCAATGAACTACAACACGCGTGGGCATTTTACGAATGGAGGCGACAAAATGCCAATAATAACTCACCTCATGAAGGTTATAAGATTATAGAAAAATGGATGAATAATAAGTTTGAAGATGCATTCATACACACTACGAATACTGATGGATACCACCTTCGCTCAGGTTGCCCTACCCATCGAATAATAGAAGTGCATGGATCAATGTGGCGCCTCCAATGTCTCAATGTATGCTCACATGTATTCTGGGCTGATGAAACGGTCCCACTTTGCAATCTAGACCAGAATACTATGAGAGCTTTCAATTATCCGACTTGCCCAAAATGTAAAGGCACTGCACGCCCACACATTCTAATGTTTGGAGACATGGAGTATGTAGGCCACCCCGAACAAGAGAAAAACTTTCAAAATTTCATACGAAAAAAAATCGATCTTGCTTTGCTAGTTGGTAGTTCAGGAGCTGTGCCTACTAATGACTATCTGGCTCTTGAGCTTAAAAATAGAGGCACAAAGCTAATCAATATAAATCCAGACCAATCTACCAATAATATCTCCCAAGCAGAGTTTTTCATCCCACTTAAAAGTGGCGATGCTTTTTCCCAACTTGATAAGTTGATCTCTTAATCAAAAAGACCAACAGCCCTCTTTAACATTTCGTCTTAATTAACCATTTCTATCTAGATAAAGATATAGTATGATTTCCTGGTTTTCTCTCAAAACAAAAACTCTTCGACGGTAGAGGGCTTAAGATGAAATTTACTATAACCGTACTAGTTTTATTTTTCATAAGTAGCCACCCTGCTCATGCAGCGTGCAGCAAATCAGAAATCTGCGCCATGCTTGGGAAAATGAATCATTTTTCCATCCTCGATAAATGCCCTGGTTCAGGACCACTTCTGGCAGAATGCAAAAAGGTCAAAGAAACTGCATTAGAAGACCTTCCATCTGCAGAGTTCATTGATAATGGAGATGGAACAATTACAGACACCGTAAACAAACTCGTGTGGAGGAAAAAAGGTGAGCACGATAAAGAGGGAAAACTAAATAAGGTCAAACTCAAAATAGCCAAAAAATTAGCCGCAGCATCTAATGCAGCTGGTCGTTCTGATTGGCGCATCCCCACTCTTCTCGAATTTAAGACATTATTCTTTCCAAAACGGATTCTTAATGCTGGGGGGAAAAAAGCTTGGATTAATCCTATCTTCGACGATGGGGTCGGTCACTATTATTGGACTAGCACTACCTGCGACCAAATTTCAGTAATTACAGACCGATATCAGAAAAAGATTTGCCAGCAAGGAGAAACAGCCGCATGGCTAGTCCACTTTAACATCAACGCAATCTTTTGGCACTATAAGAGCGAAGACTATCACGTATGGCTTGTAACAGACTTGAAATAATCTAAAAACCTGATTATTTTTTCTTAATCACGCGCTATCGCAAACCACCACTTCTAACTCAAACATAATAAACACACACTAATCTCATTAAGTTTCGAGTTGAGCAACTCAAGAGTACCTTTCATAGCCAACCACCAGTATTTCCAAAAAAAAAACGAATTGACCTATCATATTTCAAGCAGCGATAGACTAGCAACTCTTCTAGCGATATATTATAGGACTTTAGAAAGGGGAAATTATAATGACATTAGAAGGTGAAATTACCGAGATCGCAAGTCCACCTAACAAAGCTGATCGTTTCAAGAGTATAACTATTTGGGTTCAAACCACTGAAGAGCACGCTGAGATAACTTTCCCAATTGAAGATTTAAAAAAAATGGATCTTAGTGAGGGGGATAAAGTAACAATTAAGGTGGAGAAAAAATTCGATATAGACGCTATGGCACAAGATCTTTTCAAAGGAAAATTATAACCATCACAATAACTCAATATTTCTATCAAACTACTTTAGAACTGTTCTATTTTTCTCGATTTACATCGCATAGGGCAGAATAGTAAGAAATGATATAGGGATTCTAGCTGTATGAAAAAAGTGACCAACTTGAATCAATTGGGCGAGTTCGAACTTATAAAACGTCTTCGTTCTAGACTAAGAACCCACTCATCGCGAGTAATAAAAGGAATAGGTGATGACAGCGCTGTTTTCTCAACGAGTCCAAATACAATACAACTAACATCGACAGATGCCCTCATCGAATCAATTCATTTCGATTTAAAAACAATCTCTCCAAAACAATTGGGACGAAAAGCTATGGCCATAAATATAAGTGACATTGCTGCAATGGGAGGGACCCCTTATCTAGTAATTATTTCACTAGGACTCCCTGAGTCAACTTCCATAAAATTTATCGATGAGTTTTACTCTGGACTACAAAAAATATGCAATTTATATGAAATCAAATTAGCTGGGGGCGACACCGTAGCGTCTCCGAAGCACTTATTTATTAACGTGTGTATTTTGGGTGAAGCCCCTAAAAATAGAGTTTTTTATAGAACGGGAGCAAAGCCTGGTGATCAAATTTTTATAACAGGCAATCTGGGGGACTCCGCCATGGGCCTCAGGATCCTAATGGAAAAAAATAAGGGATCCATTTCCACTAAGCATAAAAATTTTCTAATAAAAAAACATTTAGAACCTATCCCAAGGGTAAAGGAATCGAAACTTCTAGCTAAATCAAAATTGAAAATTACCTCGATGATTGATGTGAGTGATGGCCTTGCTCAAGACTTGGGTCACCTTTTAACTAGAGATAAGCTTGGAGCAAATCTTTACGAGGGTAACCTCCCTATTTCTGAAGCCTTAAATAGCGCTTGCTTGCAAAGAAAACATGATCGCACAACTTGGGCTCTGCAAGGGGGTGAAGATTATGAATTACTGTTTACAATAAAGCCAGAAGATGTTAAAAAAATGAAGGGGTTGTTTTTAAAGGCTGACACCCTTGTTTCACATATAGGGGAAATTACTAAGTCTCCAAAAAAAATAACCCTGACAAAGAAAAATGGCAGTAAAGTTTCCCTTAAACCGGCAACGGGATTTAATCACTTCAAGTGAAAATAATTGATTTTTTTTCTGAATTGATATCTACCTACCAAGTTATTCTTAATAACTTAGCTTTAAATACGCCGGCAACATTCGGAACCGACTGACACCTTGGACGAATCTATATTATTGCACATCCTTCTTTTAATCGTGCTTCTTGTTTTTTCGGCTTTCTTTTCTGCCTGTGAAGCAGCATTTTTCTCTCTCACATCATATCAATTAAAAGAACTAAAAGAAAAAAAAGGGCGGTGGGGACTTATCGCTAACAATCTCCTTGAAAAACCAAGGGAACTCCTCATAACTATTTACATTGGAAATGAACTAGTTAATATTAGCGTATCCATAATTACAACCTCTATTTTTATAACTCAATTTGGAAATCTTGGAGTAGGTATCGCTATCGGAGTTGGAACATTCCTTTTACTTGTCTTCGGGGAAATCATTCCCAAAACCCTTTCGCTACAATTTCCCCAAACATATGCAATCTCTGCCGCGTACCCTTTAAGGTTATTCGCTTCCATAGTTCAACCTATACAATTACTTCTCACATTAGTTGCTGAAAAGTTTATTTCGTTTATTGGATTCACGTTTAAAAAAGATAAAAAAACCGCAATAACAGATGACGAATTTCGCACAATGGTTCAAGTGAGTGAAGGTGAAGGTGTAATTGACCCAGAGGAAAGCGAACTTATCCATAATGTCATTAAGTTTGGAGAAACAACCGCAGCAGAGGTCATGACTCCTAAAATAGATATGTTCACATTATCTATTGATGACAAACTGGAAGATATCCTACCACGTATTATTGAAAATTTTTATGCTCGCGTTCCTGTTTTCGATAGTGATGGAGAAAATTTTGCAGGGATTTTATTTACCAAAGATTTAAATAAGTTAAAGCACCTACCTCCGGAAAAATTTAGTCTCAAGAGCATTTTACGGCCTTTACTTTCAATCCCAAAAACAAAAAAAATTAAGGAATTATTACAGGAATTTAAAAAAAGAAAGCGTCATATGGCGGCAGTTCTGGATGAATACGGTACCATCTGTGGATTAATTACCTTAGAAGATATTTTGGAGGAGCTTGTTGGTGAAATTGATAGTGAAATGCGTCTTGAAGAAAATCCACTAACACAAGTTAGTGATAATAGTTTCCGCCTCGTTGCCACCTATCCAGTTAACGTATTCAATCAACATTTTGAAACTCAACTTCCCGAAGAGGAATTCGATACAGTTGGTGGTTTCGTATTCGGTCTTTTTGGCAGGATACCTCGCTCAGGCGAAGCAATAGCCTATGAAAACTTCAAATTCATGGTTGAAAAAATGAAAGGATCTCGGATACTAAATCTTCACCTTACAGTTATAAATTCCGTTACCAACGGTATTAAAGCAGATGTGGGGGAAGAAACGTAATGGATCTTTCAACAACATTAATTCTAATTGCGGTCTTCCTTCTTATGGAGGCTTTTTTTTCAGGGTCAGAAATTGGCATGATTGCCATAAACCGAATTAAAATGAAACAGCAAGCTGATAAAGGAAATCGCTCGGCCGAAATTGTTCTTAATTTGCTAAACTCACCTGAAAAGTTATTCGCTACAACTTCACTTGGAACAAATTTAGCGGTTGTTTCTAGCACTTCTATTTTTACAGCTTACATGGTAACGCATATGGGTAAACAAGGTGAACTGTTGGCCATGATCATACTTTCACCCGTTATTTTATTCGGGGGAGAAATTGTTCCAAAAATGATCCTGCAAAACAGGGCCGATATTGTTATGCCTTTCTTTATTAGACCGCTTAACATGAGCCTAACAATATTGTCTCCTGTCATAAATTTTTTCACTAGCATATCTAACTTTATCACTAATAAATTGATACATTTGCCACAGGAAGAAAAAAAGTCGTTTAGCCGCGACCAAATTCTACAAGTTCTAAGTTTAGACTCTCAAACAATTGAATTAGACGCAACAGAGCGAACCATGATCCACAAAATTTTTAATTTTGGTGAAATTACTGTTGAACAATGCATGGTACCGCTTGTTCAGCTTACGGCTATTCGAGATGATTCAACTTTGGCAGAGGCACACCAGCTTGCGATTGACACTGGGTTTTCAAGATTCCCAATCTTCCACGAAAGGATGCATAATATAATAGGGGTTCTCAACACCTTCGATTTATTAAACCAGTCTATAGATAATTCCCCATTGACACACCTTATCCGGCCGGCTCATTATATTCCTCCGAATAAAAAAATTGATGACCTTCTAAAAGAACTGCAGAAAAGAGGTTTGCATATGGGAGTTGTTGTAGACGAATACGGCGGCTGTATTGGGCTTACTACAGTAGAGGATTTGCTAGAAGAAATTGTAGGAGAAATAGAAGATGAATACGACAAACCAGAACAAAAATTCGAACCATACCCTGGTGGGGGTTATATTATCGATGGGGAAATGGAAATAGATGCGATCAACGAAATTATTAAACTCAACCTACCTACCGGAGACTACGAAACCCTTGCCGGGCTGGTTTTGAATCACCTAGAAACAATACCTCAACCTGGTGAACAAATTACAGTAGAGGACGTTAGGCTAACAGTAAAGGAAACAAGTCGAAGAAAGATTCAATCGATCATTGCAATCAAAATTATTTCTGAAAAAACCCCGGCTACAAAAGCAGAGTAAAAAAAACCAACTAAACAATACCTCGTTCTCTTTCTAACTCTTTATAGGCTTCCATGATTTCTAAAAACTTAAGATGCGCTTTCTCTGCCTGCTCTTCCCCCAGGTACGCTGTTTTATCAGGATGGTATGCCATGACCATTTGTCGGTATGCTTTTTTTATTTCTCCACTTGAGGCATTAGGGGAAACACCTAAGAGAGAATAGGGTGTCTTTAAAGCTACAAGGCAATATTTACTACGGATTAAATCATGCTTTTGGTACGACAAGTCAAGAAATTTTGACAGCTGGTTTAATTCATTCTGAATTACTTCGGTTAACTCACCTTCAGCCAAAGCCGCTTGGTAGGCCAATGCAAGCAAAAGCGACGCGTAATGATTATTACACGCTCTACGATATTGTCTAACAATTGGATCTAAATCAGGGTTTACCTTCTGAGTTTCATCAACGACATTATCAACAAAGCTAAGTTCGTCAACTGTATAGTTTAGATTTTTTTTAAAAAAATTTTTTATGGCCTTTCGAGAATAGGGTTTCACTCCTCCTCTAATCATTGATATTTTTGTCATCACAACCACAATACATGTAACAAAAACTCCTTGGTCATCGAGTCCTGGGAGAGATTTACGTATCTTGCTCCTGAGTTTCTTAGTCAAGACATGCTGCAAGGCACCACCGATGACAGCACCCATTGGCCCTCCCCTTAAAAAACCCATCCCTGCTCCAACAACCCAAGACATTTAATAATACCTCTAAAAACAGAACAAAAACCAAGAAAGTTAGACGCTGATAAAACGAAAATTAGCCTTAAGGAAAAATTAAAAAACGTATAAATAAAACATTTCTGCTATAACAAAAAAGCATACGTTATATGAAAGTCATAATAACAAGCACTGCCAAGTAATAAAATAAATTTTATTCGAGTTGAGAGGGGAGTCTTTATGATCAAACATATAGTCATGTTCAAGTTAAAACATAACAGCAAAGAGAACTCAGAAAAAGTAGTGAATGCTCTAAAAACACTTGAAGGAAATATCGACGTACTTCGTTCCGCAGAAGTCGGGATAAACATTACTGCCTCTGAGAGAAGTTACGATATTGTATTAACAACAGAATTTGACAATCGTGATGCTCTTAATGCCTATGGTCCTCATCCCAAACACCTCCCCGTTGTAGAAATCGTACGTCTATATTGCTCAGAGTCAATAGTCGTGGATTATGAAATATAAAGCATGCGCATAATGCTATTGGCGCCAATTTATCAAACTGCAAAGCCACTTGATTTTAGCTACACAACTCAACAAGCCAAATCGTTAAAATAAAACCTTGAAATTCAATACTTAAAGTGTTAAATTTTTCGGCAATTTTTAGAATATGATCAAGTGGAAGAGTTTTTTAAGCAGAAAAACGATCAATAGAAAAACTAAATGCCGACATATTTAAAAAAATCATGCGCTAGTTTTATGACATATCAAGATTTTCAATGAGCTATTATTTTTTTTAAACTTGGACCTAATCTGAACATATAATACCGCATCAAAACGAACACAATCATAAGTTTAAATTATGAGGAGGTTTTAGCATGGCTACTAGAAAAAAATCAACGAAGAAAAGAATTAGCAAAAAAAAGGGGCAGAAGGCTCTTAAAAAGAAAACTCCATCTAGAACTAAGGCTCAAAAAAAAGTAAAAATAAAGACAAAAACAAAAGCAAAAGTAAAGACAAAAACAAAGGCAAAAACAAAAGCAAAAACAAAAACAAAAAAAAAAAGAAAAACAAAAACAAAAAAAAAAAGAAAAACAAAAACAAAAAAAAAAAAAAAAGAAAAACAAAAACAAAAACAAAAGAAAA
>CAZOYP010000040.1:0-23779 GCA_964584125.1 uncultured Nitrospinaceae bacterium | reverse complement strand
ACGGAGTTTGGTTTAGGGATGATAGAAAAACCAATTACCGCTATACCCAAAATTACTAATGTCATGGGATCTGCACCGTACGTAACTATCATATAAAGACAAATAACAATACTTATAAGGAGAAATCCTTTGAGCAAAGAGCCAACATAAAATGATCCAATTTTGCGCTTACTGTATAAGAAAGCCCAAACAAAGCAAATAACAATAAATACAAAGATGGCGGTACTGAAAGTAGTAGCTGGATTAATGGTGAACATTTAAGGATTATAACACCTTCCAAATCACCAGAAAGTAGATGCGGGTGCGTGAAGATATAATGCTAGATGTCTTTGAGGCTATTGGTGAGAATGGGTAATTATTTTTACCACCGTTTTGGGCTAAAAAAGAGGGTCGGGGGTTTATCTAGCTTATTGTTTCAAATGGTCGGGATGAGAAGATTTGAACTTCCGAGCCCCTGATCCCCAGTTGGTTGTGGTGTCTATAAAATACTATAATGTTTATGGTTATAGAGCTTTTAAAATATTTTTACTACCGCTTTACTCACAAGACCATATTATCACTTCTTCCGTGGCCTTCCACCTCTTGATTTTCGTGGGGACGAATTGATACACGTTTCATATTTGCTAATTTTCTTTCCTCAATTTCTTCTTAACCTCTCTTCTTCGTTCTTCTAGGTTTTATTCTTTGTGATGTTTTTCTCAGTTGTTCGATACTTGCTATTAATGCTTGTCTTTCCGTCTCACATTCAGCAAGCTCGTACTCGTAATACCTAAATGTCAAATAAGGTATACTCATTACAAAGACAACCAAAAATGTAATAAACATAATTTTGACCTATAAGAAATAAAAATACCGCCGTGGCAAACCAATTGTCTGGGGGAGACAAAACCAAAAGATAATTAGAAATGTCACGGAAGTATTAAGTTTAATTTGATAAAAGCACAGTCACGTTTGCGTTAGATGGTTATAAAGTCCACTCGTCTTGATCCATCTTTTGTTCCCTCAAACTAGTTTCATCTGTCCTGTTATATGTTTGGTTACAGCGAACACAGAACCTAGCATCTTTATACAAAGACAGAAATGTGTTGGTTGATTCGCATCGAGGACAATTTGTAAATCTTGGTTTTAGCTTTGATTCTTGTTGTAATTTTTCCCACGCTTCAAACATTGTTATTCCCTTGATGATTTATATTTATATTCCCTTATCGATACAATTTGTAATAACTAAAGGGAAGTTTGGTTACACCTTTAAGCATAATGCTTTAAGGTGCCTGGTCGATTAGGCCACCTGAGGATAGTAGCGGACGAACTAGGGATTAAGTCTGAGGGGACGGAAGACACTTTTAAAGGCATCGCGTTTTACTCCAAGCTGGCAATGGTTCTTTTTAGAAAAGAAGAGACTAAGAAGGGAGGTTGTGTTTCATCCTTCTATGATAATTTTAAAGCGCATCCAATGATTGCAATGAGGGAAGAGGCTGAAAAGCAACAAGAGGATGAGCGAAGAAGAGAAGTGAACTCATTAATAGACAAACGTATAAAGACAAATAATAACTAATGGTTTGTCGACAAATACAAAATTGTCCCGCTTACAATCGAGCTACAGAGATCGTGTTCATTCATGGGCACGGTCAATGCAGCCTTTGCAAGACTAACATCGACCCGTGTTGTAGTGGGGAAACAGCTGAAGAAAAAAATGCGGGGGATTTTATTAGGAAAAGGACGCCCAACTCTTAGTCATAGCCAGCATCGTTTTAAATCTTGTTCTGTCATTCATTTCCTTGTGCGTGTAGATATGCCAGAGTAATTGGATTTTGAAAAACAGTTTCTGCTTAAAGGGTACGGTTCTTGGGAATTTGGAAAACAGATCTTGATCAAACAGCATGGCTTGCAATCGGTAATGTTGGCAAGGAAATTATTTGAACACTAGCCTTCAATTAACCAGCGGTCAAGTAAATTTCATTCTCCGAGAGTCCAGCGGGGAAAGGCTGACTGTGGGGTAACCTGTGAATAACAATTCTAACTAATTGAAAATTAAAAATAAAATTTTTAAAAAAATAATTTAAAAAAAATACAAAAAAAATGTTTTTATGGGGGGTAAATTATGAATAAGAAGTATTTTTAAATGAAAATAAAAACAATATTAAAAAGCTGTAACCGTGGGGACATCCTAAAAATTAAATGGATAGATGCAGGGGACTTTTCTGATGATTAACCAAGTTGGTTCAGTGAATCGGACGCACATAAAATTTTTAAGAGAACCCTGTAACCACTATTGCAATCGATTCATTCCCTATCAATCAACGATAACATACTGTCAGTTCATGAATATTAACAGGGTCTTCACACGGGAATCCACCAAGTGGCAGGAAGAAGCGGTTTGTCCCCACAGGTCTTGTCAATTTTTCCCATTTGGAATTCGTACAGATAAAACTACTGTCACTCGCACCAGGAGCACCTTGGGGACAAACCTGACCTTCATGACTGCAGTTCCAGCCTTTACAGGATTCAGCTTCTATCGGCTCCCATTTGGAATTTGCGCAGATAAAAGTACCGTCCTGCGCACCAGGAGCACCTAGGGGGCAAATCTCACCTTCATGACTACAGTCCCAGCCTTTACAGGATGCTGCAAAACTGTCCGCAACAGCCTGACTAGGCAAAACTAGAACCAACAAAACAATTAATGAGTAGAATGTAATCTTGAACTTTTGAAACATCGAGTTTCCCCCCTTTATCCAAAACCGTTAACAAAACTACCTTCACGCCTTATCTTATATGCTTTATTGACCTTCTTCATGAGAACATCGCCTTTTACTCTCAAATCACCAAAAAGTATATGCGGGTGCGAGAAGATACGGTGATGGATGTTTTTGAAGCTATTGGCGGGGTTGGGTAGTAGGATTTAGGCTAGGTTTAGGCTAGGCTTTTCGGGGTAAAATGGGCTACGGAAAAATCCGTAACCCATTGTTTTAAATGGTCGGGATGAGAAGATTTGAACTTCCGACCCCCTGACCCCGAGACAGGTGCGCTACCAGGCTGCGCTACATCCCGATATAGTATCCATTTTTACAGTTTATTCTATCACTTTTTAAACTAGTGTTTCTTTTTTTTGACGACTAGGGAAACGCCTTCTCTATAATTCAATCCACGTAGTAAGCAATAGCTAACACCCAACCTATAGCAAGGAATAGTTTAATTACAAACCTGATTCTCATATTTAAAAACCGTTATTTTTTTAGCTATAAAAGCGGTGTCTCTAAAAAAATATTATAGATCACTTTAAAAATGTGCAACGGAAAACTTTGATCTGAAAGATTACTTGAGGGAAGTGGGAGTTATTTACGTTATTGAGAATAACGACGATGGATAACTTAAGTTTTACTATGATTTTTTATAGAAGAAACCTTTTAGGTATTTCCAAATTATAATAGATCCAACTCGGTTTACTACAGACTTGAACCAAGTACTTCCTCCTAGACATTTTTGACAATAAGGGTGTACAACCTTTAACTTGTTAAATCCTTCTACTGCGTCAATGACTGGTTTTGAATTCATTATTTCAGTGATAGGATTTTCAAAAACATTCCCAGCTTTCGTGCTTCCATTGTAATCAACGCAACAATAAGTTAAATCCCCACTACAAAGAATTGCAAAATGGTCATTTAAGGCACTGCAGTAACCTGTTTTAGAGGGGATAACGCTATCACTTTCTGTAAAAGCATTACCCCATGTATTAAGGATATAGGTTTCGAAGGAAATGTTTGGTGCGATTTCTACAACATTCCACTTAAAAGTAGAAAGATTGCTTATTTTTTTTTCAACCGCTTCTTTTTCTTCTGAACTTAAAGGTGGGCATATCTTGTGTACTTCATTGGCCCAGTAGCTAAAGGTTTTTCTTAGCTCTTTAGTACTATTGATTACGCTCATTGTTCCAACAGTCCAATCTTCACCTGGAACCTCGGCTTTAATTGAAGTATTAAGAAAGTGTACTTTTATTTTTGGAGGCTTAGTCTGTTTAAGACATGCGCCTATAAACTCTAGAATTCGGTTATGATATTCATCAAATTTCATACGCCGCGCTTTGCGAGTTTTATAAGACTCCTCATCAGGGGTCTGCAATGAAATATTAATTTGCGAGGCCGTTACTTTTTCTAATTTTATAGCTTGTTCTTCATCCAGATATGTTCCGTTTGTTGTGATGCCAGTTTTTACCCCAAGTTGCGCCGCGTAATCAAGAATCTCAAAAAATCGTGGGTGCATGAAAGGTTCGCCCATAACATGGAATGTGATTTTTTCTGCCATATTGTATTCGGCTATTTCATCAATTATTCCACATACTTTTTCAAAATCCATGTATTCATAATGACGCGTCATCTCTTGCTTTGGGCAAAATGTACAGTCAAAATTACAAACATTAGTTAGTTCTATATGGATACGCTGCAGAGGGAAGTTGACTAACTCTCCAAAGCGCCCAGGGAAAGGTTTTGACCTTGGAGGGTGGACTGTGGTTAGCATATTTATTCTATGTTCCTTTTTATTTGTCCCAAACGTAGCGATTTACGCTTTCGCTAGTAAATGAATTGTTGGTGACTTGCCTTGTGACATCTTTTGATTTGCAATTTGGACAAGAAACTTTTGTTTTGTCGACTTCTGAAATTTTCATTTCTATTACAAATGGCTTGTTGCATTTGTTACAAAGATGATCGTAGTGAGGCATTTTGATATCTCCAAAAGGCAAATATTACAGTACTTTTTATTTCAATGCAATGAGGCCCGCAAAGTTATTCCATTTAAAAAATATATCTATAGCACTGAAACCAGCATCACGTAGAAGCTCCATGGTTTTGCTTAGCTTTAATGGGATGAGGACGTTTTCCAACGCGTCTCTCTTTTTTGATATTTCCATTTTTGAATACCCATGACCTTTTTTAAAATCATGATGCATTTCAACAAAAGTTTCGCTTAGACGTTCATTTTCACTTAGAACTTTTTCGTTCAGGATAAATCCACCTCCTGGTATTAAAGATTCATATATTTTACTAAGAAGGGGTGCTCGATTTTCTACGGGAATGAATTGAAGCGTATAGTTCATAACGATAGTGGAAGAGTCATTGAATAAAAAAGTATCGTCAATAGTGGCTTTTAAAAAATCAACAGAATTTTGTAAGCTACTTATTTTACTTTGTGCTTTATTTATCATTGCTTCAGAGTTATCCACTCCAATCAAATGAACCCTAGGAATGGTGGACGTTGCTTTAGCCAGGAGTAGTAGCAGTGACCCGGTGGAACAGCCCAAGTCGTAGATATATTTATCAGGAGTCGCTAAACGTTTACACCAGTTAACCGTTAAACTTTGACATTCTCGATAAAGAGGTACACTGCGTTCCAGCATGTCGTCAAATACTTCGGCTACGCTACTGTTGAATATGAACTTTGTTGGGCTATTTTTATCCAGAAAAATACTGTCTTTATGCTTTTTTGAATCCTCATCTCTTTTAATTCTCTCTTTGCGAGTGGTGGGACGAGTTGACGGAAGTCTAGGTGACAGTGGCATATTGATGTTCCTAAAAGATTGGCTTAAAATCTAAAGTGTACGTTTGATCTATGGGCCAATAATGTCATCACACTGAAATGGTTCAGGTTTTGTTTTGAATAGTAATTTGTTAATAGCGTTGATATAAGCTAATCCACTTGCTTCGACGGTGTTTACTCCAACCCCTTTACCCAAAACTTCGCGATGGTTACTCACTACTCTTACTGTGACCTCACCTTGCGCGTCTCGGCCTTTAGTTTTTGACATGACTTGATAGTCAATTAGCTTGCATGAGAGTCCTGTAATAATATCAATTGCATTACAAATTGAGTCGACAGGTCCATCTCCGTTTGCTGTAGCTTCGTTTTTGTTTCCATCTCTGTTTATAAGAATCACTGATGCTTGAGGAACCTTCCCACTTTCAAATGAACACTTTAGACTTTCAAGCTTGTAAGTGGTTAAATCATCCTCTGAAGTCTTTTGTTTTTGAATAAGAGAAATAATATCTTCATCAAAAAGATCTTTTTTTTCATCTGCAAGAATTTTAAAATCTTTAAAAACTTGGCTCAATTCAAGGTCTGTCAACTTATATCCTAAGTCATCAATTCTTTTAGATAATGCATTTCTGCCGGAATGCTTACCAAGAACTAATTCCGACTCTTCTAACCCTATATCCTTTGGGTTCATTATTTCATAAGTGTCTTTTTTCTTAAGAAAACCATCTTGGTGAACCCCAGACTCATGGGCAAAAGCATTCTTACCAACGATTGCTTTGTTACGCTGCACAAAAAAACCAGTTAGGCTGCTCACCAATTTACTGCAGGGCATAATTTGTTGAGTGTCGATTCGCGTCTCCGCACCAAAAAAATTTCTGCGAGTTTTAAGTGCCATTACAATTTCTTCCATGGCAGCGTTACCAGCTCGTTCGCCAATCCCATTAATGGTACATTCTACCTGCCTTGCGCCAGCTTTAACAGCTGCGAGTGAATTAGCAACAGCCATACCTAGGTCATTATGACAATGAACGCTAATGATTGCTTTGTTTATATTTTTTACATTTGATTTAATGCTGGATATGAGTTCGCCAAACTCATCTGGTACCGCATAACCTACAGTGTCGGGGATATTTACTGTTTTTGCTCCAGCATCAATTACTGATTCAATAACCTCCCACAGAAAATCTTGTTCTGTTCTAGACGCATCTTCTGGGGAAAACTCAATATCATTGCAGAACTTTGCTCCAAATCGAACGGCATCTGTTGCCATTTTGATAATCTCAGATTTTTTTTTCTGAAGCTTGTGTTCACGGTGTGTTTTTGATGTTGAAAGAAATATGTGGATACGTGGTGATTCTGCTTTTTCCAAGGCGCGAGCTGCAGACTCTATATCTTTTTCTAATGCACGCGCTAAACCCGCAATTGATGATCCTCTAATCTCACGTGCAATTTCTTGAACAGAGTCAAAATCACCTGGAGAGGCAACAGGAAAGCCTGCCTCAATTACGTCAACTTTTAGATTAGCTAGCTTTCGAGCGATTTCCATTTTTTCTTTTCGGTTCAAGCTTGCACCAGGACACTGCTCTCCATCACGTAAGGTGGTGTCAAATATAATAAGCCTTTCTAATGACATCTTTGTATATTCCTTTAATAACTTCTTGCAATAATAAGCTAACCATCTAAACATTACTTGCTGGTGAGTATAAATGGCGCCCTACTTAGCTTATGACTCTCTTGAAGAGGTATTATATGGTGCTCCAATCCAATTATCTTGCTTTTTGAAGGTCGTTTGGTAAAAGTATCCTACTACATTTATTAGATTATATCCCAATATTACATATATTTAAGGTGTTTTCTGTATTTATCTCTTCTTTGTAGTTTATCTCAATTTATAATCTGTTACCGCCTATGACCCAACATATTGTTCATATCCATTTATATTTTATTTAAAAAACCCAAGGTTCTTCCGTATTTTATTATTGCCATAATCATTTCTAGCTGAATCATTTTTTATCAAAGGTATTTTAGACTTAGCTTTGTATATTTATATACTTAATGTATGTTTTTTTATGTTATAAAATAACACTATTATGCTTTAGCTAGTTTAGCATGCACCTAAGCGATTTAAAGTTAATGTTTTATTTTTAGGGCATGTATATTGCTCTATTAACTACTCTTGTAGTTGTTTTAAACCTTTCGATAGCTCCATTTTCTATTGTTAAGTTATTTAAACTTAGTAAGTTAGAGACTTTCTAATGTCATATCCTAAAAAACAGGGTCTATACGACCCGGCATACGAAAAAGAGAATTGCGGAATCGGTTTTGTGGCCAATATGAAGGGTCGTGGGTCTCATAAAATTATCCGGGATGGGATTGAGATTCTTAACAAATTGGAACATCGAGGAGCTTGTGGCTCTGATCCGCTTACAGGTGATGGCGCTGGATTGCTTATTCAGATTCCCCATAATTTTTTTAAAAAAGAGTGCATAAAAATTGATATTGAGTTACCTGAGAAAGGTAAATATGGGACAGGCCTCGTTTTTTTTCCAAAGGATGTTCGGATTCATTCTTTTCTTGATGTATTTAACAAGGTAATTAAGCAAGAGGGGTTATCTTTATTAGGATGGCGCAAATTGCCCGTTGATAATACCACAATTGGAGAAGTAGCTAGAGAAGCAGAACCAGAAATTTGGCAACCGTTTATTGGGCAAGGCGAGGAGCCCATTGAACAAGAAGAATTGGAGCGTAGGCTTTATAAAGTTCGGAAACTTGTTGGAAGGGAGATCCATTTTGCAGGTGACGCCGAATACTTTGTTTCATTTTATATTTGCAGTTTGTCTACTAGAACTTTTTGTTACAAAGGACAACTGATGTCAAATCAGTTAGAAACATATTTTCTAGACCTGATGGATCCACAGCTTGAATCAGCCTTGGCTTTAGTGCATTCGCGTTATAGTACAAACACCTTTCCATCTTGGGGAAGAGCCCAACCAATGAGACTAATTGCTCATAATGGAGAGATCAATACCGTACGTGGGAATCAGAACTGGATGCGTGCCCGGGAGTCAATGTTTAACAGTGCTCTTTTCCCAGAAATTGATAAGATTCTTCCCGTCATCGCTCCGGGAGGGAGTGACTCGGCAGACTTTGATCATGCTTTAGAAATGCTCGCTATGACTGGTCGCTCTCTTCCCCATGCAATTATGATGATGATACCTGAACCTTGGAGCGGTCACGAATCGATGACCGAAGAAAAAAAAGGGTTTTATGAATTTCATGCTTCCATGATGGAGCCTTGGGACGGTCCCGCATCTATTGCTTTTACAGATGGCGAGGTGATAGGGGCTATTTTAGATCGTAATGGACTTCGTCCATCTCGCTATATAGTAACCAAAGATGATCTAGTTGTAATGGCCTCAGAAGTAGGAGTGTTGCCAATATGTGAGTCTAATATTTCTTTTAAGGGGCGATTAGAGCCTGGGAAAATGTTTCTTGTCGACCTTAAAGAAGGACGAATTATTTCAGATGATGAAATTAAAAAAAAGGTATCCACAAGAAGTCCATATTCTAAATGGGTTGAAGAAAATCAGATAAACTTGGAAGACCTTCCTCAGTGCAAAAAATCTTTTATATTAGACAAAGACAGTTTGCGTAAACAACAGATTGCCTTTGGCTATACTTCAGAGGATATCAAGTTTATTATTTCATCGATGGTTGCTCAGGGAGAGGAGCCAACGGGCTCAATGGGCAACGATACTCCACTTGCAGTTCTTTCGCAAAGGCCACAGTTATTATTTCATTATTTCAAACAATTATTTGCTCAGGTTACGAACCCCGCGGTTGATTCAATTCGTGAAGAACTGGTGATGAGCATGGATATTACTCTGGGAAAAGAACAAAATCTACTTTCAGAGTCATCCGAACACTGCCGAAAACTTCAACTTTCTCATCCCATCCTTACAGTTGAAGAAATCGATAAAATTAAATCGCTTAATCAAGAGGGTCTAAAGTCAGTGGTACTTTCTACAATTTTTCCTATCTCTGAGAAACGTGGCGCATTGATAAAAGCAATTGATGATTTATGTTCGAAGGTTTCAAAGTCTATTGAAAGTGGAGCGACAATTATCGTTTTATCTGATCGAGGAATAGATGATAAAAACGCCGCTATCCCAAGTTTATTAGCGATTTCAGGTGTTCATCATCATTTATTGCGAAATAAAACTAGGACTAAGGTGGGTCTTGTTATTGAGTCTGGTGAACCGAGAGAGATGATGCATTTTGCGTTACTTATAGGCTATGGAGCGGGAGGAATATGTCCATACCTTGCTTATGAAACAGCTCTAAAAATAGCTGAAGAAGATATTTTTGTTAAGGGCGTGAATTCAGAAGTTGTGGTCCCTAATTATATTAAATCTACTCGAAAAGGTTTATTTAAGATTATTGCTAAGATGGGAATATCCACTATTCAAAGTTATCGGGGCGCACAAATTTTTGAGGCAGTAGGGTTGAGTGACAATTTTATTAATAGATTTTTTACTGGTACACCCTCAAGAGTAGATGGCGCCGAAATTGACGTAATCGAAAGGGAAACTTTGGCGCGTCATCAGTTGGCCTATGCAAATACTCAGCACCCTCCTACTTCTCTTGACCCTGGTGGTAATTATCACTGGCGACGTGGCGGAGAAGAACACATGGTTAATCCAAATTCTATAGCTCTTTTGCAGCATGCAACAAGATCGAATGACTACAGGTTATTTAAAAAATTTTCCCATTATGCTGATGAGGAAAATACTCGAAGTTGTACTTTGCGCGGATTAATGAAGTTTAAAAAAGGGAGCCCTATCCCTATTGATGAGGTAGAGCCAGTTTCTGAAATCACTAATCGTTTTTGTACAGGTGCAATGTCTATCGGATCTATTTCTCGGGAAGCGCATGAGACCCTAGCGATAGCTATGAATCGATTAGGTGGAAAAAGCAATACGGGAGAGGGGGGAGAAGACTCAGTTCGCAATACTTTAGATTCCAATGGTGATTCTCGTCGCAGTAAAATTAAGCAAGTCGCATCGGGCAGGTTTGGTGTGAGTAGTTATTATTTGGCGAATGCTGATGAAATTCAGATTAAGGTTGCGCAAGGAGCGAAGCCTGGTGAAGGTGGGCAATTACCAGGCCATAAAGTTTCCGAATATATTGCTAGGATTAGAAACTCGACACCAGGGGTAACTCTAATTTCTCCGCCACCGCATCACGATATATATTCTATTGAAGATTTGCAGCAATTGATTTTTGATTTGCATAATGCAAACCCAACTGCCGACGTGAGTGTTAAGTTAGTTGCAGAAGTTGGGGTTGGAACAATAGCAGCTGGAGTATCTAAGGCGAGGGCCGAGGGTGTTCTTATAAGTGGGCATGATGGCGGTACAGGTGCATCACCTCAAACATCAATAAAACATGCTGGCTTGCCTTGGGAGTTGGGTTTGTCAGAAACCCAACAAGTTTTAGTTTTGAACGACTTGAGAGGAAGAATTCGCGTGCAGGTGGATGGCCAGTTTAAAACAGGGCGTGATGTGGTAATCGGTGGGATGCTGGGAGCCGATGAAATAGGATTTTCAACAATAGCCCTTATAACTATGGGCTGTATTATGATGCGAAAATGTCACTTAAATACATGCTCAGTTGGAGTCGCAACTCAGGATCCGGAACTCCGAAAAAAATTTTCAGGTCTACCCGATCATGTAGTCAATCTATTTACTTTTATTGCAATGGAGGTTCGCGAAATTATGGCGGAACTTGGATTCCGCAAATTTCAAGATCTCATTGGGCGAGTTGATTTTTTAGAAGCAGAGAATGCCACTGAACATTGGAAATCAAAGGGAGTAGATGTTAGCAATATACTTCATAAACCGGAAGTGGCTGACAAAGTAGCTATTCACAATATTTGTAAACAAGATTTGAGTGTTGACCTTGATGATGCACTTGATCATGAATTAATAATTGAGGCTGCAAAAGCTTTAGAAAATAAAAAGGGAATCAAACTAGAACACATAATTAAAAATACCCAAAGAGCAGTGGGCGCGATGCTAAGTTATGAAATTTCCAAGAAATTTGGTGAAGAAGGATTACCAGAAGATACTATTGTTGTAGATTTTAAGGGGTCTGCAGGGCAGAGCTTTGGTGCTTTTCTTGCGAATGGAGTTACTTTTAATCTATTAGGTGATGCAAATGATTATGTGGGAAAATGTCTTTCCGGTGGGAAAATTATTGTTAGCCCATCTCCCGACTCTACTATTATTCCTGAGAATAATATTATCGCAGGAAACGTAATTCTTTATGGAGCTACTGGTGGAAAAATATTTTTACGCGGGTTAGTTGGCGAGCGGTTTTGTGTTCGTAATAGTGGGTGCGATGCTGTTGTTGAGGGTGTTGGTGACCATGGATGCGAGTATATGACAGGTGGTACCGTGGCTATTCTTGGCGAGACTGGAAGAAATTTTGCTGCAGGAATGAGTGGGGGTATTGCTTTTGTTTTAGACCGTAATAAAAAGTTTGATCTGCATTGTAATAAGGGTCTGGTTGACCTAGTTCCTGTAGAAGAAGATGAAGACGTTGAGAAGTTGAGGTCTCTAATTGAAGAGCATTATCAATATACTCGGAGTACGGTCGCAAAAAAAATTCTTGATGAATGGCAACTTACTTTATCTCAGTTTATTAAAGTTTTTCCAAGAGATTATAAGCGGGTTTTACAAGAACGAAAACATGAATTATTAAAAGAGGTTTCTTGATGGGATCCATAAAAGGATTTATGCAGCATGAAAGAGAGACCCCAGCTTCGCGGTCAATAGATAAGCGACTGCAAGATCACCTGGAAGTATATGACCCCCTTAGCGAAGAGAAATATAAGGAACAGGGAGCTCGATGCATGGATTGTGGAGTTCCATTTTGTCAAAGTGATAAGGGGTGTCCGCTTGGAAATATGATTCCTGACTGGAATGATATGGTGTATCAAGGCAAATGGGAAGAAGCCCTTGCTCTTTTACTTAAGACCAATAACTTCCCAGAATTTACTGGGCGTATTTGTCCAGCTCCCTGTGAGGGGGCATGTGTTCTTGGAATAAACGAACAGCCTGTCACTATATGTAAAATTGAGGAGGCTATTGCGGACAAGGGTTTTGATAAAGGCTTTATAAAACCTAATGAACCTCAACGTAGGACTGGAAAAAAAATTGCTATTGTGGGATCAGGCCCTGCGGGATTAGCTTGTGCCGATCAACTTAATCAGGCAGGTCACTCGATAACAGTCTATGAAAAATCTGATCGAGTGGGAGGTCTTTTAATGTATGGGATACCTGGCTTCAAACTTGATAAGAAAGTGGTTAAACGTAGAGTTAAATTAATGAAAGATGAGGGAATTGTTTTTCTAACTAGTGTTCATATTGGTATGGATATTTTTCTTAAAGAGTTAGTAGATGAGTTTGATGCTGTTGTTTTATGTGGAGGATCGGAAAAACCGCGTGACATACCGATAGAAGGAAGAGATCTTGATGGTATTCACTTTGCTATGAATTTTTTACCTCAACAAAATAAACGGAACGAGGGTGATATTATTTCAAAGGATGTTTCTATTGAGGCAAAAGGAAAGAATGTTTTAATTATTGGTGGTGGAGACACAGGGTCAGATTGCCTTGGTACCTCACTTCGACAAGGTGCTAAAAATGTTTATCAATTTGAATTGTTACCCCAACCACCTGAAGAAAGAAAGTTAACAAACCCCTGGCCAGAGTGGCCTATGATCATGCGTGTGAGCTCTTCCCATGAAGAGGCAAAATCCGAAATTAGACAATTCAGTGTTTCTACCAAAAAATTTTCTGGGTCTGATGGAAAAATTAAAAAAGTTCATGCAATTGAAGTGAAGTTTGGAGACCCTGATCCAGAGACTGGTAGAGCTCCATTAATTGAAATTCCTGAATCGGAGTTTGAATTAGATATTGATCTAGTTTTACTTGCTATGGGTTTTGTTCACCCTGTTCATGAAGGAATGATTTCTGAGCTTGGCGTTAAACTTGACGATCGCGGTAATGTTTGGTGTGGTGAAAATAAAATGACAAGCGTCGATAGCGTTTTTGTTGCAGGAGATATGGCACGTGGCCAGTCATTGGTTGTCTGGGCAATTGCCGAGGGACGTGAAGCAGCACGAGGTGTTGATAAATATCTTATGGGCAGAACCAACCTTCCTCATAGTCAATTTTTATAATTGGTTTTGAACGGTAGACTTATTAATTCCAAATCTAAATTTTTCAGTAGAACTCCTTTGGAATAAAGTTCGTTTGTTAGCGTTTTAATTTTTGAAAAAACCCCTTGAGTGTTTCCTTGATTGGGTTACCTTCTATTTCAGCAAGTTCTTGGAAAATTGCTTTTTGTTTTTTATTTAGCTTCTTAGGTGTTTCAACCATCATTTGAATAATTTGATCACCCCTACCATTTCCACGAACATGTGGAATACCGGCCCCTGTGATGCGCATCATCTCTCCAGATTGAGTACCTGCTTTTACTTTAATGATTTTGCTTTCGTTATTTAGGAGAGGTACTTCAATTTCAGCTCCAAGTGCAGCCTGGGAAAACGATAGGTTCAAACGGCAAAATACATCGTATTCTTGGCGTTGGAATATTTCATCGGGAGCAACACGGATAAATATATATAAATCGCCAGGCTGTAAACCCGGAGGGCCAGCCTCCCCTTCTCCACGTAGACGCAATCTTGATCCATCGTCAACGCCGGCTGGAATCGTAGCATTAACAGATTTTTTTTCAGGTACTCTACCTTCCCCATAACATGTATTACATGGGTATTCGATTACTTGGCCCTGACCTCGACATGCTGGACAAGGCGATGCCATATTAAAAAAACCTTGCGTACGAACGACCTGTCCTGTTCCTCTACATGTAGAGCAAGTTTTAGGTGATGTGCCTGCTTTTGCTCCTGATCCCTGACAAGAACTACAGTTACCCTGTTTTGTTATATCGACCTTTTTTTCTGTCCCAAAAGCGGCTTCCGTAAAAGAGATTGTAATATCTAATCTTAGATCAGCTCCTGTTTGCTCACGGCGACTACCACCACCGCCAAAGAAATCTTGAAAAATATCTCCAAAGGATGAGGCTATATCTTCGAATCCATGAAATCCATTAAAGCCTCTTCCTTTCAAACCTTCGTGGCCGAATTGGTTGTATATTTGCCTTTTTTCAGGGTCTTTTAAAACTTCATAAGCTTCAGCGGCTTCTTTAAATTTTTCTTCTGCCGAATGATCTCCCGGATTTTTGTCAGGATGATATTTCATTGCTAGTTGGCGATAGGCTTTTTTCAGTTCTGGTTCTGAGGCCTCTTTTGATACATTTAAGACTTGGTAATAGTCACGTTGACTCATAGGATTCCTTACTTTTTTAACTTTGCAATTTTAACCTTAGAGGCCTTGATCAGTTTTTCCTTAAATCGATAGCCTGTTTCAAGTTCTTCAATGACCATTTCGTCTTGGGATTCATCTTCGGTTTCCACTGTTAGAAAAACTTCATGGGACTTTGGATCAAATTTTTCGCCAACAGATGTGACAGTTTCCACTCCATTTTCTTTGAGTTCATTTGAAAATTGATTGACGACGAGATCTATACCTTGTTGAAGAGAATCTAAATCCTTGGTCTGCGATGCTGATTGAGAGGCTCTTTTAAGGTTATCAAGTATTGGTAGTAATCTAGCAAAAAGAATGGCCTTGAATTGGTCAAGCCGTGTCTCATTTTCTTTTTGTAGCCTGATTCTAAACTCATCATTTTCTGCATTTTTATCCTTGTACGCAGCAATGTATTCACGAAGTTGTTTGTCTTTATCTTCTGCTTTATTTTTCAACTGTTCTACAAAGTTTGGTAGCCTTTCTTCTATCGGCTGGCTTGGTGTCTTTTCATCGTTAGAATTTATACTATCATCAACCCAGTGCCTGCGATCTAACACCTTAACTTTTGGAGTCTCATTCTTTTTTGGGTTTTTGTTTTCTGGCATTGTAAACTTATCGTGGTTAGGAGTGAATAGAAACAGAAATAAATTGTCCCTGCCAGCTATTACTAACTAGGGACATATTTATCTTCCTCTGTTTTTTAGGTATTATTTTTTACTGATATCTTCGAATTCTGCGTCAACAACATCATCATCTGAGGGTGTATCTTCACCTCCGGGTTGATTGCCATCATTAGGTGATTCGCCATCTGCCGCATCTCCCTCTGTACCACCTTCAGCTTGAGTCTTGGCATACATTGCTGAAGCAAGCTTATGAGCAATTTCGTTTACTTTTTCGATTTGGCCTTTCATTTCTTCTGCAGTACCTTCGAGATGTTTTTTTGCTTCTTCAATTGCTTCTTCAGCAGCCTTGATGTCCTCTTCAGGGACCTTATCTTTATTTTCCCGAATAGTTTTCTCAGTTCCGTATATTACTGAATCAAGCTGATTTTTTACATCTATTGACTCGCGGCGTTCCTTATCAGCATCTGCATTGGCTTCAGCATCTTTGACCATATTTTCGATTTCACTATCAGAGAGTCCTGTTGAATCCGTAATAGTAATTTTTTGTTCTTTATTTGTGCCTTTATCTGTGGCAGAGACGTTTATTATACCATTTGCATCGATATCAAAAGTTACTTCAACCTGTGGCACACCCCTCGGTGCCGGTGGAATTCCATCCAAGTGAAATTGGCCAAGAGAACGGTTGTCTTTTGACATCTCTCGTTCTCCTTGCAATACATTAATTTCCACACTTGGCTGATTATCAGAAGCGGTAGAAAAAACTTCACTTTTTCTAGTGGGTATTGTTGTGTTACGTTCAATCAGTTTTGTTGTTACTCCACCTAATGTTTCTATTCCGAGAGACAAGGGTGTAACATCGAGTAATAGGATATCCTTTACGTCACCCGAAAGAACGCCAGCTTGAACTGCTGCACCAAGAGCTACCACTTCATCAGGGTTTACTCCACGGTGAGGTTCTTTACCAAACATTTCTTTCACAACTTCACCAACTTTTGGAACGCGGGTTGAACCACCGACAAGAACGGCCTCATTAATTTTTCCAGCATCCAATCCAGCATCTTTAAGTGCGTTAATGCATGGTTTCTTTGACCTTTCTATCAAGTCATCTACCATGGATTCAAACTTAGCTCTGGATAGTTTCATATTCAGGTGTTTTGGTCCGCTAGCATCTGCTGTAACAAAAGGTAAATTTATATCAGTTTCGCTGGTTGTGGAAAGCTCTATCTTTGCTTTTTCCGCAGCTTCCTTAAGTCGCTGAAGAGCCATATTATCTTTTGAAAGGTCGACCCCTTGATCTTTTTTAAACTCAGCAACCAGCCAATCAATTACACGTTGATCAAGGTTATCTCCTCCAAGGTGGGTGTCTCCATTCGTTGCTTTTACTTCTACAACATTGTCACCAACCTCTAAAATAGAAACGTCAAATGTACCTCCACCAAAATCATAAACACTAATCAAGTGATCTTTTTTCTTATCAAGACCATATGCTAGAGCTGATGCAGTTGGTTCATTAATAATACGCTTTACATCTAAGCCTGCTATCTTACCTGCATCCTTAGTTGCTTGGCGCTGTGCGTCATTAAAATAAGCGGGTACTGTAATCACAGCTTCTGAAACAGTTTCACCTAGATAAGACTCGGCTGATTTTTTTAACTTTTGTAGAATCATTGCCGAAATTTCAGGGGGACTGTATTTTTTATCACCCGCCTTAATTTTTACTTCCTTTCCTTTACCTTTTTCAACTGTATAAGGGACCATCTTCATTTCTTCAGAGACTTCGTCAACGGAACGACCCATAAATCGCTTGACTGAAAAAATGGTGTTTTCTGGGTTAGCTATTGCCTGTCGTTTTGCAACTTGACCAACAAGAATTTCTCCTTCTTTGGTGAATGCTACAACAGAGGGAGTAGTACGACTTCCTTCTTCGTTGAGTATAACTTTAGGTTCACTTCCTTCCATAACCGCAACCACCGAATTTGTGGTTCCAAGGTCTATTCCGATGATTTTTCCCATAATGCTAATTCCTTTCTAAAATTGACTGATCATTCAAAAGTTTGTAGAGTTTATATAAAAAAGCCCTTAAGGAGCTTTAAATCCCTCTTTTTGTTGTGGACTAGATAAGATCTTAACTTATTAATGTCAAGGTCGATTTAAGATAATAAGTGATATTTCAGGAACTATTTATCATAGAGGGGAAGGAGGAAACTGCAAATTTTTTTTAAATATTGTATTTTTTTCCAAAGTCATCGGTTTGTGTTGACTTATTTAGACTGAAAGTCAGGAAAGTTTTATTACCAACGGATTGTTTAATTTGACAAGTTTTTTATATTCCATGACTTAAAAGATCGAACTTGATAGGTAATGAAGAGGAGATAAATTGGTAGGTTATATTAATAAAAATGGACTATCTATTGGAACGTCGAATAAAGAATTATTTGAGGAATTAATGCGAGGGACAGGATTTATAATGGGTCCTAATGCTTCTCTATTTTTAGAAAACGCGGGCCTTCATGATAAAAAGATTGTGGTTTCAAGAATAGCAGATTCTAGGAATCAGGTTGAGACTGAAAAATTTTCTGTCAACCAATTTCAAAAAGCGGTTGACTGTTTTAATAACTGGAAAGACAAGTCAGGTTTATAGATAGGGTATGAGTGACTGGTACATGTTAATTCTTGTTGGAAAAGACCGCCCCGGGATTGTTTCTCAGGTTGCGCTGACTTTATATAAAGGCGGTGGAAACCTTGGCGAGGCGTCTATGGTTCGATTGGGTGGTAATTTTAGTATCATGCTGATGGTTCATTATCACGGGTCTGCTGAGCAACTCAAGAAGTTAATCTCACCGGTATGCAATGCTCTCGAATTGCACATTCATGTAGACTTAATCCAGGGGAATTTACACGACCACTTGGAACCAGACGTTCATATAAGTATTTACGGTGCTGATCGAGCTGGTATCGTTGCTGAAACAACTGGGGTTTTGACCGAGGCGGGATTGAATATTCTTAATCTTGAATCGGACGTTGGTGGCTTACCTGAAAGCCCTATTTATATAATGGAAATTGACGGTGAGGCTAGTAAAGGGATTGACTCAGTAAAATTTGCGTTGGACAAACTAGCCAAGGAAAAAAATATAGAAACTTGTGTTACACCGATCAACAAGCTGATTGGGTAAGACAGTGGCTATTCTTGATATATTGGTTTATCCGGATTCCCGTTTGAGGCGTGTTTCAAGTCCAGTGGAAAATATTGATGATGAACTGTCGAAATTTGTTTTCGAACTTGAGGAAACCATGAGGGCAGGTCCACCTTCTGTTGGAATAGCTGCTCCTCAGGTTGGTCGTTTTGAACGAATCGTTATAATTGATGTGTCGTCCAAGCCTGAAGTACCTAACCATGGAAAGCTTATTCTGATCAACCCCAAGATAATTTCCAAGCAGGGGGAGACTACCGGAAGGGAAGGATGCTTGTCTGTTCCTGACTATACGGGAAATGTGATGCGGGCGGAGGAGGTGACCTTGCAGGCTCTAAATCTAGTCGGTAAAACCATGAATTATAAAATGGAAGGCTTTGAAGCGCGTGCTACACTGCACGAGATCGACCACCTTGATGGGTTACTCTTTCTCGACCGTTTGGTTAGTAGAAGAAGTAGTTTATTCAGAAGAAAAGTTTATTAAGTAAACGGTTGGGTTGGTAAGGTTGGTTTTTCCTGGGGAATTTCCCTTTGCGGAAACTTGCCAATCAAATCTGGTTTTGGGCTTGAATTGCCCATGTCAATATGTTTTAGCTTGGGGATACTAGATGTTACCTGAATGGAGGTTATTCATTACAGAAGTTGAAGGTAAAAAAGAAAACTTGCAAGGTGCGGATCTGGGAAACAAAAAACTTATGGGAGCCAATTTGGCTGGCGCAGATTTGACGGATGCGGACTTAAGTATTTCTTACCTAATAAAAGCAGATTTAAGTAAAGCAAACTTGACTAACGCTGATATGACAGGGGCTGTAATGAGCGAAGCAAACTTGGTAGGTGCTAACATGGATGGAGCTGAACTAGAAGATGCATTTTTGCATGGGGCCAACCTCACTGGCGTTACCAACCTAACTTGTGATCAGCTAGACCTCGCCAACTTCGACCACGAAACACAGTTCCCAGAATATATCCAAATTGAATGGAACCCCGATAACACGTTTACATGTTGCGAGAAGTAAAGTCCTGTTAGAAACGAACTAAAAAACGTCGTTAACGAGACCTCCTTTACCAATTTCTGGTCCAGGTTGTATTTTGGTGGACTCCGCAGTATTTACTTTCGTCATCCCTATGTTTTGAACACCATCAAACTTTGCACCCATTTCTTTAACAGCCTTGGCTTCCGGGGCTAGACTTTTCAAGCTAGATTGGGACTGCGCTTGCATCTGTTTAACTAATTTAAATTTATTATTTAGTCCATCTGCTCCTTGAGACGAGCCACCAAGGGCAGACGCTCCAGTCGAAGGATTTTCCATGACCACCACTCCCCAGTTAATAGTCGGTTTCTATAATTTGTACCATCCTTGGCTCATAGAAAATGATGCAGTCCATCGCTCAAATATGTGCGTACAGATTATGTTTTACTTCTTTGAATTACAAGGGTTTTCTGTATTTTTTTTTAAACTTAAATATTGTATTTAAAGCAAAAAAACTATTAAAGTAAATAAATACTTTTTAAATCATATGCTTAAGGATAAAAATAGAGAAAGCAAATAAGGTTTTTCTAGAACAAAGGTCAGTTAAATATCGATAATGTCGTCATCTTTTGAGGATCTCGAACGGTAGTTTTGATTTGTAAAAGGGTTATTTTTATTATTTTGACCATTAGTTGTTTTTGATTGATTTTGTCTAAAAAATCTAAGAGTAAAAATTACTATTCCAACTATGAGTCCTATTACAAAGAGCGTGAATGTAAAAAATGAGAGTAGAGCTAAGATAGCGCCGATCCATAGAATCAGAGAAATTTTATTCCAAAAGGTAAGTTTTTTTAAGGTTTGACCACCAATTTGGTGAAATATCATGTTATGCAATGTGTCAGTTAAATGTTTTTATTAAATCTAAGAATGGTAAAATAAACTGTGAGCGACTTAATATCGAGTATTATACCTTGTCCTATTTGTAAAGTAAAAAACCGGATTAAGCAATTTCATTCGGATAGGATTCCTTTGTGCGCTAAATGTGGAACAAGGTTGGTTAGTGAAGAAGAAAATCAAAGGAATGTTTGGTTTGGTACGTCCCTTAAAGATATATCTCGTATCCCTGATCCTGAATGTTTGGGTGAACCGTGAAATTATACTTGATTAAAATTAACATCAGGTTTTTTGATACAATTATTATAGCTTGTTCGATATTTTATTACATTGATTGTAAGGAAAGCTATGGATGCCGTTGAGGTAATTGATAGGGTTTTGAAGGAAAAAATATCTGCTGATTATGTTGAGATTATAGACGATAGCCACTTGCACCATGGACACAAGGCTGCGGGCGGAGGCGGGCACTACTCAGTTAAAGTAGTATCCAAACAATTTGAAAATGTTGACTTAATAAACTGCATGCGTATGGTATATAGCGCTTTGGACGATCAAATTAACGGCCAACCCAAGCTGATTCACGCTCTCCAGATAAAAGCTTATACCCCTTCCCAGTGGGCCAAGGCTAATTAATACTTCAATTTTCATCTTTATAGATTGTGGATTGAGGTTTTGATTAAACTTCTAATTCTTCACAATTTTTTAGCATCTCTGACTCGGTGAGAAGTTTGTTACCGTCATTTGTGATCTGATTTTTATATAAATCCAGTTTAATGTATTTTTTGCTTTGTGGTGAATCGGCGAATGCTCTCGCGCCACCATCACCGACAACATTTCCAAACATCGATAGGGATTTTAGTTTAGGAAATTTTTCACTCTTGGCAATAGCAATTGCCCCGTCATCCCCTATGTCATTATGGTTAAGATTCAGCATTTCAAGGTTACCTAAGTGTGGTGAGTTAGCTAATGCTTCAGCTCCTTCATCGGCACACTGGTTTCCTGGAAGAACAAGCTCTTTAACATTTGCTAGTTCAGGAATTTCAGCTAACTCCATTACACCTCTAAGCCCTAGAAATTTGTCTCTCAGGTTTACAACAGTTCCATCATCAGACATGTTTTCTTTTAAAAGTTTTTCAACTGTGCTCATTACCTACTCCAACTATAAGTTGTAAACCCTATTCCTTTCATTCTATCAGGTTTCAAAATACATAATGTGGAAATAAAAAAAACCGGCCACTTGGTGTGGCCGGTTTTGATTGAGCTATGTTAAAAAAATCATAAAAGCGGATCTAGAAAAAGGCCGTCAGTTTTCCATTTTTCGATTTCTTCCTTGGTCGGGATAGGAGGAACCGGTCTTTTTTCTGTGCGTTTTTCAAGAGGATCGTGAAAAGTTCTGGCATAAGCTTCCGCTTTCCACAAATACAAATGTTGGAATAACATTCCCCATGGTGCCATTGGAGTACCATCAATTCCTCGAGTAACTCGCCTATACCACAATGCGTCCGGCCAATCTTTCATCTTAACACCGTCAATCCGATCCGGCATTTTTTCAGTATCCATATTTTCAGCATTACGGAAATCCATAGCTCCTGTCATCATAGGAATTCCATCTTTACCGTGGCACACAGCACAATTTAGACCCTCTGCATTAGGTTCCATGCCTTCAAAAACTACTTTGCCCTCTGCGATTATCTTGGGATCATCCCACCAGGTCCACTGATTTGGGAACTTGCCCTCCACAGGCATGCTGGTCGGATTACGCAGGGTTTTCAAATAGGCCACTAATGCGCTCAATTCGTCTTCGCTTAGGTCCTCATCGTAGTAAGTGGGCATGGCTTTTTTGGACTTTTTATCTTCATATCCAGGAGCCTGGTCCTTTCGCGGATCCAAAATCTGTTCCTTGATATAATCCTCGGAATATAATCCGATTTGCTTGGTTCCGAGGTTAGGACCACGATCTGAGTTTCCTTCCCAAAAAACCTTGTGACAGTTAAAGCATTTATTACTGGCAAATACTTCACGGCCAGCCGCAATAACCTCAGGACCGGCAAGGCCACTTAACTTTATAGGAGGCCTTTCTAACTTTTCTATTTCATGTGCTGGATCAAATTGAGGGAGCTGAGCTGTTATGGTGATAAATAACCCCGAGGCCAAAGCATAAGTTGTTAGGAGTCGAAAGGTCCAACTTAATTTAGATTTTTCCGGCTTAAGTGCTCTGGCGTCAAGAACAAGAAAATATACAAGTCCCACAAAAGCAAAAGCAACAAATTCTATCTGCCACCAGATAGGGAATCCAAACTTCCCAGCTAGAACCCATATCCCACCTGCAATTATGAGTACGATCGGTAGTTTAAATCCCAGATTTTTTGCAAAAGAGATCTCTTTTTTCTTCTTTGGGGGAAGAGATAAAAGAAATGCATACATCATCACCACCCCAGCAAAGCCCCAACTAGCGCTGCGCGGTAGTTCGAACCAGGCAACGATAAGCCATATGACTGCCGCCAAAGGTAGAAATCTCAGAGACAATTGAGTAAAGTTTTTTAAAAAAGACTGTTGTTGCATTAGAGCGCTCCCAAATTGTTATTCAGCCATCTGTGGCGTGGCCTGAGGAGTAACCTCCTCAGACTTTTTCTTCGATTTTGGATATTTTATTCCTAGCCAGATGATACATGTCATCATAATGAAGAAGGTCCAAACAATGGTCGTTACATGGAACCCAGACTCGGCCAACGTGGGCGCAAACTTCTCTGGCGTCACATCTTTGAAAACCTTATAAACATGCCAGTTCATACGTGATAATTCGCGGATGGTTCCCATCCAGCTCATTAGCCATATGTCGGCAAACCCAAGAAATATCAGACAGTAGGTTCCAAGTGGGTTAATTTTGCCGTAATGCACTTTCCCCGTTTTGGTTGCTATCGTGTAAAAAATATAATTTACAAAGGTAACCGTAACTAAGGCGAAGGCAGCTGTGTTTTTCGAAATCATCAAGGCAAGAAAAGCCAGATTGTCGGGTAGCACCATTGAAGAGTCCATGCCTGGTTCAGGCATCATAGTGGCAAAGAAACGTCTTGGCGTGAACCAAATGGTAGCTGCAATCACGATCAAGATAAATCCAAACTTCATAGCAGGGAAAAAGC
>CAZOYP010000039.1:0-24532 GCA_964584125.1 uncultured Nitrospinaceae bacterium | reverse complement strand
TTTATCGGCTAATCTCAAAACGCGTGATATCATGTTACCAATACTATTATATCCGCTTATAATCCCAATCATTATTGGATCAGTTCGGATGACAGGTCAAATTCTCATGGGAGAACCATTATCGAATATGATGAACTGGATCAGCTTAGTCTTATGTTTTGATGTTATATATATTGCTATTGCCATTATGATGATAGATTTTGTTTTGGAGGAATAACTAAAATGGACAACCTAGAATATTTATTTGCCGCAAACGTGTTCGTATGGGGAAGTATTTTCTATTATCTTTTGCGAATAAAAAAATATCAACAGTCTTTGCAAAATGATTTGGATCTTATAAAAGAAGCCGTAGAAAAAGGGGCACAAAAGTGAACGCAGAAAAAAATGAGAGCAGTTCAATTTTGATATGGCTTACCGCTCTAGCCTTCTTAATAAGCATGGCAGCTATTTTTATTTATGTGCCCACAGAACAAATGGAAGGAGCAGTGCAAAGGATTATGTATTTTCATATCCCTGCCGCATGGTTAGCATTCTTTTCTTTTTTTATTGTTTTTGTCTGCAGCATTTTATTTTTGTGGAAGAAAGAAAGAGAGTGGGATATATATGCCCTGGCCTCAGCTGAAATTGGTGTTATTTTTTGCTCGCTTGTTTTAATAACAGGTCCAATCTGGGCACGGCCGATTTGGGGTGCATGGTGGGTTTGGGATGCTCGTCTGACATCCACATTAATTTTATGGATCATTTATGTGTCATATCTTATGCTTCGTTATCAGACTGATATTGGCTCTATGCGTGCTCGGTTTGCAGCAGTTTTAGGAATCGTCGGCTTTCTAGATATTCCTTTCATTCATTTTTCTGTTTTATGGTGGCGAACTTTTCATCCTCCACCTAAAATGATATCACCACAAGGATTAGGGGCAGGCATGGATCCTTCTATGGTAACTACACTGATGCTGTCACTTGGAGCTTTCACACTTCTTTATTTTTTATTGATGGGTCAGAGAATAAAAATTGAGAGGATGAAAGATGAAGTCGAACGACTCAAAAAAGACTACTTATACTCTAACTAAGAAGTATGCGCTCATTTTTATCGTCATCTTTATTGGTGCAATTCTTTTTTTCTTAGAACATTTTTCAGAAGCACCAATTTCCATTACTGATGTTCAACCGGAAGAAACTTTTAATCAAAAAAAATCAAGTATAGGTTATCTGGCGCCAGATTTTAGTTTACGAAATTTAAAAGGTAACTATGAAAACCTTTATAATTATCGTGGGCATGTAGTAGTTCTTAACTTTTGGGCAACTTGGTGCGCTCCATGTCGCGTGGAGATGCCTTCTTTTGAAAAGCTTTACCGTCGTTACCGCTCAGAAGGAGTAACGGTTTTAGCTGTGACACTAGATAAAAATGCAGGGGAAGAAATTAAATCTTTTGTTCATGAATATGGCATTTCGTTCCCAATTCTATTGGATGAGAAAGGCGAAGCAGAGCGGCTTTATCCCTCAATGACAATTCCATTTACTTATGTAATTGATCGTGAAGGGCGAGTTGTAGCAAGGGTGGATGGGGCTAAAAACTGGGGATCGAATGAAACCTTTGAGGCGATTGAATACTTATTAAAAAAATCTTAGCTAATACTATTCAAATTTATGGTTATCTACTATGAGTGAAAAAATTGTAACCGAGACAAATCAAAAGTTTTATGATGCTTTCAATAAAAATAACATAGACCTAATGATCGGAGTGTGGTTAAACGACTCGACTTCGCAGTGTATCCATCCAGGGTGGGATGTTTTGACGGGGTTTGAGAATATCATGATAAGTTGGCAGAAAATCTTTGCATCAGCACAAGACTTAGAAATTAAGCTTTCGCATGTTGATGTTACTGCCTCAGAAGACCTTGCATGGGTAACCTGTCAGGAAAATCTATTTTCTATACTATCAAGCGGTGTTCAACTATCGAAAGTCCACTCAACCAATTTGTTTAAAAAATTTAATGGCGAATGGAAAATGATCCTACACCATGCCTCCCCCGTAAGCGGACTTCCAACTGCAGAAAAAATACCTGAGAGTTAATTCATAATTTTTTAACTATCTTTAGTTAGGCTTTATAAATTATTCTTGCTTTTCTAAGCTGAAAGAAGTTTATGCATTGCCCTGCCTGTAAAAATAAATTAACAATATTTATTATAGCCAACATAAAAATTTTGGCGTGTGAGAACGGTTGTGGTGGATTGTGGTTTAGTCAGGATCAACTAAAAATTATTGGAAGTTTAAATCCTGGCTTAGGGTTACCACTCCTTAAAATTAAGCATGCAGACGGAATAAAAGCATATCGCAGGGTTGAACATATTTGCCCCAATTGCAAAACCACATTGTTGTTCAGGCACTTTTTTAGCAAAAAATTTGACACCGAGGTCAATCAATGTGCGAAATGTGGAGGACTGTGGTTTGATGTTGCCGGTCTTTCAAACATACAATCTATGACTGAGCAGCAAAAGCAAAAAAGTCTAGATAAATATTTCTCTACTATTCTTTATAAAAATATTAAAAACATGTCTATTATTAACGAAGATGTGGACAAAGTAGTTAAAAACATAGTTCATGTTTTTAAGTTTCTTTGCCCCAAAGAAGATTTTCCTGAGTAATTCAATGTATTTACTTTTCAAAAAAATAATACGACTATGTTTAATATTAATCTCTCTTTATATCTTCTACCCTCTTTTCCTGCCTGCTCATTCAGGCGATGATATGGCATTAATTCCATCTGGGAAATTATTAGTTAACACAAAATATGGGAACATAGAAATATTCATCGAAAATTTTTTTTTGGATCGTTTTGAAGTAACTCAAAAGTCTTTTAAAAAGAATATGGGAATAAATTTATCTTTTTTTAGTGGTGATCATAGACCCGTTGAAAAAGTAAACTGGTTTGAGGCTATGGATTATTGTCGCCTTATTGAAAAACGCTTGCCAACAGAATGGGAATGGGAGTGGGCCGCACGATCAGGAAGCACAACAAAATTTTATTGGGATGAAGAAGAACCTAAACTTCATGGTTGGTTTAAAAAAAATTCGGCGAAAGAAACTCATCCTGTAGGTCTAAAATCTCCTAACTCTTTTGGCTTATTTGATATGATGGGAAATGTTTGGGAATGGACCAATAGTCATCGTGAAACAACAGAAGGAAAAGTGCTCAGGGGAGGATCTTGGAGAAATTCACTTAATGCGATGCAATCCGCTAAATGGATTACTAGTCTTCCAATACATAGATTTCATTACGTAGGTTTTCGTTGCGCAAGGTCTATTCCACCAAAAAGAAATAATTAATTTTCCGGGAATGATAGTCACATTTTTATCAATTTGATATTCATTTTTTCTCTATGGTAGAATTATTGAGTTAAAAGGTATAAAAATGAGTAGAGCCAATAAGGGAGTTGAGTGGCATATTCTGGAGAGAACTTCATAAAACCATGTAGCAACACCCAAAGAGAGAAAAGCCAGAATAGAAATCGTATAAACCTATCCATAACCTATTATAGCAGCGAGTGAGGAACCATGATCCTAGATAATTATACCAAAACTGCCTGGACTATACTTGCAATTAGTCTGTTTGTTATTTCAGAAATAGGCTTTAAAAACTTTCATCCCAGTGGAAGTAAAAGTTCTATTTATATGCGTAATAAAAAGAAACAAGGTCAATTAGAGTGAGAAAAATATAAAGTAGGTTTTGTTAAAATAGATGGCAGTAGTTTGAGTGTTTTAAGTTTCAAAAAAATTCAAGTATAGCTTCGTTTAGCTCCTTCCCGTGCTAAGTTATTGATTAGATTTTATAGTTTGGCTAGTACTTATTTCTAAAATACCTTATGCTACCCACTTAGAAAACAGGCAACCTGGTGTCCAGATTTTATTTCTTTGAGTTCTGGTATAGATTGTTCGCATTTTTTCTCTCGAATAGGACACCGTGAATAAAAAGCACATCCTTGAGGCATATCTATAGCATTTGGTAGCTCCCCTTTAATTTGTAAGCGTTGTTTTTTTATTCCCGGATCAATTGAGGGTATCGCGGCTAATAGGGCCTCAGTATATGGGTGGCTTGGATTTTTATAGAGAGAATCACTATCTGCTATCTCAACGATTTTCCCTAAATACATAACCGCAACGCGATCACAGAAATGTCTGACGATGGTCATATCATGAGAAATAAACAAATACGATATACGCATTGATTTTTTAAGGTCGAATAATAGATTCATTATTTGAGCGCGAATCGACACATCAAGAGCAGAAACGGGTTCATCGGCAATAATCAAACTCGGGTTCAGCGCAATTGCGCGAGCTATTCCAATCCGCTGTAATTGGCCTCCACTGAACTCATGTGGGTATTTTTCTGCTTGGTCTGGTAGCAGACCAACGCGCTCTAATAACCATGTGATACGTTCGGATTTTTCCTTCGAATTGCTGAATCCATGTATATCGAAAGGTTCTTCTAGTATTTTTCTAATCCTTTTTCTTGGATTCAATGAAGCAAAAGGATCCTGAAATATTATTTGCATTTCTCTTCTAAGGGAGCGTAATTTATTCTTTTTCATATTAATCAGGTTCTGGTTTTTATAAAAAATCTCTCCAGAGGTGGGTTCAACCAACCTTAGTATCGCGCGTGCAGCTGTTGACTTACCACACCCAGATTCTCCAACAAGGCCTAATGTTTCGCCTTCGTGCAGCAGAAAAGAAATACCATTCAAAGCATAAACTTGTTTTTTACCTTTGTTAGATGTTTTAATTTGAAAATGTTTTTTTAGACCTTTCACCTCAAGTAAGATCGGCTGAGATAATTTTCTATTTTTTTCCATTAGTGTAACCAGCAACTCACAGAATATTTTTTCGTGATTTCTTTAAGCTTTGGCTTTTCCGTTTTACAACGCGTTTCAACTGAAGGGCAACGAGGATGAAATGGACATCCAGAAGGTATTTGTGCAAGCGATGGCACAGCTCCTGATATTTCATCTAGCTTGGAAAGTTTTTCTTGAGTCCGTTTTAGTCTAGGAATAGATTTCATAAGCCCTATTGTATAGGGATGAAGGGGGGAGCGGAAAAGATCTTCGACCGGCCCAGACTCAACTATTTCACCCGCATACATAACCATGACACGCTTTGCTATTTCAGCGACAACTCCCAGATCATGTGTAATAAGCAAAATTGACATCTGTGTTTCATTTTTTATTTTTTTAAGCAAATCAAGTATTTGCCCCTGAATCAACACATCTAAAGCTGTTGTTGGCTCATCAGCTATAAGAATACGAGGAGAACATGAAAGAGCCATAGCGATCATTACTCTTTGCCGCATGCCACCGCTCAGTTGATGTGGGTATTGATCCAACTTTTCTTTTGGAGAAGGAATTTCTACCTGTTCTAAAAGTTTCAAAGATTTTTCTTTTGCTTCTTTACGGGAAAGAGATGTGTGCCGCAGCAGAGTTTCAATTATTTGATCTCCTATAGTCAAAACTGGGTTCAACGAGGTCATTGAATCCTGAAAAACCATAGCAATGTCTTTGCCACGGTAAACTTGTAATTCTTTTTTTGTCAGCTTAAGAAGATCTTTACTATCAAAAATAATTTCTCCACTCATAATTTTCCCAGGAGGGTCATCAATCAACCGTAATATAGAAAGTGCACTTACGGTTTTTCCACAACCAGATTCTCCGACAAGAGCAAGTGTTTCCCCCTTGTTAAGTTGGTAGCTAATTCCACGGACAGCAACTAGTTCTTTTTCAGGAGTTGAGAATGAAACTTTTAGGTTTTTAACTAACAATTCCTGCATAGGCAAATTTCCATTGTTTCTAAAGTTGTTATAAAGATTATAGTGCATGAATTTATCATTAGATAAATATTTTTTAATTATTATAGGTGTATTTGTTGAATCTAAATTGATAATTTCAAGATCTTACTGTTAATGAATTATTAATAGTTTTATAAAATATTTTATGAGATTATGTGCGCCCGTGTTTTTTGTATTTGCAGACAATTTAATATTAATTGTTTTTATATTAGAGGGTGAATATGCGAATTTTGAGTTGGAATGTTAATGGTATTCGTGCTGCTGTTAGAAAAGGTTTTTTAGATTGGTTTCACGCTGAGGCACCTGATGTAATATGTCTTCAAGAAATCAAAGCAACCCCAAATGATCTAACTAAAGATATGGCCAACCCTGATGGATATCACGCAGTTTGGAACCCTGCTCAAAGAAAAGGATATAGCGGTGTAGCTGTTTTAAGCAAGAAAAAACCCAAGGAAATTCATCTGGGAATTGGGGTGAAGAAATTTGATATAGAAGGTCGAATTATCAGATTAGAGTATAAAAACTTTGATCTTATGAATATATACTTCCCCAATGGCACTAGCGGTCCCGATAGACTTAAATATAAAATGGATTTTTATGACGCTTTCCTAGAGCACTGTGAGGGTTTACGTAAGGAAGGTAAAAAGCTAGTTATTACCGGAGATGTCAACACAGCTCATAAAGCGATTGATTTAAAAAACCCAAAGCCTAATGAAAAAAATTCAGGGTTCCTTCCAGAAGAGAGAGCCTGGATGGATAAGTTCGTCTCTCACGGATATATTGATACATTCCGTGAGTTTTGCAAAGAGCCCGATAATTACACTTGGTGGAGCTATAGGGCCAATGTCCGCAAGAAAAATATTGGGTGGCGTATTGATTATTTTTTCGTCACCGACGATTTAATGACAAAGGTAAAGGATTCATGTATATACCCCAATGTGATGGGCTCTGATCACTGTCCAATTGGCTTAAATATCAAGACTTAATGTATTTTTAGAGTGCCTATTCATAGGGTTAGCTTAAATAAATCTATCACATAAAATTGACATCAAAATAAATTGAAGTATTTTTTTAATAACATCTGTAAATGTTAAAAATTAATAGAAATACGAAAGGATAATAATGAGTTTTGAATTGGGAGAAAGTTATTCTGGATTCACATTGTACCAACAGGAATCAATTTCTGAACTAAATTCCATGGCCTTACTCTTCACGCATTTAAAAACTGGTGCAGAAGTTCTTGTCATGGAAAATGATGACGATAACAAAGTTTTTAGTGCAACATTCAAGACCCCCCCATCAAACGATCGAGGAGTTGCGCATATTCTTGAGCACAGTGTCTTATGTGGATCACGCAAGTATCCTGTAAAAGAGCCATTTCTTGAATTATTAAAAGGAAGCCTACAAACCTTCCTTAATGCTATGACTTTTCCTGATAAAACTATGTATCCGGTAGCAAGTCGTAATAAAAAAGATTTTTTTAACTTAATGGATGTTTATCTCGACGCAGTATTTTATCCAAATATCACAGAAGAGACATTTATGCAGGAGGGATGGCACCATGAGCTGGAACTTCCTGACAGAAACATTACCTATAAAGGAGTAGTTTTAAATGAAATGAAGGGGGTTTTCTCGAGCCCTGAAAGCATTCTAGATCGGCACTTAGCGCATTCTCTTTTCCCAAGCACAACTTATGGTTTTGAATCGGGTGGAGACCCTGAAGCAATTACGGACTTAACCTATAAAGAGTTTAAAAATTTTCACAACAAACATTATCACCCCTCAAACAGCCGTATTTTCTTTTATGGTGATGGGAACACGTTGGAATATTTAAACTTTCTAGATAATAAATATCTTAAAGATTTTGAGTCGATTAAAATCGAATCCTCTGTTAGCGCACAAAGACGATTTAGCAAACCTAAGCGAAAAGTAATTTTTTATCCTGTATCAAAAGATGAATCTCTAAGCCAGAAAACTTTTGTGGCCGTAGGGTTTAAATTAGATAAATCAACTAACCATGAACACTGCCTTGCTTTTAATATTTTAAGCTATCTGCTACTTGGGACTTCCGCATCTCCTCTACGTAAAGCACTGCTTGACTCTGAACTTGGAAGCGAAGTTATTGGTGGTGGGTTTGATGAAAATCGATTTGAAACAACGTTTGCTGTCGGGCTTAAAGGTACAGAAGCTAATAACGAAAATAAAATTCTTGAACTTATTTTTTCAACCTTGGAAAACCTTGTGGATAATGGAATCGAAGAAGATATGGTGAAGTCCGCGGTAAACTCCATTGACTTTAAGCTGCGTGAATCAAATTTTGGTGGTTTTCCAAAAGGTATTGTCTACAACATTCAGACTCTAGCTTCCTGGCTATATGGCTCAGACCCTTTTATGCATTTGAAATATGACAAACTTATGAGGAAAATCAAGCGTAAGTCACAAGAACGTTACTTTGAAAGCTTGATAGATAAATACCTTTTAAATAATAATCACCAGAGCGTCGTGCTTGCTAAGCCTAAATCAGATCTAGAAAAGAAAAAAGACGCTAAGATAAGGAAAAACATGCGGGCTTTGAAGGCTTCAATGTCACAAAATGATATTGACTCCCTTGTTAAAAAAACCCAAGAACTTCAGGCAATGCAGATTAAGCCTGACTCTCCTGAAGATCTAGAAAAACTACCAAGCTTAGATATTCAGGATATCGAGGTTAAGAGTGAACGTTTCCCTATGGAATTAAAAAGGGAATCGGAACCTAAAATTTTATTTCATGATTTATTCACAAATAATATAGCTTATGTTCAAATTGGTTTTGATGCGCTCAATATTCCACTTGAAAAAATCCCCTATCTTTCTCTGGTTGGTAATTTAGTCTTAGGAATGGGTACAAATCGCCATAGCTATATGGAGATTTCTCAACTATTGGGTATACACACTGGTGGCCTTCGTTCCTGGCACTTTACTTCCACCAAAATAAACGATCACAAAAACATACTGTCCCGTATATTCTTTAGCGGAAAAGGCCTTATGGAAAACCTAGATCACCTTTTTAATATCTGGGAAGAGGTGATTTTAGAACATGACTTTAATAACCCTAAGCGTTTGATTGAGATAATAAAGAGCTCAAAGGCTTTAATGGAAGACTCTATTCTATCCTCAGGAAATCATTATGTGCTCTCAAGACTTAATTCATACAAATCTCTATTAGGTCAATACAACGAGATTATCGAAGGAATTTCATATTATAAATTTTTGGAAAAGTTGTTAGACCGAGCAGAAAAAAACCCTAACGAAGTGGCTGAAGAATTTAAACGCGTCACGCAAAGCTTATTCACAAAAGAAAATATTTTTGTAAATATAACTGCTCCTGGAAATGACTATAAAAAAATCGAAAAAAGAGTTATAGGCCTGACTCAAAAGTTACCTCATCAAAAGCAACCTTCTGTAAAGTTTGAATTCAAAACTGG
The DNA here is from genome assembly GCA_964584125.1 of uncultured Nitrospinaceae bacterium. Lineage (GTDB taxonomy): Bacteria > Nitrospinota > Nitrospinia > Nitrospinales > VA-1 > Nitromaritima. The sequence goes on along the minus strand of CAZOYP010000039.1, from coordinate 15,231 downwards.
GCCAGTGAATGAAGCTTTTTTAACTGCAAGCTCCGTACAGTTTGTCGGGAAGGGAGCCAATTTATATGAATTAGGTATGGAATATAGCGGAAAATTCGATGTCTTGAACGCTGTTCTCCGCACTTGTTTTTTATGGGATCGGGTTCGTGTCCAAGGAGGAGCCTATGGCTCTCAAAGCTCATTTGACTCGTATAGCGGTGACTATGGGCTAGTTTCCTATCGAGATCCAAACTTAACAGAAACACTAGATATCTATGATCAGATTGCAGACTATATTGAAAACTTGGGTATTTCTGAGAAAGAGCTAACTAAAGTTTTGATTGGTTGTGTAGGACGCTTGGATCCGCCAATGACACCAGATCGAAAAGGGTCGACTTCAATGATTGAATACTTAACCGGTAAGACATACGAGCTAAAACAAAAACGGCGAGATGAGTTACTATCAACTCGTGTGGAAGATATCAAATCGTTTGCCTCTCTATTCAGAAAAATAAAAGAGTCGGGCTCTATCTGTGTCTTAGGGAATGAAGAAAAAATTAATAAATCAAAAAACCGTTTTGACCACTTGGTCAAGGTGTTTGATTAACCAGTAGATTTATATTTTTTTAAAACTCAATTATTGTTGCGCCCTCTCCTCCCCTCCCTCTTGGAGCAGGAGAAAACTTTTTACAGATTCCAGTTGAAGAAAGATAATCCCTGACAAGGTTTTTAATTGTCCCCATACCATGCCCGTGGATTATTGTAGCTTGTTTAATTCCATTTACAATTGCCTGACTCAGAAAACCTTCCACCGCAATAAGCGCCTCGTCAGAGTTCATCCCCCTTAGATCGCAAGTTGTTTTTACTTTTGTCGTGGACTCTGTATGGACATCAATATTTATTTTTTCCGGAGCTTTTTTCGTGGCAGGTTTCTTTTTTAGACTTCCTTTTAATTTGTCAATTGCAACAATTGTTTCTAGCTTACCCAAGCCCACTCTAACTTTCTTTTTCCCTAAAGGGTCTTCTAATAAGACTCCCGTTTCTCCGTAATTTTCAATCAATACCAAATCACCTTCCTTCAAATTTTCAGGAGAAATTACCCATTCAGAAAGGTCACCTCTATGAGCAGATAATGGTATCCGCCCCATCATTCCTATTTTGTGTTCTACTTTACGTAACTTTGACATCTCAGAGCTTCGCTTAACTTCTTCTATCATTTGGCGAACTTTATTTTTTGCTTCGCGAACAGAAGATTGTATCTTTTTTGACTTTTCGAGATTAAATTTTTTCTCTTTTTCTTGAAGGCTCTCATTAATTTTACGTTGTTGTCTAGTTAAGCCTTCTAATTTTATAGTCGTAGAACGCAAAACTTCTTTTTCTTTAATCAACTCAACTCGCTGTTGAGTTAAGTCTTTTAGTACCTCATCTGCTCGCGTATCCTGAGACTGGTAAATCTTTCTTGCACGTTCGGTAATTCCTGTATTGAGGCCAAGCTGTTCAGCAATATCAATAGCAGCGCTATGGCCAGGCACTCCAAAAATGAGGCGATAGGTTGGTGTATGTGATTTAGAATCAAACTCCGTGCATGCATTAAGAAATCCACTTTGTGTTTGCGCAAGTAGCTTTAATGCCATGTAATGGGTCGAAACAAGAGTTGTTACTCCTTTGTTATTTAGCTCGGTCAGCATAGCTTCTGCCAAAGATGCGCCTTCATGTGGGTCCGTAGCTATTCCCAATTCATCTAGCAAAATGAGTGACCCTGAAGCAGCATGATTCATTATATGTATAATCTTTTTAATATGTCCCGAGAAGGTTGATAAACTGAGCTCTATACTTTGTTCGTCTCCAATATCAGCGTATACTTCAGGGTAAAAAGGGATATGTGACCCTACATCGACAGGCAAAAAAAGCCCTGCACGAACCATGAGCGTCATCAAACCAACTGTTTTAAGGGTTACGGTTTTTCCACCCGTATTTGGACCAGATATGATAATCACATGAGTCGATTGGTCCCAGGCAATATCGTTTGGAATAACGTCTTTACCATTTAGCATTAATTCTGGGTTAAGGGCTTTATTTAGCCGTAACTCAAATCCTTCTCCAATAGGACATAACCTAGCCTGCATTACCTTAGCAAGCCTAGCCCTAGCGTGAATCAAGTCGAGCTCTACAAGAGTTTCCATACTAGTGTAAATAATGTCACCAGATTCTATTATCTGTCTAGCCAGCAACTGCAAAATTTTTTTCTTTTCCCGGTCAACAGCTAATCTATTAATTTTTAGCTGATTGTTTAACGGAACTATAGAAGATGGCTCAACATACAACGTTTGCCCACTTCCAGAACTATCATGGACAATTCCTTCTATTTGTGCCCTTTTATCTGATTTTACAGGTATGACAAACCGCCCTTCCCTTTCTGTATGGTAACTATCTTGAATTATTTCTTGATATGCATTATTAGAAAAAAATTTTGCTACTTTTGATTCTAATTTTTGCTTTGTAGAAAACACATCACGAACAGCCTGCTTGAGTTCGGGTGAAGCGTTTTCTTTTAGTTCTCCCTCATCGTTAATGCATCGCTCTAGTTCTCTATACAAAGAAGGCAGTGGATCTAACGGGTTGCTATATAATTTTAACAAAGGAAAGTTATCTTGATTTTCTATAGATTTTCGCACATGACGAATGATACGTAATAGTTTCAAAACAGAAAGGCATTGTAATGAGTCTAGCAACTCTCTTTGTTTAGCCTCTTCAAATATAGGTAGAAAATTCTCAAAAGAACTCATAGGGAAAGAGTTTTCGGCTGAAAGGAAATCAACCATTTCTGCGGTGGTATTGAGTGCGCTATTGGCAGAACCAACATCTGAGTGTGGAATTATTGAGTGGCAAAGTCCCGACGTGACAGGAGAACACGCATACCCTGCAAGAGCTTCTTGAATCAAAGGCCAGCCAAGAAGTTCTCTAGTTTTTTCTAGAAGATCGTTTCTATTTTCTGGTAAAGAATTTATTGCCCGAGTCATCGTGATGCTGCAAACTTGACCGTCTTTTGTGTAGAAATAGTAATTTTTGCATCATAAAGCATATTCTCATCACGGAGTTCCTTAAAGCTACGCAAAAGAACACTCGTGTTTTTTTCTACTTTTTTATTAAATGCCACAAATTTTTCACCTGGGGCAAGCTTATTTCCTTTATCCTGTATAGCCTGAAAAGTTACGACAACTGGTTTTTTAAAGTCTATCTGGCCAGACGAAAGGTATATTTCGAACTCAAGAACATTTTTGCCTCTTACGATAAAACGATTGTCTCCCTCGTCGATGGCAAATAATGTAGCAATTTTACCATCATGGATATTGAGTGGTTCCATTTCCGGACCGGGGATTTGCAGCGCCGCCAGCTTAAAACCTTTACTAAGTCTTGCCCAGAAAACACGTTTCATATGGTTTTCTTCTCGGGTTATGCGTATCACTTTGGGGTAGGTGTTTCTTCTTTGCTTAGCAAGCCATTCAACCAAGGCAGGAACCTCAGCCTCTGGAAGGAAATGACCACCATGTGCTGCTCCGCGTTCTTTATGTTCGCGATAGGTAACAGGAGATTTAAAATCAGATAAAATTTTATGAGTTCGACGAGTGAGACCAATTGGAAATATAGGGTCAAACTCTCCCTGAATAATGTACATAGGTGTGTTATTCAGGTTAACTAGGAAAGACATAAGTCGTTTGGTAATGCCTCCGGCAATGGGAACAATGCCTGCAAACCGATCTGGGTAAAACATTCCCAGCATGTAAGCACCAATGGCTCCATTTGAAAGTCCCGATAGAAAAATCCGGTTGGGATCAATGGGATATTTAGCACTTATTTCATTAATTAACTGCAAGACAAAGTTTTCTGCATTTTGCGACCACCATGCTCCCATGGGATAGGTTGGGCAAAGAATGACAAATTTGTCTCCCAGTCGCTCAATCCATGCCTGTATAGTATTAGCACCACTGCCACCCATGCCATGCATAATCACAATCATTGGCATATTAGGTGAAACTAAATCTGGAACATACAGCTCATATGTATATTTTTTTTGTTTAATTTTAAGCTTTAAATTTGATTGAAGTCCGACAAGGTTCTGACTTGATACTGGAAGTGTCGCCAGCAAAATATTTTTTATTTGAGCAGAGCCAACACCATTCAACTTTAAACGGTCAAGAACTTGGTTTTCTACATTCTTATCGCCGGTAGATAGAAATAAACCTATATCTGCCTTACTATTATAGTTTGGATCTATATTTTTTTGCTTCTTCGTGGATGTACAGGCAAGAACAATAAATAAAGTGAGTGCAATGAATATATTCTTCATAGAATTACCCGAGCGTGAATTTAATCACTTCAGCTTAAGATAAATTATAATTGTTGTAAAGTGATTGAGAAAGGAAACGTAATCTATATGATAAATTTACTCTACGCTTTAAATTATAACTACTTTACCTATAGACACTGCACTTTGGTTAAAGTAGTATTTTTTTTGAAGTTACAAACCAAGATATTAATTATAGGAAAGGTACTCCTTGTATGGGAAAGCCTCCCACTACTACTATTTCTCAAAACCCCCTAAAACTAGGCAACATAGTATTTAACCCCTTTCTAGAAACCAGCAAAAACCTGCCGATCTATTCAAGGGTTTTTAGATGCCGCAAGAATGGGTTTGATTTCATGGGACAAATCAAAATCAATCCTCAAGCAATTACTGTTAATTTAGAGATGTTTAATACAAATTACTTTGATTATTTTGATACTCCTCTAAAAAACGTTACACTTTCCTTAAAAAAGACATTACTCAAAAAACTTCTGTCTGAAAAAAACTTGCCTAAAAGGTTAAGAGAAATAATTTTTTCTCTTGTAAGTAATAAGAACGTTGGAAGCAAACACTTTTCAGCTATAGTCCTTATTAATGATTCCGAGGTCAGCCTGAAAGAAATATTCGACAAACTCAACAATGAATATTTTGAATCTAAGGTCGAAGCAAATATCGAGTGGGGGAAAAGGGTACATAAGAAAAACCTCACCTCTTTTAGGTTTGGTTCTTACGATCCCGAAAAACGACTCATCCGAATTAATCCCCGCTTACAGCAATATTTTGTTCCTATGTCAGTTCTAGAACTAACCGTGTATCATGAAATGTGTCATCAATGGGCCCCAATGATAAGAAAAAGAGGCATGTGGATAGTCCATCACCCTCAGTTTAAAGAAAAAGAAAGAGAATATCGTTTTTATAATGAAGCTCATTCCTGGGAAAAAACAAATTGGAAAAAACTCTTGGGACCTACCAGTAAAAAAAACATCGAAACTGATATCGATTTACCTATCGAACATAACGAAACTTTAGAAATAGCAACATTAACCGGTTAATTAAGTTTACGAGTAACCCCCTTATCGTATTAGGAATTGATCTGTATAAAAATTGATCTGTATAAAACTAGTAGGTTAGAAAATTTTTAAACAACAGGATTTTTACCCTTTTAGCTGAAACGCCCAAATACATCAATAAGGAATGGAAGATGAATCAAACCAAATCAAGCTCAAATAAATGAAACGAGTCATCCTTGGTCTCGAAAAACTAATAGAGAACCCTAGCAAATATCTCTACGGAAGCACATTAGGCCTTGTCGTCAACCAAACCAGTCTGACCTCCAATGGACAATTCTCAATCGGTCAATTTTACAATAATAAACCATTCAAATTAAAAACAATATTAGCGCCTGAGCATGGAGTTTATGGGGTCGATCAGGACATGGCGCTCGTCGGAAATCAAACCGATCCATTGTCAGGCCTCACCGTCCAAAGCCTCTATGGTACTGACACTTCATCACTTACTCCTTCTCCAACTCTTTTAAACGAAATCGATAATTTAGTTTTCGATATTCAGGATGTAGGTTCACGCTATTACACATTTATTTATACTTTGGCAAATTGCATGAAAACCTGCGCACAGTCAAGCACAAGGATGATTGTTTGCGATCGCCCAAATCCGATCAATGGATTAGAGGTTGAGGGAAACCTTGTTAAAAAAGATTTCCATTCTTTTGTTGGACAGTACCCAATCCCTAACCGCCACGGGATGACAGTTGGAGAACTGGCCATATTGTTCAATGAGCATTTTGGTATTAAATGTAACTTGAAGGTAATTCCAATGGAGGGTTGGGAACGACACATGTGGTATGACGAGACCGGTCTTCCTTGGGTTGCACCATCACCTAATATGCCTACATTATCTACTGCTACAGTATATCCAGGAATGTGCCTGATGGAAGGGACCCTTTTGTCAGAAGGCAGGGGAACTACCCTTCCTTTTGAGCAAGTTGGTGCGCCATATATCAACGCAGATACTTTGGCTAAGGTACTCAATAAAGAAAACCTTCCGGGACTCTTTTTTCGACCCCAGTACTTTAAGCCTCAATTCCAAAAATGGCGCAACGTAATATGCGGTGGTGTGCAACTTCATGTTACTGAAAGGGATAAAATTAAACCACTTGCAGCAGCTATAGTTTTACTTTCTACCATTAGTAAGTTGTATCCAAACGATTTTTCCTGGAGAACAGAAGCTTATGAGTTCGTTAGTGACCGATTAGCCATTGACCTCCTTTATGGAAATCCAACTTTACGCCAAGGAATAGAAGCTAATAACTTATCCATTAAAAACCTAGAGTCTGTCTGGGAAGAGGATATAAAGGCTTTTTCTCCAAAGCGAGAAGCATGCCTGATTTATTGATACAGGCTTTCACTTTTTTAACTTTAATTAATTTCCAAAGAATGATCATGTCAAAACAACTCTTTTATAAACAAAAACTTAAAATATTTTTTAAACACCAAGAAAAAATAACCTCTTCCTATTGACAAAACATGTATCAGTCCCTATATTTTGTTTTTGACTTACCAAGTTGTTTAAGTTATGAATCTAAAAGAAAGTCTCCTTTCAGATATGAAGGAGGCGCTCAAAGCAAGAAATTCTCTCACATTAAATACTATTCGTGGTCTGATTTCTGAGATCAAAAACCGGGAAATTGACCTTCGTCGTGAACTTGATAACAACGAGATAATCGCCCTAGTTTCCACTCAAATCAAGAAAAGAAAAGAAGCGGCAACCTTATTCGATAAAGGGGGGCGTAGTGATCTAAGCTTAAAAGAGAATCAAGAAATGGAGATTCTTCAGAAGTATCTACCTGAACAAGTTTCTGAGAGTGACTTAAAAAACCGAATTCAAGAAGTAATCTTAGAACTTGGAATCGTTGACATAAAAGATCTTGGCAAGGTAATGAAAACAGTTATTCCTGAATTCAAAGGGCGTGCAGACAATGGTCAAATAAAAAGCTTGGTTACTGAATGCCTTAAATAATGCTCCATCATACCTGCCAAAAAACAGTCTAGTATTCAATATTATTTTGGACTTATTACCAAACTAAAATTAATTAAAGCCTCCTTGAATCATTTTATTCCTGACCATTTAATAGAAGAAATCCGTTCTCAAAGTGATATTTTAGATATCATTTCAGCGAATGTTCTTCTCAAAAAGAGCGGACAAAATTATAAAGGACTTTGTCCGTTTCATTCTGAAAAAACACCGTCATTTACAGTCAGTCCTGAAAAACAGATTTACCATTGTTTTGGTTGCGGTGCGGGAGGAAATGTTTTTAGGTTTGTTATGGAAATGGAGGACCTGCCATTTCTAGATGTAGTTAGGGAACTTGCCTCAAAATGTGGAGTTGAACTGCCCGCTTTCAAACCAGAACAAATTAATGCCAAATCGAATGAACGAAATATGCTCCTGGATATAAACCAAAAAGCAACGAACTACTTCATTCACTCTCTTATGAGTAAAGACGGGAAACCTGCGAGAGACTATCTAGATTCTAGAGGTTTTAACGACGAAAAACTACTTACCGATTATAGGATTGGCTGGGCTCTTCCCGGATGGAAAAATACATTCAACTTTCTGAAAAATAAAGATAAATTCTCAAAGGATGGTATATTAAAGGCAGGGCTAATTAAACAAAAAGAGAGGGCAGGTGAAAATAGTTGTTATGATAGATTTCGAGAACGAATAATGTTCCCTCTTCAGGATATTCATGGTAATCTAATAGCTTTTGCTGGAAGGGTGATCACTGAAATAGAACCAAAATATCTTAATTCTCCAGAAACTCCCTTGTATATTAAAGGAAAGCATTTGTTTGGATTGAACCGGGCAAAAGAGTCAATTAGGAAACAAAATAAAGCACTTATAGTGGAGGGTTACTTCGACCAAATGCGGGCCCATCAGAGCGGTATCAGAAACACGGTAGCTACCTGTGGAACTGCTTTGACGCTAGAACAGGCAAACTTGCTCAAAAATCACACAAATCGAGCTACATTAATTTTTGATAGCGATTCAGCTGGCCAAGCGGCAACGAAAAAAGGGTTCGAGATACTCCTCAAACAAGGCCTGAGTGTTGAAGTACTCTGCCTGCCCACTGGGCACGATCCCGATTCTTTCATTCATAAATTTGGATCCGAAAGATTTTTAGAAGAATTAAAAAACGCTAAGCCCTTTGTTGAATCTTATATTGATGATGCCATTTCAAATGGAAATTTATCTAGCCCAACGGGCAAAGTAGATGTGGTCAATAAAGTGCTACCTATCTTGATGAAAGTAGAAAATACAATCGAAAGAACCGAATGGATCACTGTTCTCACAGAGCGGGCAAATATAGAAGATAAAGCCCTATTATCTGAATTAAAAAATGCCATGAAGCAAGATAAAACTGTTGTTCATGAACCTCACCTAAGAACTGATAACTCGAATAAGAAAAATACCGAACTGTATTTAGTTCACTTAATGTTTTCCGATAAGGAGTTGGCCCTACAAATAAAAGAACAGGTCAAAATTGAAGATTTTGTTGACCCCGACCTCTGTCAAATTGTTGAATTGTGTTACCAGTTACTTTCCGAAGGTTGCGAACTAAGGATAGATCTGGTGATGGACAAGGTAAATGAGCCAAAAGTAAAAACTCTACTGAGTAAGATAGGCGTAACGACAATACCATTTGATAATCCAAAACAAACATTGACCGACTGCATAAACGCACTAAACAAAAAAACATATAGCCGACAAGTAGAGGAGCTTAAAAGGGAAAGAAATGAAGCTCTGGTTGCTGGTGAGTCCGAGCGCTCTCAAGAAATCCAAGACAAACTAAAACAGCTGCGTATAGCTTTAACTTCAAATTAAGTCTCAATTCTAAAATGTTTTTAAAAAATTCATATTAAAGCTTATTGACACCCATCGGAGAGGTTTAAAAAATGTCAAATCAGGAAGAACTCAGCCGATCAAATGAAATCGGTCGATTGATTTTACAAGGTAAAGAAAAAGGTTACTTGACTTATGAGGAGGTGAATGATGCTTTACCTTCTAACTTTGTTGCTCCTGAACAAATTGATGGACTGATGAATATGTTTGGGGAAAACGAAATCCATGTCGTAGACTCTGATTCGGCAGGAGAAAAACTTGTATCTGAGGGCGAAGCCTCTGATGGAAAAGAGACACCAAGTTCTGAAGGTGCTCCTGCAAAAAGCGAAAGCGTTTCAGTTGACGACCCTGTCCGTATGTACCTTAGGGAAATGGGGACTATATCTCTACTCACACGTGAAGGGGAAGTGACCATTGCCAAAAAAATTGAAGCAGGCCAACACGAGGTTATTGCAGCCGTTGCAAACTGTTCTATTACGCACAAAGAAATAGAAGAGCTAGGTGAGCAAACAAAAAGAGGTGAAATCAATGTCTTTGACGTGATAGTGATAGGCGAACCAGAGGAAAAAAAAATAGAACTCGAAGATAAAGAAACGAAAAAATTTCTTAAGCAAGTCAAGCTCTTTAAAACTAATTCCAAAAAACTAATAAAGCTCCAAAGTAAAATCAAAACCAAGCTAACAGATAAGGCTCGAAAGAAATGCGAACAACAAGAATTGAGTCAAAAAGCGGATCTCGAAGAATCAATACGCAGTTTAAAATTAAGTCCAGATATAATGGATCGGATAATTGAAACAATTTATTCCGTTGCAGATGAATTGCGTACAGCGGGAAAAAAGGAACGCGATTTCGAACGAGAATGGGGAATGTCTTTGGTTGCTATCAAAAAACAGGTTGGGAACTGGAAAACGCAAAAAAGTATTAAATTACCCCGCGGCAAAACCTTAACAAAAAAACAATACGAAAACCAGATACAATTAGTCCAACCCGGACGTAGAAAAATCAAACAAATTGAACTTCAAACAGCAACACCAAAGGAACTCCTACTTGCAACCGTGCGCACAGTAGCGCGTGGCCGAATCAAAGAAAAAAATGCTAAAAGAGAATTAGCAGAAGCTAACCTTCGTTTGGTGGTTAGTATAGCGAAAAAGTATACCAACCGGGGTTTACAGTTTCTTGACCTTATCCAAGAAGGGAACATAGGGCTTATGAAAGCCGTTGATAAATTTGAATACCAACGCGGATATAAATTTAGCACCTATGCAACCTGGTGGATAAGACAGGCTATAACCCGTGCTATTGCTGATCAAGCAAGGACCATCCGAATCCCTGTTCATATGATCGAAACCATTAATAAACTTATAAGAGTCTCTCGACACCTAGTTCAAGAACTCGGGCGAGAACCTACTCCTGAAGAAATCGCAAAAAAAATGTCTCTGCCTATAGATAAAGTCCGTAAGGTTTTAAAAATTGCTAAAGAACCCATATCACTAGAAACACCGATTGGCGAGGAAGAAAACAGCCACCTTGGTGATTTTATTGAGGATAAAAAAGTTCTTTCACCTATTGATTCAGTAGTTAAAAGGAATCTTAAAGATCAAACAGTAAAAATACTTTCAACACTGGCCTCAAGGGAGGAAAAGGTTCTTCGTAAACGATTCGGGATCGGGCTTGACTCTGAACACACATTGGAAGAGGTTGGGCAAGACTTTTCTGTTACTCGTGAAAGGATCCGACAGATAGAAGCGAAAGCCTTACGTAAGCTTAGGCACCCTAGCCGAAGTAAAAAGCTGCGTAGCTTTGTAGAAAGTTAATAGTTTCCTGGGCCTATAGCTCAGTTGGCTAGAGCTCCCGGCTCATAACCGGGCGGTCGGAGGTTCGAATCCTCCTGGGCCCACCAAGTTCTCAATAACTTAGAGAAACGACACGATAAAACCGTAAAGCCGAAGAGGAGTACTGGAAACTTTTAAAATCAAGCTTTATAACTGTAATAATCACAAAAAGAAGATGTTTAAAAGAACTAATTTTTTTGACGTTAGAGTGAGCGGTCCGACTTTAATTCCCCTCACAAACGCGTTACAAATTATTACAAAATCTCCAAACCATCAGCTAAAAAATATTTTCATTCTATTTATTGATATTCTATAATCTGTATAAATATCAATCAAACTCTTATTTGGCCTAGCTTACCTGGGTATAGATAAAATTTTAGTTTGCAAGAAAGCCGAAAATGAAATCCTTAGCTACAATTACAAAAAACGACATCGATACCATTAAAATCGCTTTGAATGATTCCGTATCAGATATAAATAACGAGCTTAAGCAAGAAGTTAAAGGAAAGAAACGAGTAGAATTATTGGATTACAAGGACAGATACCTAAAAGTTTATAACAAATTGCGTCAAAACCCCTCGATCTATTCGTTGAGCGAAGCGGAGCTTGATATAACCGCAGGTGGTTTGAATGATGCAATTCAACTGCTTGAAGAAATGTTGACTACAGAACTCGATGATAAAGAAAAAGAGGAAACCATAAGCGTTATAGATAACTGTCGTCGGTTAGTAGAACTTTTGGCCGGCTAATTATTTAAAAACCAACCCATGTTTATAGAAAATTGATGTAATAGCCATAAATAAACATCCAGCTTGTAATCCCTAGCCCTGCTAGCATACTCAATATCCAAGCTTTTTTGCTATCTCCCTTGAGATTTCGCCCATCCTCATACATGAAAGATGAGTGAATTAGCATTCCCATAAAAAAAGATATCCCAAAAAAAGAAAGGAATAAAACCAAAATCATAACTGGCGAAAACTCTAACCCAACCACTATTTAAGCCCTTCTCTTTGAATGAGAAATTCATCCCTTTGAATAATAAATCCATCTTGGGCGATACCCAAGTATACGAAAAGTTCCGATAAACCAATTAACCCAAAAAGAAGCAAGAGTATCAACAAAATGACTCTACAGAAAACAATAAAGATTTCTCTTACTGATTGTTTTTGCTCCCACCAACTGATGGTCATTGTTAAAACAACTACAACGATCCCAGAAATTAAATAATACTTAGGTGACATATGTTAGCTTCCTATACTTTTTTGGCATCATTAGAAGGCTATAGAAAGTTAATTCATCCGGGCTTCTAAATATATCAATACCAATAATAATTTCAGGCTGTGCTTTCAATGCATCCTTTTTGTAGGTACCGAAAATTCGGTCCCAAATTGATAGGTTAAATCCATAGTTAGAATTCGTTTCACTGACTTCAACAGAATGATGAATTCGATGCATGTCTGGCGTCACGATTAATTTTCTAAAAAAATGATCGGCCTTAACTGGCAATGCTATATTAGAGTGTGAAAAAATAGCCATCCCATTGAGAACTGCTTCGAATACTAAAACAGCGATAGGAGCAGGGCCTAGCAGAACAATAATTCCAATTTTGTAGAGCATTGACGCCAGAATCTCTACTGGGTGAAAGCGCAAACCAGATGATGCATCGAGATCGAGATCTGAATGATGAACAACGTGAAACCTCCAAAAAAAAGGAACCTTATGAACTATTACATGCTGGAGATAAATAGAAAGATCCAGAAAAACTATTGCCAGAACAAATTCCACCATTTTGTTCCAGTCTAAAACGTTAAGCAAACCCCAACCATTTATTTCTAAAGTTTTTGCAGCACCAACCGCTGCGGCACCAAATACCATTTTAAGCAATAGAGTATTCAACCCTGATAGACCAATGTGTATTCCCAGCCGTCTCGGTTTGGAATCTACTGTAGGGTGCCTTGGAATAAATGATTCAAGAATCAGCATCAGTATAAAAACTGAAATAAAAACTAACAAACGAAGGCTATTGCCATCCATTTTTCCCGCCTCAGTATTTAAGCAAAAAAATAATTAGTCCTAATTCCTATAATGGTTATCTAGATTGTTCTTTTAACCGCTTTCTTCTTTCAGAATCTTCTTGCCTCACGAGAATTATCATGGCTTCCAAAATCAACCCCAAAAACCAAAGAGTAGTAAAGGCAATAACCCATAGGAAAATAATATTAAACCAATACTGATTTGGACTGTAGTCACGTGAGATATGTATCAAGGCTTTGATTTTTTCTTTCTCAACTTCCGATGACTTGAGATATGTCTCATAAAAGGGGTGACTCTTAGAATCCGCAAACTCTTTCAATTCATCACTTGGCAGGCGAATGAACTTAGCGACATCCATGATATTTTCTTTAAAAAACAATCTCATTTTTCTCATGTCTGCAGAATCTGGTGGATTCAAAGCGTAATACCACCAAGTTATACCCACGGCCACAATTAAAGAAAGCCAAAATGAAATCCGCCTACTGATGATTTCTTTTTGGTTATTTCTTAGTTCTTCCGCTTGCTCGAGCTCCGCCCCCATTTTCCTTCCTCCAATAAAACAAAACTTAAAATTCTGTACTAAACTTTAAAAGGTGTCCCATGAGTTCTAATTATACACAGCACCTAAAGATTGAACAAGAAAGAGGCCTACGCTTAAATTAGTGTTTAAAAAGAACTTAATTATATATTAGTCAATAAGAGCATCACTATCTAACATATAATCACCGAAAATTTTTTAAAAACAAACTTTATGAAAAAATGGCATAAGTTATTAGGCTCATTAGCCCAATAAAACCTTATCTATTAAAGATCAATTGACCTACCATTAAGTAATCTTAATTTATTAACTAAAAAATAATTACTAAAAATTGATGCCAATTAGACCACTATTAACAAACATATAATCTAAAGCTCAAGTGATTGAACAAATATGTAACAATATATAAAAATTTTCTATCATGAATGGTTACTCTCAACTATGAATATTCTGAAACCTGAAAGGCCGAAGGAGAGCTCAATTGGATATTTCCCTCTTCTAAAACATAACTCTTCCTTTAGAAATCTCTGGTATGGACAAGTTATTTCAGAATTGGGTAACTGGGTCAACAGTATTGCGCTGTATGCTCTAATCCTGCAATTAACTGGCTCCGGAATGGCAATGGCTGCTGCTATGATGGCAAAGCTTCTACCTATGGTTATTATAAGCCCTTTTGCTGGGGTTCTAATAGACCGCATGGACCGAAGAATCGTTTTGATTGCCAGTGATATTCTACGATGTTTTACCGTCTTATGTTTTCTTGTAGTAGAAAGTAGAGAAGACTTATGGCTGGTTTATACATTAATCTTATTTGAGGTTGCCCTAACTGGATTTTTTGAACCCGCAAGAAGCGCGATCCTCCCATCCATTGTAGAAAAAAACCACCTAGTCACTGCGAACGCATTATCTGGAGCTACCTGGTCAGCTATGCTGGCTCTTGGAGCAGCATTAGGTGGGTTTGTAGTAAGTTTATTCGGAATTAGAACAGCTTTCATCGTTGACGCTTTAACCTATCTCATTTCTGCATGGTTTTTAATTAAAATCTCTTATCCAAACACAAAATCTGAAGAACCTATTAAGAATATCAAGTTAAGTGGAATCAAGGGATTCGGAGAGGGTGTGCGCTATCTTGTCTACCGTCCAATCGTTCTAGCTCTCACTTTATTAAAGTCTGGCATGGCTATAAAAGGTGGTATAATGACATTGATTCCTTTATTTGCTAATAGGTTATGGTCAGACCCTGCTGCAGTCTCTATGGCAGTGGGCATCTTGTTTTCCTCCAGAGGGATTGGATCTGCAATAGGACCGATCTTAATCAGAAAATGGTTCGGAGAATCTCTCAAAATACTGCAGGGGTCCATTTTCGCTGCATTTTTTCTTGGAAGCCTTACCCTATTGGCATTTTCTTTCTCTAAAAACTTATGGGTCGCTTCGCTATGTATAGGACTATCAGGAATGTTCGGATCAATAATATGGGTATTCAGTACTGCTCTTATTCACCTAGAAGCTGATAGACAGTTTTTAGGAAGAATCTTTGGAATTGAAATGGCTCTATTGACATTAATTATGGGTATCAGCAATGG
>CAZOYP010000038.1:0-24681 GCA_964584125.1 uncultured Nitrospinaceae bacterium | reverse complement strand
CAATAGTTTGTTCCATGATGTGGTTTTTATTTCTGGTTAATGATTAAATAAAATAAATATAGGTAGTTGTGCTTTATGGCGCCCAAATACCTATTTTAAATAACAAAAAAACGAGATTAACGTAAAACGATACCTGTTCTCTTTATCACGAACTTTTCTTCAAGATTTTCAACCCACTTCATCTTGATGGCATTATTTTTTGCTATATCGTCACATATATATACACAAATTTCACATGCCTTGCATCGATCAACAGACACATAGGCAGACTTATCTAATTCGCTGTAATTAATACAGTTCGATTCTGGACAATAGGTAGTACAAAGTGAACAGGCTTTCTCTGAGCATATATCTTTATTTACATCTGCTACGTAGTACATAGTGTCTCCGGTAAAAAATATTAAACGTTAAGTGTTCCACAGGCACTGGAAACAAGCTCTTCTTCATCAACAAGTACAGCATCTGGATGAGCCCAACCTTGATCAATCACGTACTTGTAGGTAGCATACAAAGTTCTCATATTTGCTTCGAGAAGTTTGGCTTTCTTTGCAAATTTTTTCTCAATTGCACTGTCTAAAGCGGCCGTCCCGCCGGAAACCACTATTCCTTTTCCAATAAAGCGGTCTTTAACAGAGAGGCCGAGAGAAACCAGATCTGGCATTCCAAGTACCGCGGAAATAGCTCCACACATACCCATGTTCGTAGCGAGATCAGTTTTTGCAACCTTGTTAGCTATTTCTGTGCAGGGTACATTGTAAACCTTGGTGTTATTAACCTCCAATCCCTTTTGCTCATCAGCAGTGAAAGGAATAGGGCTACCAGTATTGATAACGCAAACACCACCTTCTTTCAAACCTGTATAGAAAGGCATAGTATATGACTTCCCTAAGGTAATAACAGACGGATGAAAAATCATAATGATGTTAGGGTAGATGATCTCGCCGATTTCATAAATTACGTCTGCCGAAATCCTAACATAACTTTCTACCGGTGCATTACGTTTCTCTGACCCAAAAAAAGGAACAAGAGAACTATGACCGCCTGAGATAACAACCCCATTACTCAATATATGTGAGGCGGTAACTACACCCTGACCCCCAAGTCCCGCCATGCGGACATTATAACGTTTTACTGCCATGATTGATCCTCCTTATTGTTTCTTTGCAGCTTTAGCAGCGGCTTTTTCTTTTTTTTCAATATCATCCAGATATGCTTTAGCACGATCAGAAATATGTTCTTCGAAACCGTATTCCTTCTTTTCCTTATCAAACGCGTCTTGCATAACATCCGGAGTTGGAATCGAATACTCAATGTTGCAGGACGTATAAGCCTGCACATAGGTTGAACCAAATTCGCGGGCAACTAAAATTGCACGACGTGCCGTTCGAACTACTCGAGCTGGGTTAGTGGGAACAATTCTCGCTACGTAGTCTAGTTTGGCTACCTTTGCTAAACCCAACATATCCATTTTATCATCTACTTTCCCGCGGGGAGACATCTTTGCAACTAATCCTTTTGCGGTCATGCCGCTTTCCTGTCCACCAGTGTTTCCGTAAATTTCATTATCAAGCATGAAGGTGGAGAATTTTTCATGGCGAAACCAACTGTGCATGAGGCCCTGAAATCCAATATCTACCAAGCCCCCATCGCCACACATGACGATCACATCTTTTTCTTGATTTGGGAATCTAAGTTCAAGGCCACGTTTCAATCCCGAAGCCACCGCGTTTGTATCTCCATAGTTCCCGTAGATGAACGGCACATTACCCTGAGATATGGCCAACCTGCCACAGCCAGCGGTCCCAACAAATATGGTGTGTTCAGGTCTTGGTAATGCAAGAAATACAAGTCTAATAAATAGAGTCATTGCACAACCGGCACACATGGGATGCTCTTCAATTAATTCTTTAAATTTTCCCATATCGCTAACTTTTTTCTTCTTACCATACTGACCGTGTTTCACAAGGTCTTGGTATTCAACTGGTAAGTGCTCTAAGTATCCAGGTGATGGTTTTACTGTATCTAGGGACATGATTCCCCTCCATTTTGTTATTTATTTAATTATTATATATATTTTTCGGATTCATTAGAATGAACCCGTGATTACAAATTATTAGCCAAGGCATGAAATGTCAGGCTATCCTCATTAATTCACTCAAAAACTTCTTTTATGCTATAAAATTAAAAATGCTTTCTTGCGGTATCTTTCTCCCTTATATCCTTAAGCCAATCAAGGATTAACTCAGTGGGCATCGTCATTCCGCCGAAGACTCTGGGCCCATTATAAATTGTTCCCTTGCAATGTCCGTATAAAGTTGTACATATGTCTCTATGCAGCCAGCCTGCTTGATTGAATTCAGGGACTAGGATAGTTTTCGCATGTTTGGCTGCATCAATGATTTGTTGTCTCGGCCAAGGGCGAATGGTCTTAACCTTAATAAGGCCAACTTTATTACCTTTTTCTCCTTCTTGGCGGACCGCTTCCCGAGCTTGAGAAACAGCTGCGCCTGAAGCGATGATCATTTCATCGGCACCAGGGTTAACGACTTCAATCAGCCCACCCAGGTATTTGTCAAAGTATTTTGCCGATCGATCCACTGCGGCGAAAACCTCCTGTTGCCAACTTGCATGCATATGGTAGCTAATAAAATTACTTTTCTGGATTGGAGCGTCACGTGATATCCGCGCTGGTGGATTTTCATTATCCATTGAAGGAACAGCATTTCTCCAGCCGTCTCGAGGAGGTATTTTGTACTTTTTGTCGCACATAGCAACGTTGCCGCGAGCGTGGGTTACAAAGAAGCCATCAACTGAAACGGTGCAGGGTAGTGTGACATCAACTTCTTCGGTGACTGAAAAAGCTATCAATGGCCAATCGTAAAAATCCTGTTGATTTTCGGCATGCATCACTAACATTCCGGTGTTCAGTAAGAAAGAAATTTCTATATTATCCGGTTGAATTGCCAGAGGTGTGTTGATAACTCGGCACATGTTAAGCATTACTATAGGAACTCGAGCTCCAGGCCAAGAAGAAATAGCTTCCATACCTCTCATTAAGCCGGGGCCTGAAGTTGCTGTGAGGCTTCTTACACCCGCACGAGACGCCCCACTGATCGCAGACATTGTTCCAATCTCTTCTTCTGCACGATAGTAATCCCTAATATAGCCTTCGTCGTATAAGTAACCCGCCTGTTGCATTGTTTCTGACTGGGGAGTTATTGGATAGGCAATTGCCATGTCAACATTGGCTCTTCGGATTGATTCGCGCGCCGCTTCACTCCCTGTCATGAAAATAGTTTCCTTTGGCAATTTCTGCATTTCTTCAAGGCTAACTACTTCTTGAAGATCGCCTGCAGGAACCCAACCTTCAGGTTTGCCTGGAACATTTACATGTTTGCCTGTATTCTTTTTTTCTGCTTCAGCTGTTTGGGGTGACATCCTTCACTTCTCCGTTTATAAAATCGATTTTAATCAGGAACAAACAACCCTGTAGTTTTAATTGTATTAGTTTTCAAAAACTATGATTTCAGCTAATCCTCCTGGCAAAATCACAATCTACGAGGACGCTATTCAGGAACATACTGAAGCGTGCCATAGTAGAAACAAACCCTCAGTTTGTCAAGGGTTAACGCCAATCAATTTCCTTTAGTTAGGCCTCTTTTTCAGCCATACCCTCCAATATGCCCAGTTCTTTGAAATAATTGAAAGCTTTTTTAAGAAACTCATTGAGAGACGAATCATTATGAAAAATAAGTGCCTTTTTTGCTAATTCGGTTTCATGGCAAATTTCAAATTTAACTGCTTCTGTTTCTTGATACTTTATAACCTCTACATCCCAATGAATTTGTGAGAGCTCCTCTTGTGGTCGACTAATTGCGCATATTCCATACTGATTTACCTTATATAAAAACTCTTGGCCTCCCTTTCCATCTGAAGCGCTCCGGGATAGGTGAAGATTTTCCTGAATTAACATTAATAGAGCCTTGTTTCAAGGTGTTCATAAAAACATCTTTTTTTATTTTATCAAATCAAGTAACTTAGGCAAACATGAATTGTAAGAAAAAATCAAAGTAACTATTTTTCCTTGGGGTGATACCTGTTAAGAAGTTATTCCAATAAAGTTATGAATAATTTAGAATTGAATGACCCAACCGAGATTGAAGCATTCCTGAGTAAAATCAGCTTATCAGGTCCTGGGTTTAATTCAGATTGCCTTTTAATGGATGTTTACGATGCGGGTCTTGATTATCCAGATTTTCTAAAAGCGGAAGGTAGTGATTCTGCTGCTTCCTATGATGGATCTTCACCAGCATGGGCTAAGTACCATGTTCGGCAAGGAAAGCGTGTATTTATGGTTTATGGGGGCTCTGGAGGTAAAAGACGATCCCACTTTTCTGAAACTCCTTGATAGAATTGGCTTTCTGAAGTTTTCTTTTTTTTTAAGCATTACATTTGGACCCCCTACATAATTTAAGGAGAACTGTTTATATAATGGATTTTGATAAGGAATCTCAACAACGCATCCTTCGAGTTGCTGCTGATAAAAATGAAGGGCGACCGATTGAAGAAATAGATGGACAAATAGCTAGAGTTCTTGATTTACATCCTGAGTTCGATCCTATCTGGGAAGAGGGTGAGTTGGCGTCAATTCCAAGAGAGGTAAACGGTATGATTGTGAACCCTTTTGTGCATACCGTTTTACACGTGACCATTGATCGACAACTGCAGTTGGAAGCTCCTGAGTTTGTTGCTTCTGCCTATCAACGTTTAACTAGTAAGGGGATGGACTTGCATGAAGCATTACATGCGATCATAGCAATATACGCTAACCTGCATTTTGCTAGCACACGCAGAGATATGCAGTTCGATGCTCTTGCTTATGAAACTCAGATCAATGGATTGGATTATAATGCGGAGTAATAGAAGGAAATTATAGGACTTTTGCCACGGTTTTCCCAAGATCGGCGGGACTTTTTACGACTTTGATGCCACAACGGCGCATGACCTTCATTTTCTCTTCAGCCGTTCCCTTTCCACCGGAGATGATTGCACCAGCATGACCCATTCTACGTCCTGGAGGAGCAGTTTGTCCGGCAATAAACCCAATCACGGGTTTAGTGACGTGCTTTTTTATGTAGTAGGCAGCTTCATCTTCTGCTGACCCGCCGATTTCGCCAATCATGCAAATAGCTTTTGTGCCTCGGTCTTTTTGGAATAGCTCCAGCGTATCAATGTATTTGGTTCCGATTATTGGATCACCACCAATGCCAACACATGTTGACTGGCCATAGCCTAGGGCGGTTAGCTGACCAACGGCTTCGTAAGTTAGGGTTCCACTTCTGGAGATAATACCGACATTTCCTTTTTTATGAATATGCGCCGGCATGATCCCAATCTTACACTTTCCAGGTGAGATTACACCTGGACAATTGGGGCCGATCAATCGAGAGTCACTCGCTTTGATGTAGCGATAAACCTCTACCATGTCTGAAACTGGGATACCTTCTGTGACACAAATAATTAGTTCGATTCCTGCATCGGAGGCTTCAAGGATGGCATCAGAGGCAAACGCGGGTGGTACAAAAATCATTGTAGCGTTAGCTTTTGTTTTTTTTACAGCGTCGCGGACGGTATTAAACACCGGGACTTTCCCTAGGACTGTTTGCCCACCTTTGGCAGGGGTAACGCCACCTACCAATTTTGTTCCATACTTCATGCATTGTTCGGCGTGAAACTGCCCTTCACGTCCGGTAATTCCTTGAACGATCAACTTCGTTTTTTCGTTAACCAAAATACTCATCGTATTGCCTTTACAATTTTTTGTGCGCCGTCTTTCATACCTTCAGCTACAATAACGTCTATCCCAGAATTGCTAAGAATTTGGTGGCCTTCTTCCATATTAGTTCCCTCCATCCTCACCACGATAGGGACTTTTACGTTTAATTTTTTTGCTGCGATCTCCACACCTCGAGCCAAAATGTCGCAACGTAAGATACCACCAAATATATTAATAAAAATACCTTTTACATTTGGGTCAGATAGTAGAATGCGGAATCCATTTTCAATCTTTTCTTCGTCAGCTCCGCCGCCGACATCCAAGAAGTTTGCCGGTTCACCACCTGAATGCTTGATTATATCCATTGTAGCCATGGCGAGACCAGCTCCGTTAACCATGCAACCAATATTTCCATCTAGTTTGATATAGTTTAAGTCAAACTTACTAGCTTCCACTTCCATAGGATCCTCTTCATCCAGATCGCGGTATGCTAGAGTTTCTTTTTGGCGATATAGGGCATTACTATCAATGTTTACTTTTGCGTCAAGGACGAGGACTCGATCATCTTTGGTTATGACAAGAGGATTGATCTCTAGCATATCGCAATCTTCCTTAATAAAAGTTTGGTAAAGATTAATTAATAAAGGAATCATTTGCTTAAGTGCACTTCCTTTAACATTAAGAGCAAATGCTATTTTCCTGGCTAGATAGGGCTTAACCCCAATGATTGGGTCAACTATTTCTTTTATAATTTTTTCAGGGGTTTCTTCGGCTACTTCTTCGATAGCCATACCCCCGGCTTCGCTAGCCATGATCATTAAGCGGCTGCTTTGTCGGTCCAAAAGTATACCTAAGTAAAGTTCTTTATCAATGGGCATCCCTTCTTCTACAAGAACCTTTTTGACTTTTTTCCCTTCTGATCCGGTTTGTGGTGTTACCAATGTCATTCCAATAATCTTAGTTGCGTGTGCCTTGGCTTCTTTAGGGTTTTTGGCGAGTTTTACACCTCCGCCTTTACCACGACCACCAGCATGAATTTGGGCCTTAACTACGACAACATCTGTTCCAAGTTTACGAGCAGCAGCTTCTGCATTTTCTGGATTATCGATGACTATACCTTTTGGGACAGTGACACCGTGCCTTGAGAGGATTTCCTTTGCTTGATACTCGTGGATATTCATAATTTAAAATAAGAGTAATTTAAGGACGATTATCGAAAAAAAATTTTCATGAGAGTTGCGATTTCTACCATAGCTTGTATGGCTTGTCAAAAATAATCTATTGTGATTATTCACCAATAGGTGACGAATAATTATGCTTAGTAGGATTTGAATTTAGGTTTGGTAAAAAGCTCGAGAGGAGTTTTCATTACTAGGATCAGTTAGGCCTGATCAACATTTTGAGGTGATTTTTTTATGTGGTTGGGTAGGTAGATTTTGGCGATCATTGTTTATTCCGTCGTTACTGCTTTTGGCTAATAATTCTTTCCAGGCTTCCATTAAAGGAGTTATTACATTTATAATCGATTCAAGAGTTTTTCGATCCGATTTTATATTGGCTAGTGTTAATTGGTGCAGAATAAACTGATAAAGCGACTCTAGTTTTTGAGCAACATCGCCGCCTTTTTTCATGTCTAGAGCACATGATAATTCATTTATAATATCGTGAGCTTTATTAATATATTTCCCTTTTTTCGATAGGTCTTGATCATCAATTCCTTCGATCGCCAAAGAGACAAACTTTAACGCACCTTCATACATCATAACGATTAGTTTTCCTTGACTGGAAGTCGCTATTTCGTTTTGGCGGTATTCATTGTGAAATCTTTGTGGAACCATATTTTTATGTTTTTATTGTAAAAAAATAGTTGTTATTTTTTTGCAGAGAAAATATTTTGAATGCCTGCCAAAGAACTATTAAAAGTATCCTTTTGGGCATTAAGTCTTCCTAGCACAATTTCTAAGTTTGAGAATCTTGCTTTAAGGCTTTCTTCGAATTCAAGTAGGCGTTCAGCCTGCGATAGAAGTGTTACATTATAGTCGTCCATTGTTTCCTTGATAGTGTCCAGTTCTGTGACTAGTGGTCCTTTTAAGGATGCATCAACCATATTTTCCAATTGGCGATTAAGGATTTCGGCTACTCCAATGGAAAGGGTTATTTTCCCATAATCTCCATTATTTAAATTGCTAAGACGAAAATTAAGGCCGGCTGAGTCTCCTGAAGAACCTGCCCAAAAATTTCCAGAGCCTGAAGCATTTACAAAAGTACTTGCCCCTGAGTTGCTTAGTTGAGTGAGTCCATTTAGTCGTTTAACATCGTATGATCCTGGCTGGGTATCTCGAGTGAATCCTACAAAGGTTACAGATGAGTTAGTAGTGCTTCCCTTGCTTGAGAAAAGCTGACTAACGTTTTGTATGTCGTCTACCAAGGCATCAGAAAGATCATCGGTGTCTAAAACTAGCGTCCCATCTGACTGAGTCGTTATGCCAATTTGCGATAGATATGAGTAGTTCCCGCTGACACCTGTCACCCGGCTGCTTATTGAACTTCGAAGAATCTGTTGCAGATTTTGTACTGCAAAATTACCAAATAAAACACCAGTTTCTTCGGATTCTGAGTCTAATGCTAATTGCTCACGTAGAAATAAAGAAAGCTCATTATATTCATCTACAAAGTCTGAGACTTTGGTTGTTATAGCATTTGTATCTGTGGATAAAGAAATAGTTCCAGAACCCGCTGATTGTAACTGAAGAGCTGCTCCATTAAGGACGTCCGTGATGGTATTAGATGATTTGATAATTGAAACGCCATCTATCGAAAAGCTTGCATTTTTAGCTTCTTGAGTTGTTGTGAATGAGAGGTTGACGCCTGTAAAACTCCAATCCTTGGTATAGCTCATCGTTACTGCGCCGCTTGATCCTGTCTTATTGCCCGAAATAAGAAGTCGAACAGGCTCGGTTGCACTGCCATCATTCAAAAATGTGGCCTTAACGTCTAACCCTAAATTATTAATGGCCAACCTTAATCCATCTAGCGAATTATTCGTGTTATTAATAGTAATTGTTGCTGAAGCTGAGCCTGAGGTAACTTTCACACTCCCACGTTCTAATTCTGTAGTTGTGTTAGCAAACCCCGAAGTAATAAGTTTGGTTTCTGTCGCTAAGTTATTAACCACTAGAGAATATGTACCAGAAGTTGCTGAACTGGTGGTGGTGATGTCAACAACTTTATTACTATCTGAGGAACTGTGGTTTGAGAAATTACTTTTATTGACTATAAAGCGACTTTCTGTATTCAGTGTTGTTACAACACTTTTGAATGTTTGTAATTTATTTTTTAATTCCTGAAAGCTAGAAAGCTTTTGTTGTTCAATTTGCTTTTTAGCTTCGACAAGATCCATTGATCGGGCTTCCAGTGAAACCATCTTATTGATGATATCCTGGGTATCTAAGTTAGAATTAATGCCAAATACTGCGTTTTGTGCCATTGGATAATTAGTTATTTAAGACGGAATAGTTTCAACAAAGCCCTCAATGATTTTATCGGTTTATAAAATTCATACCTTTAATGTATTTAAAGGGTTTAGGTCATTGTTTGCGGTTGTTTGGCCATAGTTACAAAGAGTTCTGAGAAATTTGATCTAAGGTTATGTTTTATTTGACTTTGAGTTGTTTTTCTTGATTTGATATTGCAGAGTGCTAGAGTTACTCAATTCAATTTAAAATTATGCTTCAATCACTACGTACCGGCATAAAATATTCGGAGTTCGGTTAATATGTCAGAACAACTGGATCTATTTGGGGAGCCCATAAAGGATGAAACAGATCCAAAAATTATCTCTAAATCGTCAAATGAACCCCGCTTGCTCTATTTCGATTTAGAAACTCAAAAAAGCGCCGACGAAGTTGGTGGTTGGGGAAATATTCACCTTATGGGGTTAGCTGTTGGTGTAGTGTGGGATAGTTTTGAACAAAAATATTTTAGTTATCTGGAAAGTGACGCTTCTAGATTGGTGGAAAAACTTCGTACGGCTGATTTAGTCGTGGGTTTTAATGTGAAAAAATTTGACTATACAGTACTGCAACCATACGCTGATTTTGATCTTAGCGAAATAGCTACCTTTGACATGTTGGATGATATTAAGGCCAAGCTTAACCACCGGCTCAGCCTTAACCATCTGGCAGAAAATACATTGAATGCAAAAAAAAGCGCTGATGGTTTAGTTTCTTTACAATGGTACAAAGAAGGGAAAATCGATAAGATTATAGAGTATTGTAAACAAGATGTAGAGATTACTCGCGATCTATTTCTTTATGGTCAATCGAATGGCTATGTGAAGTATTCTACTCGCTCAGGGGTAGCTAAAGATATAAAAGTGGACTGGAAACCAACCAGCCTATTAAATTTTTCCTGATTCATGGTTTTATAGAATTCAAAAGTTTTTCGATGATATCATTAGTAGTGATATTTTCGGCTTCCGCTTTGAAATTGAGTATGATCCTATGCTCCAGCACTTGACGACTTACGCGTTTAACATCCTCGATGGTGGCAGCAACTCTGTTTTCCATTATGGCACGTGCTTTTGCTCCCATTAGAAGATATTGAGATGCACGAGGGCCAGCACCCCAGTTAACCCACTCGTTTATAAAGTCTGGGGCGGTTCCATTTTTATTTGGGCGTGAACTTTGTGCTAGCCTTACCGCATATTCAGCGACATGTTCTGAAACGGGAACGCTAGGTACCAGTTGTTGAAACTTTTGGACTTCTTCTGCATTTAAGACCATATCCATTTTTGGATGTATTCCAGATGTAGTCGTCATAGCAATTTCTACTTCCTGGTTCATAGTGGGGTAGCCAACATTTATAATAAACATGAAACGATCGAGTTGTGCTTCTGGTAAGGGATATGTACCTTCATGTTCAATTGGATTTTGTGTCGCAAAAACCAGAAAAGGTTGATCCAGTGCATATGTGTTTCCACCGACTGTTACTTGTTGTTCTTGCATCGCTTGGAGGAGGGCCGCCTGAGTTTTAGGGGGCGTGCGATTTATTTCATCGGCTAAAACAATATTTGAAAAAACCGGACCTTTGATAAAGCGAAAACCCCTTTTATTATTTTTTTGGTCTTCATAAAGTATGTCTGTCCCAGTAATATCTGAGGGCATCAGATCTGGAGTAAATTGAATTCTGCTAAAGCTGAGGTTGAGCACTCGCGCTAGAGTTTTTACAAGTAAGGTTTTTGCCAAGCCTGGAACGCCAACAAAAAGGCAATGTCCTTTACAAAAAAGAGCCACTAGCAAATCTTCTAGCACCTCATCTTGTCCCACGATCACTTTACGAATTTCGTTTGCTATTCGATTTTTTGAGTCCACTAATTCTTTTGCTAGTTCTAAGTTTTTGGTCATTCTAATCTCTAAAATAGAAGGGATGATTAATTATCTATTTGTCCGAAAAGTTTTGTTTGCAATTCTTGCTGTTTTTTCCACCCGAGTTTTTGATAAATCGTCATGAGCCGTGTATGAACAAAGGGATTGAAAGGGTTAATATGAACAGCTCGCTCATAGAAGTCACGAGATTTTTTTATATCCCCCATGTCAAAATATAGTTCACCTAAATTTGCCAGGGTAGAGTGAAACATTGGATAGTAATATAAACTCCTATTAAGGATGATTTCGGCTTTGTTGTATTCTTTGGTGATGAGATGAGCCTTGGCTAATTTGTTATGGAGTATAGGAGAAAATATTTTTGATTGCTCGATAGCACGCTGATATTCGATAAGAGCTGCCTTATAGAAGCTTCTTGATTGTAAAACATCACCTAGAAATGTTAGGTCTCTACTTTTTCGATTGTCTATCTCGCGATATTCTCTAATTGGTTCGCCAGATGAGCGGCTTACTTTAAAGTGGATTCCCGGAGGTTTGAGCCCCGGGATACTTTTGAGCTTTTTTTGTTTTACAAAGTGTTTCCATTTTTCTTGAAAAATTTCTAGGTTTGTTCCTAATGTATCGAATATTACAAACTCAAATGATTCTTCACTAGACAATCGTTCAAGAACCGTTGAAATTACCTTGTCTCCATGGATTTGAGTAATATATTCAATCATTGAAGATA
Source organism: uncultured Nitrospinaceae bacterium (assembly GCA_964584125.1). Lineage (GTDB taxonomy): Bacteria > Nitrospinota > Nitrospinia > Nitrospinales > VA-1 > Nitromaritima. The sequence goes on along the minus strand of CAZOYP010000038.1, from coordinate 12,794 downwards.
CTTCAGCATAAGCGAGCTGCACATCTTCAGCTGTTTTTAGCTTTGCTAATGAAGGCATCATATCTTGCAGTGGTACTAAGTAGTTTTTTTGCAGTCCCTCTGCCAGCATTGTTTCCATCACAGGTGTTAAATATCCATGGTTGTTTCGCCATCGTGCTTCGAAATACTTCGCAATACCCTCATGCATCCATAAAGGCAAGTTGTTTTTGCTTTTTTTTGAGAGTATGTAGTGGATATACTCATGACTTAATGTATCCATCCAATTATAACCGCGTACAAGTGAACCTGGTGAGATCATCATGATGCGGTTATATTTGCAGAGAGCTACGGTGCCGGAGGTGGCAATATCATTAAGAGTTAATGGGGAAATTTTAGATAAGGATTCTTTGTTGGGATAGAATTCAACTAGAACTTTTTCTTTTGGGTAGTAATTTAAAATACTTCCTAATGTCTCGTAAGATTTTTCTAGAACTTTAGTTGCGTAATGGACCAATATTTCGTCAGGTCCTTTTTTATAGCGGTAGATAAAATGTTCTGACTCGCTGGTTATAAATAGCTTTGTTTCTTCGTAAGTGTTATAAACAAGATTTTTGAACTCACGTACTTCATTGTGGCTGCCAGTTACTTGTTCTAGGATTTTGGCAGCAAGTTCATGGTTTCCTTTTAAAAATTCCACGCGTGCTTTAAGGAAGTAGGCATCTCCCGATTTAGGATATTTTTTAAGTAACTTATTTGTGAAATTTTCAGCTGTCTCAGTGTCCCAGTCGTCTAATAGTTTGTGGCCTGCATGGACTTTTTCTTGAGGTAGTTCAATTGCTGATATGTTAGACGAGAAAACGAAGGTGAATACAATCAGGCAGATATTTGTGATCGAATGGGTACGTTTCACTGCACTAAATCCTTGTAATACTCCATGATCATCCGTTGGTAATCTTTTGGTGCTTGTTTTTTCATTGCGTTTAATATTTCTTCTCGAAATTCTTTGGGGGCTTTATACTGATTTTCATCTGGCAGCAATACTCGTTCCTTTTGCATTTTTGAGGCACCCCCACGCCGAGAATCTGGGCTGCTACCTGTTCCAAGTTTTCTCGAGCTTTGTCGTTTTGCTTGCCTGGTTTCTCCATTAGAGTTTTTCATCTGATTTAATAAATCTCGAGTTTCATTTAGGCCTTTAAGAGCTTGATTTGCAGATTCAATACTATTACTGATGTCCTGCTCTCTCAGGTTTTTTTCTGCTTGTTGCATATGGCGTTCAGTTTGTTTCATTCCCTTTGCAAGCTCTGAGGGTATCATTGGATGTTTTTTGCTCAATTCATTAAAATTTTTAGATAATTTTTGCGATTCTTTTCGTAATTGAGATTCCTTTTTTTCCATCTGTTTTAGTTCTTTTTTTTGGTCCATTGTTATCGATGAGTTATAGTTTTTTCTGATTGAACGCATCATCGATCCAATCTTTTTAGATATTGAGTTGTTTATCTGCGAGGCTTGAGTTAAATCTCTTTTCAGTTTGTTTGAAATGTCATTTCGGAGATTTAGTGAGGTGCGCATTCTATACTGCCATCTCAAGATATTTGGGTAAGTTTGTTTAAAAATGTCTGCAAACTCATTTAGATCCTGTAATTCTGCCAGCCTATTTAGAGAGTCATATTTTTTTTGAATTTCAGGTAATGCTTTTTTGAATTTTTGAGATTCATTTAAGTTAAGTGAATTCTTTTTTTCAATTAACTGAGAGAGTTCGCTGCGCGCTTCCTTAAGCTTGGTGAAGTTTAGATCTAGCTTTTCTGACCCTGAGGAGTCAACAGTTGTTTGGCTTAATTGATTTATCTGTTCATTTATTTCGGTTTCTTTGTCGATAAAACTCTTCATTTTTTTCATTGCATTGTGGTTCGCTAAAAATTTTTCATCGTCTTTGAAGATTTTTTGGATGGATTCTATATCAAGTAGGAGGTCCTTGAATAGTTTGTCAATTTTGTTTTCAAATTTCTTTAGTTGTTGTTGTCTGAGTTTCTGGTTCATCTGAGTTGCTGATTCGGCCAGTTTTTGTTGTTTGTTTTCTAATTGATCTAGTTTTTTGATGCTATTGTTGATTGTTTTTATTGTTTCAGGGTCAAGAAAGCTTTCTTTTTCTGAGTCAGCTCGGTGTATTTTGTTCGCAAGAAGTTTGAGGTCTTCTTCCATTTTTTTTAACTCTTCTATCGCTTCCTCAACCTTTCCCTGACTTATCATAGCCTGCATTTTTTCTAGAGCGTCAGAAAGCTTCCTCATGTTTAATCGCTTAAACGCATTTGGGTTTAAAAATTCATCTGGCATAGACTTTGTCTGCCGGGATAATTGATCCATTAATTTTTTTAGTATTTTTTGAATTTTCTTTATCTTGTTTTTTAACTCTTTTGTGGTTTTAGAAGATTTTGCATTGTTAGATCGTTCAAGATCTTCGCGTAATGTTTGGGTAAGGTCGTTCAGCTCTTCCTCCAAAGTCTTTGTCCTGTTTAGTTTTTGTTGGTTAGTCATTTTGACTAGGAATAAAATATCTTTTTCGAGATGCTCTGTCATTTGGCTGTTAACAGTGGCAAACGGTGACGTGAGCTTTATAATTGCTTGGCTAGGCTGATGCATCTGATTTTGAAGATCACTGAGTGCTTTTATCTGTTTTTTTCGAATTTGTGATAATCCCCTTGTGATATTTTTAAGCAAATCTAGGTAATGCTGAGGGAACTGGTCGATTACTTTTCCTCGGTCATAAATTTTCTGGGTCAGGCTCACTATTTTTATTAACTCGTCAATATTAATTGTTAATAACTGTTTCCAAGCTATGAGATTGTTCGGTTGGCTCTTTAGAGAGGCCCCTTTTACTAGCCCTGTTGCGAGAAGAGCAATCATTTTTTCAGTAAGTTCTTCTTGCATCTCGATGAGATTTTCCATCTCTTTGTTCGAGTCAAATATTCTGAAGCTGTAAGCCTCTGACTGTCCTTTATTGGGGCCAAAAACGTTGTCATTATCTTTTATTTCAAGATAGTAATTAACATCGTCACCAGGGCTTATGCTCATTTGGGCAAGAGACCAAGTGTAGCTGTCTTTAGCTTCCTTTTCTTGGTTCTTGTATTTTTTTACTGATATCCGATCTGTTTCTCCATTTATCGAGACCACCAAGTCTACGGCACTGATACCAAAATCATCTTTTCCTTCATAAAACAACTGAACTTTATCGGTATTAAAATATACTGGCTTAGGGTTGGCCAAAAATAAAATAATGTTTGGGGATTGGTCTTTTGCAAGTGTTACCGAATATTTTTTTTCAAGTAGGTGTTCTCCTCCTTCTGGATCTTTTAAACTAAACTGATAAAACCCTCTTTCTTTTACTAAAAGGCTTACATTTAGCGAAGTATTATTTTCTTTTTCCATGGTAAGGACATCTTGCCCTTTAAAGATAAGGTTAGCCCCCCTCACCAAAGAGTTAGTTGTAGCATTTATAACTACTTCCGTGCCCGGTAGAGTATAGATTTCACCATTAGAAGGCTTTATCAGCTTAGGTTTCTTTCCAGTATAAGATGGGAAATGAAAACTTAAACCCAGGGAATCAATTGAATAGCTAATAGCACTAGGGTTAGACTTTGTTTGCTGTTGGCCAGCTATTTTCTCCTGAGATGCTTGAGCTAAAACACTTGGATTAGTCCAACGCTCATATCCTTTTGTGAGTGCCTCGGGAATAAAAATGCTTATTAGTATTAGAGACCCTAATGTTAACAAAAAAAAGTTCCGGCTGAGAGTTGTCTTATGTTGATTGATTATTGATGGAAGGTTAAATTTATCTATTTCTTTACTTGTTCTTCTATTCAGTTCTAGGATTAAGTCTAAGGAAGCAGTATTTTTTAAATGCGAATCATTGATATGTTGACTTAACTGATACGAGTTTATTAAAGAGTTGTTTATTTCTGGGTAGCGTGATTCTGTAAGAAGTGCTGCGTCATCATTTGAAAACGGTGTAGTTAGTATTTTTATAAAATACCTGTAAATTATATAGACCAACCCCACGCAAAAAATTCCTGTTACTGGAATGATCCATTGAACGATCGGTTCATAACTTAATGCGGCCAAAGAAGCCAAAAGGCAGCTTCCAGCAATGTATGTTAGGAGTATGTAGGTTCCTCGGAGAGCTTCGGTGTAAAAGCGCAGACGTCCAATCCTATCTAAAAAATTAGAGATAATTGTTTGAGGTTCCATTTGTATTTTACTCTCGTCTTTTAAATTATTAGCAAGCTAAGCTCTATTTGCTTTAATCTCCATTATCGCTAGTCTTAGGCTTTCTTTGGTTGTAGAACCCCTCAAATAGTTCCATTGGAAGTGGGAAGAAGGTGGTTGTGTTACGGTCAGTCGAGATATCTAGTATTGTTTGCAAAAACCTTAGTTGTAACGCAGGTGGGTGCTTTCCTATAGTATCTGCTGCTTGACCTAGCTTTTCTGCTGCCTCAAATTCACCCTTTGCGTTAATTACTTTGGCTCGCCGTTCTCTTTCTGCTTCTGCCTGTTTAGCAATGGCTCTTTGCATTTCCTGGGGTAAATCGACATTTTTAACTTCAACATTAGCAACCTTAACTCCCCAGGGCTCAGTTTGCTCGTCTATCACTCTTTGTAATTGGGAGTTGATTTCCTCTCGTTTAGATAAAAGGTCATCTAGTTGACTTTGACCTAAAACACTTCGAAGAGTTGTTTGTGCTAATTGGGAAGTAGCGTAAAGATAGTCTTCTACTTCTATGATGGCCTTTTTTGAGTCCATTACGCGAAAATATATAACTGCATTAACCTTGACGGTTACGTTATCTCGAGTAATGATATCTTGAGGTGGTACGTCCATAACAACGGTGCGAAGACTCACTTTGACCATTTTTTGAATGCCAGGGATGACAATGATGAGTCCCGGACCCTTTACTTTCCAGTATCTCCCAAGCATGAAAATAACTCCACGTTCATATTCTCTAAGAATATTAAACGCGCTAAAAAGAAGAAGACCAAGTATTATTAAAATGACTATGGTAGCGTCCATTTGCCACCTCCTATTAAATTTTCATATTATAATGTTAACAGTTTTTTCTTTTAATAAACAGAATAGGGTAGTAATACTTCGATATTAATTTTGATTGGTTTTGATACTTTGAAAAAGACGTTTTTTCTTATCTTATTTATTTTTAATTTTGTTCCTTTAGTTTTGGCTGGTGATCAACCGCTGGTTATTACAACTAATACATTAGTGACTGAAGAGGGTAAGGTACGTATTCATTTAACTTTAAAAAATAATGGGCAGAGGATTCTTTATGATGTTCAACCAATGATTCACTTTCACCACACTATGGCAATGATGCCTAAGGTAGCGGAACTTAAACCGGGTCAAAAAATGATGTTTCAAAATGATGACCATCCTCCAGTATTGAGGAGCGGTCGCTATCCTATTGTTATTATGACTCAATATAAAAATAGTCTTAAGATGAAACATTTAACAAGTATTCATACTGATTCATTTTATTTTAGAGAGCAGGTCGAGTCGGCCATAGTTGGTAAAATTAATATGACCATAAATGGTGATGAATCACTGCTAGATATTTTTCTAAGAAATAACTCAACTTCATTTAAAAATATTAGATTGATGCTTTTGTTGCCTCCAGGACTTGTTGCAGACGAATTAGCTCAAATGATGGGACTCACAATTCGAGGCGGGCAGGAAAAGAATATAAAGGTAGCTATCAAGCGTGAGAATGGAAGCCCTGATATTGTCTATCCTGTGCACCTTTTAGTCGAATATGGGGAGATGTTAAATCATTATACAAGCGATATTAGCGGTGAAATTGATTTTCGATCTATCTGGGAGCGAACAGCTGTTGTTCCAGCATTGAGTGCAGTAGTTATTTTTATGGTAGTTCTTTTACTGCGCTCGTTTTCTAGGACTAAAAGCCCTGTTTTTTTTAATCGATGAAATAGATCGTAGGATGAGTAACTACTAGCATAAAGCTTAATGCGTATAAATTTTTTTTCAAATTTTTGAGGAAATATTTAAGAAGGATTGTTTTTAAAGTATCTAATAATAACGCCAGCGAATGTAAACCAGCCTAACATAAAACAAAGCCCGCCTAACGGAGTTACCGGTCCAAAAAAACGAGGTCCACCAAAAATAAGGATATAAATACTACCTGAGAACATTAATACCCCAAGGCTAAAAAAAACTCCAACCTTCTTGAGTGCTTTCTTTCCATTATCTTTAAGTTGCAAAGAGACAATGCCAACCAGAATAAGGGCTATGCCATGGTAACCCATATATTCAGTGGCTGTTTGAAACGCGCTAAGGTTATTCTCAGTAAGAATGTTTTTTAAGCTATGTGCTCCCATTGCACCCAGGGTTACACTGAGACCACTAAATATTGCTCCTATTGAAATCCAGTTCATAGTTCTAAAGAAAAAATATTTTCGGGAAAATTCCAAATTGGTATCTTTTGTTATATAGCTTCCCAAGTTTTGTTTGCTTGAGCCTAACTACCCAACGATATTATATCTCCTTGGCCTATATTTAACATTAAACTCATTTTTCGATATTTCTTCACACTTGTCCTCATCGATTCCTTCTTGGTGGGTCACAATAGTCGCCTGTACCTCTGGGATATATCTTTTTGACTCTTCGATAAACTCCTTAACTTTAGCATACATTTCATTGCGTAGGCCAGGCAAAGGCCTGACGATTCTATCGTATCCTTCTGCTGTATCTGCGTTAAGACTGATTGATATTGAGTCAACTAATCCTTTAAGTTCGGGAAGAATATTCCGCTTGTTAATAACATTGCCATGTCCATTAGTATTTAAGCGAATTTTTCCTCCAGCTCCTTTGATTTTCTTGGAGACTTCTTTGATGGTATCTAGCCTTAAAGTTGGCTCTCCATATCCGCAAAAAACAATTTCATCATATTTTTTGCAGTCATCTATAGAGTTCCAAATTTCTTCGACTGTGGGTTCGCGATCAAGTTTCAGATTATAACCTTGCACTACGGGTCGAGTCAGCCGGCTACAAAACGAACAGTCGGCTGTGCATCTTGTTGTTAGGTTTAGGTATAGCGAATTACGGATTTGGTATGAGATGGTTCCCGTTTTTGCTTCCTTGCCGATACCAAATAATTCAAAGAAATTGAGTGAGGTGGTGCGATGAACATCTTTTATATCAAGACCCCGAATATCAGCAATTAACTGTGCGGTGTGTATGACATATGATGGTTCGTTCCGTTTGCCGCGATTTGGTATAGGAGCGAGGAATGGACAATCGGTTTCAACAAATAATCTATCTGCGGGAATAGTCTTTGCAATTGCTCGCAGTTCATCAGACTTTTTAAAAGTAACTGATCCAGAAAAGGATATATAAAAACCCATCTCAAGGGCTCGTTCTGCTAGTTCTTGATTTCCTGAAAAACAATGAAAAATTCCTGAGCGCGCAGAAGGATTCTTGGGAAAATAATCAGATAGAATAGCGATAGTATCTTCGTTAGCATTACGACAGTGAATAATTATTGGTTTTCGCAGTTCACGTGAGAGTTCTACTTGTTTGCGGAGATGTTCTTTCTGTTGGTCCGGAGGGGAGTAGTTTTTGAAGAAATCAAGGCCAATTTCTCCAAGGGCGATCATTTTTGGATGAGCCAGCAGTTGTTTGAGTTGGCCATATGTTTGGTCGTCTATTTTTTTTACATCATGTGGGTGTATTCCTGCAGTTCCATATATAAAGTCATAGCGCTCTGCCAACTCCATTGAACGCAAGCTGCTCTCGATATCGCATCCAACATTAAGAATGTAATCAACGCCTTTATTTTTTGCGCGTTGTATGACCTCGCAACGGTCGTCATCAAATGCGTCCATGTCTATGTGTGCGTGCGTATCTACAATCATCTTACTCTAATCCCTTGGCTTGGTGCCGGATCGAATCCAGCTAACACAATTTGTCCATTATTGTTGGCAGCCAACAGCATGCCCTGTGATTCTATTCCCATTAACCTTGCTGGTTTTAAGTTGGCAACTAAGATGATCGTCCGGTTGATTAATTGATCTGGTTCATAACATTCTGCTATTCCTGCTACGACTTGTCTTACTTCCGAACCGATATCAACTTTTAGTTTAAGGAGTTTTTTTGATTTTTTAATCTTTTCTGCCTCAATGATTTTTCCTGTGCGGAGATCGACTTTCATAAAGTCATCTATGAGTACTTGATCACATATTCCTTCTATTTCCTTAGATGAAATTTTTTTTTCATTCTTTTCATTAGATGATTTGACTGAATTAAGAATTTTATCAGCATCTTCATCAGCTATACGAGGAAATAATTGTGCGCCAGGTTTAATTTTTATTCCTGACTTTATATTGCCCCAATTTTGGAGGGATTCAAGCCCCTGCTGTTCTATCGATGTTTTAACACCTAGTTGTTCCATTATGGTTTCAGCACTTTTTGGCATAAAAGGATAAATAAGGATAGCAATTGAGCGAATACATTCTGATGTGTTGTACATTACCGTTGCAAGCCTTTGCTTCCCCTCATCTGACTTTATGAGATTCCAAGGGCTATTCGTATCAATGTATTTATTTGTTGCATCTACCAAAAGCCAGATACGTTCAAGAATCTTGTTATACGCTAGATCGTTGTATAGTTTTTTTACAGCCTCAATTCCAGCTCGGAATTCATTTTTAAGATCGTTGTCTTCATCGCGTGAGGTTGGTTCCGGTATTATCTGGTCATGGTAGCGTTTTATCATACTCATTGTTCTATTAAGGAGGTTCCCCAGATTATTGGCTAAGTCACTATTTATTCGACCGATCAACGCTTTATGTGAAAAGTCTCCATCTAATCCAAAAGGAACTTCCCTAAGAAGAAAATAACGGATGGCATCAACACCAAATTGGTTTATAAGTAAATTGGGTTCTACCGTATTACCAATCGATTTTGACATTTTTTGGCCATTTATTGTCCACCACCCATGTGCAAAAAGATTGATAGCTGGCGCAAATCCAATTGATTTGAGCATGGTCGACCAGTAAACGGCATGAGTTGTAAGAATATCTTTTCCGAGCAAATGATGATTGGCTGGCCAAAACCCAGTGGATTTAATTTTTTCTAGTGAACCATGTACAGAAATGTAATTGATAAGGGCATCAAACCATACATAAGTTACATAGTTTTTATCGAAGGGAAGTGGAATTCCCCAAGGAAGTCTTTCTTTTGGTCTTGATATGCAAAGGTCGCCAAGGGGCTTTTCAAGAAAACCAAGAACTTCATTGCGTCGTGATGCGGGTTGTATAAAAGTAGTATTTGATTGAATGTATTTCCTCAGCCAATCTTGGTGCTGGCTCATTTTGAAAAAATAATTAGACTCCTGAATCCTATCTACCTTGCGGTTGCATTCGGGACAATTACCATCGATGAGATCTTTTTCTGTCCAGAACCTTTCATCTGGCATGCAATACCAGCCTTCGTAACTATCTTTATAAATTTCTTTACGATCATAGAGTTGTTGTAGAATATCGCAAACGAGGGCTTGATGTCGTTTTTCAGTGGTACGAATAAAATCATCGTTGGAGATATTAAACCTGATCCAAAGTTCTTTGAATCGATTGTGAAGTTTGTCAACGTGTTCTTGCGGTTTTATTTCAAGGTCCTGTGCAGCTTGAAGGACTTTTTGCCCATGTTCATCCGTGCCCGTGAGAAAAAAAACTTTATAGCCATCCAACCTTTTGTAACGTGCTATTACATCTGCCGCAATTGTTGTGTAGGCATGCCCAATGTGCGGCACATCGTTTACATAATAAATAGGTGTTGTTATAGAAAATTTTTTTTCAGACATTTTTAATTTTTATATAGTAATTTAAAGGCGGTCTTAAATGACCATATTCGTTTGGTTAAAGTTGTTTTATTTTATTCTTGGTTTATGGGGTGGATATTTAATTCTAATGTTATTTTTGTTGCTTTAGAAGTTCTTCCGTATTGTAGGTAAGTATGCTTTCATCTTCATGTCTGACCAGAATACTTTGCTCAATTATATTGTTTTTAAGAACTCTGCCTAGACCCCCAGGGGTTTGAATATTGCTTCCAATTTTTGGCATAGCCAGCGAAAGTTCCTTATAAGTTTGATGTTCGTACTGCAAACAACACATTAGTCGTCCGCATGCTCCTGAAATTTTGCTTGGGTTAAGGGCAAGTCCCTGATCTTTTGCCATTCTAATTGTCACCGGGGTAAATTCTTCAAGGAAAGTTGAGCAACATAGAGTTTCACCGCATATTCCGTAGCCTTTTATTGAGCGCGCTTCATCTCTCACTCCCATTTGTCTCATTTCAATCCGTTGTTTAAGATGGGAAACAAGCTCCTTGATGAGTTGTCGAAAATCAATTCTTCCCTCGGCAGTAAAGAAAAAAACTATTTTCTTTTTCTCTTGAAATAAGGCTACCCTGCTTAAATGCATTTTTAGTTTTAATTTTCTTATTATTCGCTGGCATAGTTCCTTTGCTTGTTGCTCTGTTTTATTTTTTCTCTCCTGTATCTGAAAATCGTGTTCGTTGAAGACCCTCAGAATTCTAGGGGATTTATCTTCGACTTTGGTTATGTTGGGAATTTTATTAGAGGCAACAATACCCATTTGTGGCCCATCATTACTTTCTACTACTACTTGAGTTCCAACTCTAAAATTTTGTTTTCCAGGATCATAAAGTTTTGACTTTGAACCTCCTTGAATTCTCACTCCTATAAGATATGGCGATCTTTTTGAGTTTTTTTTCGTCAGATTTGGGTTTTTCTGTACGACTTGAGTCATTTTATGTGATTCCTAAATTGATTATGCTGCTTGGCAGAAGTCAATGAGCATGTTTTCTAAAGCGAGTTGAGTATTTGCGTTTGACCTTATGGAAGCCTTAGTATTTTGGACGATTTCACCCATCCCAAGAAGGCTGGACATAGATTTTTGTTGAGCTAGTGCTTTAATTTGAACAGTTAAGTCCTTGTTAATCAAAATACTGGATTCGGAGGCTATTTTAACTAAAGCGGCATCCCGTAGAATGCGCGTCAGTTCATCAAGAATTAATTGTATGCGTTCCGTTTGTTTTGCTTTAGTTTTAGTCCATAGGAAAACCTGGTCCATCCGTTTGAATGAAACTACGCTGATTAAGCGAATCAGCTCCTCTCTATCTTGTGAGACTTGAAGTAGATCCTCCTTTAAGGCTTGGGAAACTTGCCCCATAGAGCGTCGCGATCTAAGCTCAACCTCGTCCGGCTGACTTTCTCCTGTTTTAGTTTCCAAGTGCTGCGCAATAATTTTTTTTATAGCGGTATTAGGTAATGGATAAAATCTAATTCCTTGACAACGTGATACAACAGTGGGGAGGAGTTGGTGAGGGTTTGAGACAATAAGAATAATAAGCGTTTTGGTAGGTGGTTCTTCAAGAGTTTTTAGAAACGAATTAGCGGCTTGTGGGTTCATGCATTCTGCGTTGTTGATAATTGCTACTTTAGTCTTACCTTCATAAGGGAGGTAGAGTAGTTTTCTTTGCAGTTCTCTAATGTCGTCTATTTTAAGGACAGTTTCTCTTGCTGAAGGCGAACTCTTTTTAGGTTCTAACATGAAAAAATCTGGGTGAATCCGTTTTTCGATTTTAATACAAGAAGGACAACTGTCACAACTATCTAAAGGGCTTAAAGTTTGGCAATTTAGTGCTTTGCAGACTTCAATTGCGGTTAATTTTTTCCCTACGCTTTCCTGACCGAAAAATAGATATGAGTTAGAGATTCGACCACTTTTGAGCGCTTTAAGAAGAGTTTTTTTTGGGCGATCTTGGCCTAGAATATTGTCAAATGACATAGCAATTGATTAATTTAATACCCGAAAGAATATTTTAAGGCAAAGGTAGATTTTTTTGAAATGTGCAAAAGCTATACACTACCTGTTCAATAGAGATTTGGACATGATAGGTATAATATCTTTTTGCACTTCCTTTCATATTAATATACACCCGTTCTATCTGCAAACGAAAAACCCCATTAGTTTGATAGATGATCTTAGCTCAAAGATATAAGCGATATTTTTAATTCATTCAACTTCCCGACGCTTAGGGACTACCTAAGCTCAGCTATCTTGCTATTGAAATAAGTAATGAATTATCATTGAGAGAAATATTGCAAACAGGGCAGGTTTCTGGTAAAAACCCATAACGACTTATTATCTTCTTCTTTGATTAAATTAAGTCATAGTATTTTTAAAAATAATCATTAACTCACAAGCATATATTATGGCTGTTGCCGAGAAAGCGAAACGCTCAGAAAAAAGAAAGCGCAAACCAAAAATACTAGCTACAATTAATGATGCTTGTACAGGTTGTGGTGGATCTCCAATTTGCGTAACTGAATGTCCTGTTGATAATTGTATGCTTGAAGTAAAAAACCCGGATGCCCCTCAGTTTATTCGCATAGAGGTTGATCCTCTACTTTGTATTGGTTGTAAGAAATGTATTTCCAAAGGCCCTATGGACACTTTTTTAGAGGGATGTCCATGGGACGCAATCGATATGGTTTCGCTGCAGGAATTTGAAAGCGAGTACGGGGAACTGGCTTACTAAATTGAGTTTTTTAGTTATTTCCGGTAAGTAAGTTGAAGCCTGTTTAGAAACAATGATGTGGTAGGTTTGCTCGGTGGATGCCGTAAAAAACTTCCTTGCAAAGCTGAAATGATTGTGTATGCTTAGTGCCGATTTTCCTAGTTGGGTCATCAATTTCCCAAACACATTCAGATGAATAAAG
>CAZOYP010000037.1:0-24781 GCA_964584125.1 uncultured Nitrospinaceae bacterium | reverse complement strand
TATGGCTTAATTTTGCCAGTTATCTTGGCTGGCCTGTTTCAACCACCCATTCCATCGTCGGAGCGGTAGTGGGGTTTGGTGTTGTGGCGGGAGGAGTGGATGCCATTAATTGGAGCAAGGTCTTGAGTGTTGTGATGAGCTGGATCGTCTCTCCTTTAATGGGAGGTTTCGTTGCTTTTATTCTTTTCAGGTTTCTCACTAATCAAGTTTTTAGAAGACGCAATCCACTGTTATACGCCAAGAGAATATTGCCCTACATGGTTTTTCTGGTTTGCGTAATCCTTGCAAATGCAATGCTCTATAAGGGATTAAAAAACCTGCATCTTGACTTTTCTTTAATTGAAGCAATGTTTTTTTCCCTCATTGTCGGCTCTGTAGGCTTTTTGATTTCCAAACCTCTTGCTAAAAAAATACCGGGTGTTCCAAAAAAAGAAATTCGTAAACAGTTGGAAGCAACGGAGAATATTTTCAAGTACCTTCAGATCACAACTGCTTTTTACATCGCTTTTGCCCATGGGTCTAACGATGTTGCAAATGCTGTAGGCCCTCTTGCTGCGGTTGTTTCAGTTCTAAAAAGTGGAACCGTTGCTATGAAAGTAGCTATGCCAGCTTGGATTCTTGCCTTAGGAGGTGGGTTTATTGTGTTGGGACTTTTGGTATGGGGTAGACGCGTGATGGAAACCATAGGCAAAAAGATTACCGAAATTACTCCTTCGCGTGGATTTTGTGCAACTTTTGCTGGTGCTACAGTAGTCCTAGCTTGCTCTAAAATGGGGCTACCAGTTTCTACTACTCATACTTTGGTTGGTTCGGTTATCGGTGTAGGATTGGCTCGAGGTCTACCAACATTAAACCTTGGGATCATCAAAGAAATTGTAATGTCCTGGCTAGCTACAGTTCCATTCACTGCTCTCCTATCAGCTATTTTATTCAAAGTGATGATTTTGACGATCGGCTAGCTTGATTTCACAACTCACAAAAATCCTAATATTTTTTATTCTAAAAAAATTTAGGTTTTGTTATTATGAATTTTAGTTATCAGATAAAATTTAAAACACTAAAAACTTGGGGCAACAAGTGAATTTTTTTCATATAAAGTTTGGCGTCGGCATTGCTATGCTCGCTATATTATTTGGAGGATCGATGGGACTAAGCTTTGGTTGTTGTGAAGATTTTTATAAAAAAACATTTAAAGATAACGCCAATGCGGTCTTAGAAGAAAAATATAATAATGACAAAAGTAAGGCTGATAAGGTTAAAAAAAAATCCTGGATATATATGAAAAGGGCTCACCTACATTCCTTAACGATGGGAGTCATTAGTATTGTCCTTTCACTAGTTGTTGCTGGCCTTGCATTTCCTCCTTCATTACAATTCACCGTTTCTTTTTTGAGTGGGCTTGGGGCCTTAGGTTACGGTTTATTTTGGATGATAGCTGGTTTTCTTGCTCCCGGTCTAGGGTCTACTGCAATAGCAAAAGACACTATCGGCCTTTTAGCTCAAGCCTCTGCTCTATCTTTTATGATTGCCTCCATAACTTTATTTTGTTTTTTTGGGTATAGAGTGTTTAGCCGTGAAAAACCTATCCAAAAAACGAAGCAATGAAATAGACTTATATATAAAATTTATTTCCTATCTTATTAAAAGTTTTTTAAATAGTACATTGTTAGCAACCGTTGAGTTTCTTAAAGATGGTATCGATAGTCTTGTTGACTAATAATCTGAATCGTAGTTTTTATAAATTCACATTCAGAAACTATCCCTCGCTGCTTGAACATTTATAAATCTCCAAGACAGTTTTCCCCACTTCGACTTTTGTTACTTGAGAGTAGATCCTATTATCAACTACGCCAGTTAACTGATAATGGTTGTCAATCCGATGTTGAGTATACATTCTTTTTTAATTGATGAATTAAATGCAACCTAATATATATAAGATAGAGAATTATAAAGTTGCCTGACTAACAGGAATACTATTTAGGAGCTTTTACTAAATGAAAGGAAATAAAGAGATACTAGACGGCTTGAATAACATTCTAATGGCTGAGCTAACCGGAATTAATATTTATTACATTCACTACATGATGCAGGAAGATTGGGGTTATAAAAAAATAGCATCGCATTCAAAGGATGAATCTATGGGCGAAATGAAGCATGCCCATAAAATTATTGAGCGCATCATCTATCTTGATGGAGTTCCCAACATGGCTAAGTATGATGAGGTTTTAGTTGGGGATGACGTTGAAACTCAGTTGAAAAATCAATACACAATAGAAACCAAACATGTTGAACGGCTAAATAATCACATAGCCCTTTGCCAGGATAAAAACGATTACGGGACAAAGGAAATCCTTGACGGCATACTCGAGGATACGGAAGAAAGTTGCGATTGGCTAGAAACTCAATTTAATAGAATAAAAGATATTGGCATCAAACCCTATCTTGCTGAACACATGCATGAATAAAACAAAGGATGGCTTTATATGTTGAGTGGAGGGTTTTTATATTTATATATGTTCCGAGATAATAATTACCAATTCTACAATTACTAGAATAATAATTTATTAACTTGGTAAATATTATCTTGGGGTTCACGTGTTTTCCAAAAAGATACCAACCTGCTTGCATATGATTTTGTAGTGGCCTTATTTACATTTGGAACAAAGACCATATAGAACCATTCGGTGGGAGATTATTTTGAATTTATGTCCTTTTGCAACCTCATTCTGCAATTCCTCTATCTTGGAGTGTTCAAACTCCCCCACATACTTGCATTTGATACAAAAAAAATGGTCATGATGATTTTTCATAGTAGCACTTTCGTAAAATTTTCTTTCTCCACTAAAATTAACTTCATGAGCTAAACCACAGTCCACAAGAAGGTTCATTGTTCGGTAAACCGTTGACCGGGAAATAAAAGGATCATTTTCTTTTACCTTTTGAGTCAATTTATCGATGTCTATGTGATCCTTTTCTTCTAAAAATAACCTCAAAATTGTCTCGCGTGGTTGGCTGTACTTCATATCCATTGATTTCAAAAAAGCCTTAAAAATCTGAATTTCAGATGGTCTAGCCATACGTCTGAGGCACAATCTTTTTATTTTTTATATTGACAAAGCAATAATTATTAACAATAATGAAAATCATTATCAAAGTCAATAACGTTATAAAAAAGGGTGATGAATCTAACCCAATCGACCCAGCATTTAAAGGTTTGTACAGGTCCTGGTTGTAAAGCTTGGGAATCTGAAAAAATCTTAGACTTGGTTCGGGAAGCAATCAATAAGCCGGACTATTCACGTTCAACAAAACTTTGCCGTGTTCCATGCATGAATAATTGTGGGGGGGGGGTTTCTATTGAGTCATCATCTTCCGGGAAGTTACTAAAGCTAAGAGAACCTAATGAGATTTTGAAAGTTATAAATTCGGAATAACAAATATTCTTTTGGGATTTAGCTAGGGAATTTCATCGCCAACTTTACAAAGTTCTCTCTCCTTGCCTTGCCACGATTTGGACCTTGAGATCCAAATCGTTGGAGGTGGCAATGGCAATTCGAATCTTCATATAACAATTCGTCAATTCATAATAAAATAATTAGCTATTTCACCTATAATTAACAATTTGTTTCATTTTTTAATGGTTTTGCGTTGGAGGATTATAATATTTGAAATAAGTAATCAATATCATAAATATTTGAATAATAGTAACTTATAAGACTAATAATCAAGTACAGATTTTTTTTAATGCTGGTTATGCGGGTCGCTTTGTTATAATTCTTAGTGCAGGGAAGGTCAAAGCATCTTCTGCGTACGATTACTTTCACAGCTAAAAGGAAAAGTCATTGAAAATATGATAATTGGGCTGTATATTCACGTACTATCAAAATAATTAATATATTTTTCTATGTGCCTTTTAAGAAAACTGATGGTTGCGGTACTATTTTGGCTTTTACTGGGCTCAATAAATGTGTTTGCCCAACCCCATAATCATGAAAGCGGCCATCAAAAACATAGCACTTCCCCTTTTGAAACAAAAAAAAAGGACGTTTCGTTACATTGCCTTTTAAAACTTCATGCACAACATGAAACTTGCCCCCACTCAAATCCCCAAAATGGAAATAGTACACCTTTAAGTATTGCCTCAGACTGTGGAGGTAAGAATTCTGGATCACTTTTGAATACCACATCGTTGAATTATGATTTTACTGAGGTAATCCCAATATCCCTGGAAACGAGTGATTTGAAGCTCGGATTTATTTTTGATCAACTTGTCCACTACCAACGTTTAAAAGATTCTATACCACCTCCCCCTAAAATTATTTAGTTGCTCTATTCCTAAAAAAAATAATTTTCAAAGAACATAAAGAACTGTTTTCTAGGTTTCTGTTTATTTACGATCGCACTGATCTAGGAATAGACTCTGGAACGTAGTCTATAATTTATTTTTCCCTATTAGGTGTATTTTTATTGATTAACGTGTGAGGTTTTCTGTGAAATCTATAGTACGTATTAAATTGAAGATCCTGCTGATAGTATTTTTCTCATCGTTTTTAGCCGTGAATATTATTCATGCAGCTGATGAGACTAAGAACAAATCAAATAGCATTGAAGAAAAAGTTTTGGACGAAATCATTTTTGAAGCTCCTAAAGTCGAACTCAGGGACACGTTTGATGATTTCATGCCACTCCCCACGGCAAAGTTTAAAGTAAAATCTCAAGATATTGCCAATACAAATGCAGTTACTATCGAAGATACTGTTAGGTACTCCCCGAATATAGAAGTCCGTAAGCGTTATATTGGTGATCACAATGGCATCGTATCAATGCGCGGTAATGGAAATTTCCAAACTGCACGCCACATGGTTTTTGTTGACGGTTTTCCATTACATAGCATGCTTCAGACTAGATGGAACGGTGCCCCGCAATGGAACTTCGTAGCGCCCGAAGAAGCAGAAACAGTTACTATCACCTATGGCCCGTTTTCTCCAAAATATAGTGGCAACGCTATGGGGGGTGTGATTGATATTGAAACGCGACAATCTTACCAGGAAGAGTGGGCGCTGAAGACCTCAGGTTGGGTTCATGACTGGACTCACTTTGAAAATGAAGACACCTCCGTTGGCTATAAAACTTTTTTCTCTTATGGCAACAAGCAGGATAAACTTTCGTATTACATATTTGTTAACAGACTAGAAGGGTTTGTTCAGCCAACTAACCTTCAGGAAGATACTAGCACGTCGGTTGCAGATGGAACGGAAACCGCTGTGACAGGTGCATTTCGATTCATGGATAACCGGTCACGAGACAGCATTGGTTATTCTGATGATGGAGAGGAAAAGGTTGAGAGTAATATTTTTAAGATTAAAGCCGATTATAATTTTTCAAATTCTTTTAAATTACGAGGTATGGTTGGTTATCTAATACGCCGCAATGAGCAGCTAGATGTGAAAAATTATTTAAAAGATTCAAACGGGAGTCCAGTTTATGCAGCTACTAACTATAGTATTGGTGGTCGCCGATTTAATGTGAAAGAGTCTAACTTTAACGTTACCACAAGAGACAAGCAAGATTTGATGCTGGGACTTGGAGCTGAAGGAAAGTTAGGTGGGGGCTGGGACTACGATGCTGTATTGAGCTCTTATATTAAGCTGAATGATACATATAGATCCTCCGATGAAAACCCATCTTCTCCGGCTTACGATCACTCCGGCAGTCTAACGCAATTTCAGGATACAGGTTGGCAGTTGTTAGACCTTAAATTTAATAAAGACAACTTTTTGAATAATACAAATCTCAAGTTCGAGGGTGGGTATCACTACGACCATGCACGAATGGAAACAATTAAATGGAGTGTTCCAGATTGGGAACACGATAAGAAAGATAAAGGGACCTTCCAAAGTTCAACTGGTGGACAAACAGATACTCATGCAGTTCACGCCAATGTAGGATGGAACTTCAAGCCAAAGTGGGATTTACAAGTGGGTGGACGCTTGGAAGCTTGGCGGTCGTTCAATGCATTTGAGCATGATAAAAAAGATCCTAATGAAATAGGAGGCCATGATCATGTAAATGAGCAGGCATTTTCTCCAAAGTTGTCTATTGGATATAAGCCTAACTCTGAATGGGATTATCAATTTTCATTAGCTCGTGCTACTCGATTTCCGATACCAGAGGAGATGTTTTCAAATATAGATGACTACGATGACAAAAATATCTCTAATCCTGGATTAAAACCGGAAGTAGGAAACCACGTGACTTTTATGGTAGGTCACTACAAACCTATGGCAACCACGAAACTAAATTTATTTTTCGATTATATCAACGATACGATTTTCAATGATAATGTAACCGGCTTTGGTACTACTTCCACGTTTGTAAATATAGATTTGGTTCGGACGATGGGCGCTGAATTTGTTCTAAAGCGAAAAGACTTTTTAATTCCGAAGCATGACTTTTCATTCAATACTGCATTCACTGACGCAGAAATTCTTTTTTATAATGTAACACCAGCGGCTCATGGAAAAGACTTACCCCGTGTCCCAGACTGGCGAATTAAATTTCAGTCGGTATATCATTTTCTTGATAACTGGGACGGCATGATAGCAGCAAGATGGCAGGATAGGATGTGGGGCCGTCTGCAAAATGATGACCCTCTTGATGGTTCAGGTGGGCATAGTGAATACTTGTTTGTAGATATCAAAACTAATTATGAGTCAAAAAACTTTGTTTCTTCATTCGGAATTACAAACATTACGGATGAAACAGCGTGGACCGGGCCACATCAATTTCCGAATAGGACCTATGTCTTAGATATTAAGTGGAAAATTTAAAACATACTAAAGTTTAAGTGGTCTAGAAATTTGGTTGTTAAATTGAGTGTATAAGTTTTTGATTGAGCAGTAGCTTTATTTTTGAAAAAATAAAACGTTCGAATTATTTTTTAGATTCGCCGCAAATGCCGGACAAAGTATTTTAATTTTTATAAATCATTCAGCAATTTTTTGGAGCCTTATAAAAAATAGCCATGAAACCTCAAAAATTAATAAAATTTATATTATTTAATTTTACAATTTTTAATTTAATATCTTGTTCTAGTTCTGGGTTGGTAGTATCTCAATTAAAAAATACCGAACAATCAAATCAAACAGGTTCTGCTCCTTCAGTTATCTGGGAACCTGCGCCCCGCCCTATTGCCAAAGGAAATGATGGCCAGCTTTTAATAAGAACTTCTGAATCGATAAAGCTTTTATACGCTTCTCATAATCATAAGGGGAAGCAAAATTTATTCATCTCAGGGAGCAAAAACATAGGGGATAGCTTTTCGAAAGCTAAGCGTGTGAATTCAGTTGAAGATGAAGTTAGTGCACATGGCGAAAATGGCCCGAAATTAAGACAAGGTAAGGGACGTGGTATGTTTGCTGCTTGGATTGGAAACCGAGATATTAAGTTTGCTCGGTCCATGAATTTTGGTAGAAGTTTTAATCCATCAATTCGTGTAAATGATGATACTGGAAAAGCTTCTCAGTCTTTCTTTAATATGGAAATTGCTCCTGATGGAAAAATTTTCATTGCCTGGTTAGATGGACGTGATAAAAAGTTAAACCTTCCGGGATCATCTTCTATATACATAGCAATGTCAGCTGATCAAGGTAAATCTTTTAGTAAAAATATTAAAATCTCTGGAAATATATGCCCTTGTTGCCGGCCCGCAATTGCGTTTGGCGACAACGGAGAAATTTTTGTTTCATGGCGTCATGTTTTTGAAGATCATGAAAGAATTATTGTCGTGACTTCTTCTCTGGATGGAGGGAAAACTTGGGGTAACCCTGTAAAAGTCTCTGAAACAGGTTGGAAAATCAACGGGTGCGCCCATTCTGGCCCTGCCATGAAGTATGTTGATGGAAAACTTTTTGTTACCTGGTATACCGGAAGAAATGACAAAGCCAATCTAAAGTTTGCGTACTCATTAGATAAGGGTAAGTCTTTCTTGAAAGATAAAAACATACAAGGTTCTGTTTTGGATGCCAATCACCCAAATATCACAATTTTAGGCAAAGAAGCTTGGGTAATCTTTCAAGGGAGGGACCCTAACTTGGAGGGGGGCTGGAGTCGAGAAAAAGCATGGCTGGTAAAAATTTCCGCGGACGGAAATACCTCTAAACCATCTTCTCTTCCCACAACAGATGGTGGAGTTTTTTATCCACAGTTATATAAAGGAAATGGTGGACGCGTTTACGCTATTTGGACCGACATAGGTGAAGAAGGATCAAAAGTTATGCTTTGCAGAGGACGGCTTAGCTCTTAACAAGCTAATTTAGCTAAGGTTTATTTAATATGTTTTTTTCTAGATATATGAATACCCAGTTCAACCTTATTCATGCAGTAGTATACTCTATTGGGCTCCATATAATTGCTATTGGTTTTTCCCCACCATTAAAAAATGAGGTCCCTGTTAAATTTGAGAAATCAAACGAAAAAATTAGATTAAAGATTACTAAGAAACCCGAGACTAAAGTTTTAAAACCAACGCCGGTAGCCATATCACCTGTTACCGCAATGTCAAAAAAGCATTTTGTTGAACCGGAGGTTTCGCTGATCCCGATTAAAGTAAATTTAGATCAACAAATAAACCCATCTACCATGAAAACTTCACCTAAAATATCTAAAAACATTAAAAGTATAAGACCTGTTAGTTCTCGTATTTCTAATTTAGTTCATTCTTCGATTAGAACCGCTCATGTTTACAATACTCACTCCAAACCTTTGATTCAGGATGTTAGGATTCATAAAAGCCAAATTAAAAATACCCAAACTATAGATAGAAAATTTATTAGCAAAAGCTCGAATCAAAATAAATTAAATTTCATGAAGACCACTTTTCACCCAAAGCCCAGGACTAAGGTTCCTGAAAATAGATTATCGCATTCAGTGGGAGTTGCTAGAAAAACCTATAAAAAAACTTATTACGAAAATAATTTTACTCCAGAATTAAGAAATGTTGAAAAAGTTAGGATTGCAAAAAAAATAATAGAAATAGATTTTGAAAAATTATGGAGTAAGTATAGTTATTTAATTAGAATGAAAGTCGCAAGTGCTAAAATTTATCCAGAGTCAGCAAGGGTAAAAAACCACCAAGGAAAGGCAATACTATCATTAAAACTAGGAAAAGATGGGAGCATTTTGAAGGTGTCTGTTGGAAGCTCTTCTGGCCATAAAGCCCTAGATCAAGCGGCTATTGACGCAATTAAAGATGCTGCTCCCTATCCCAAAATACCCGATAAACTAAATAAGCAATACGTTCTATTAAAACTTCCTATAACATTTATTTTAAATTGAGATATGAATCAACGTAAATTTTCATTCAAGTTTATACATTTTTTAACTTCTTTATATTTAGTTTTATTTATTTTCCCTGTCTCTGCAGGTGGAGAAGTCACTAAGATAGATTCTAATTTTGATGGGAAAATGGATCAGTGGAGACATATATCCTCAGAAGGGAAAGTGTTCAAAGTTGAATATGACACTGATTTTAACGAAACCATTGACCAGATCGAACACTATGAAGGCGATAAAAAATTGATTAAAGCGGAGTTTGATTCAAACAAAGACGGACAAATCGATCAAGTTCAACATTATGGCAAGTCCGGAAAACTTGAGCGTGTAGAAAAAGATTCTAAGCGTAAGGGATTTTTTGATTGGGTAGAATTTTTTAATGAAAAGGAAAAAATTTCTCGGATAGAGGTTGACAAGAACGGTGATAACCATGCAGATATGTTCCAACACTTCGATGAAAATCAAAAGTTAAAACGAATAGAGCACGACACAGACTTCAACCGTAAAACTGACCGTTGGGATTATTTTTCTGATGAAAAACTAATACGAGTTGAGTTTGACACTAACTCTGACCTCAAACCGGATCAATGGCAATATTTTCAAGGTTTAAATATAATCAAGAAAGTTGAAAATGACACAAACTTTGATGAGAAAGCAGATCATTGGGAGTATTTTGATTCCTCGGGAAAATTAACGAGAAGAGAATCTGATAGAAACTTTGATGGAAAGCCAGACTTAGTTCAAAACCAATAAAATAAAAAGTTCGCATAATACTTGATTGATTAAAGGAGTAGCTAATGACGGGAGATACAAGTTTTTTTGAATTAATAAGCAAGGGCGGTCTAGTGATGATTCCTATTGGCCTATGCTCGGTAATAGGCCTCGCCATAATAATTGAACGATTATATTATTTTAGAAAATCTGCACTGGGTCTGGATACCTTCTTTAGTTCTATACAAGAATTCCTAAAAAAAGGACAGAAAGACAAAGCTATAGATCATTGTAAGTCTTTCCCAAATCCATTGGCTAGTTTAATTCAATCAGGACTTTCAGAAGACAACGTACCACGATGGAAACTCGAAGAAAAACTTTCTTTAGCCGGCCAGGAAGAGATAAATATTCTAGGAAAAAATATTAGAGGACTTGAAGTCATCGCTACAATTTCTCCATTGATGGGGTTATTGGGTACAGTAATCGGCATGGTGCAAGCTTTTAGTAAAGTAGCTGAGTATCAGGGCCAGGTTGATCCTGGCTTACTCGCGGGGGGAATATGGGTGGCATTGCTCACAACTGCCGCAGGTTTGGCAGTCGCGATTCCTGCTGTGATAATGCTGCATTATTTTGAAAAAAAAATCGAATTAATTACATTCCAATTAAGCAAGTATGGGCAACTGTTCGTTCATCTTTTAGACAAACAAAGTCCTTAGAATCATGGCTTACTATTAATCCTGAAAAGTCTATTGAACATATACTTCTTTTAAAAATATATTAGCTAAAAATTAAAATGCTCCAGCTAGAAACGAGAAAGAAAAAGCGATTTAAAGCTGATTTGGCACCATTAATAGATATTGTCTTTTTGCTGTTAATTTTTTTTATGTTAACTTTTGCTCTCCCAGGACAAGGGATGAGTTTAAACTTACCCAATGCAAGATCATCAATTATTACAAACGAATCGCAACCAGTTGTGAGAATTAGTGATGCCGGTATTATCTCAATCAACGACGAAACTGTTGAACTCGGTAGCTTAATGGGAAAATTAAGTGAAATACTGAAGCATAGAAGTAAGAAAAGTGTTTCTATAGAGACTGCTGATAAAACAATATATGATTTATTTGTAAGTGTCCTTGATATAGCCCGTCGCGCCGGGGCAAAAGAATTTTCCTTTATTATGTAATTAATGCTTCTCTTTTAAACTATTAATTGTGATTAAGTAGGAGGTTGGGTCTATAGTGATTAAGTTTCAGAGAGTAGATAGAGAACCTTTTAGACTTAATTTAGTTCCCATGATTAATATTGTTTTTTTACTGCTTATATTTTTCATGCTTACATCGTCAGCAATGAAATCATCGTCAGATGTCGATTTACCCAAAGCAAGTTCTTCCAACGAAATTTCTGGGGAAAATTTAATTATTAAAATTAACAAAGACAATACCTTTGAATTCGAAGACAAAGTTATTGGACCTAAAACACTAACAACAGAATTGAAGGAAAAGCTTGCTATGAAGAAAGATTTAGTCGTGGAAATCTATGCTGACAAGAGTATAAAGTTTGAATCATTTGGTAAAGTGGTTAAACTGGCGAGAGAGGCTGGGGCTAGTGAATTTATTTTTGCGACTGAGAAAATAACTTCACCAATCGACACACGCCCATATTAATATATTTTCAAAAATTTTTAGCACTAAGTTAAATTACTTAACAAAAAACTATATTAAAAACTTACCTTAACTTGTGGTGAGCTCTTCTTGGGGGTGACCTAAGTATAGGAGTCCATCGGACAATGAATAGTTATCAGGGAAGGTACTCACTTTTTGGTTTATTTTTTCCTGTAGCTCGCGATAAAGCACTTCAGCTTCATCAGAATCCATCCCGCTATTAATCTTATATGAGTAGCCTAGACTTAAATCATGATCGGGTGGAGTATATAGCTCTGTTATTCCCCATTCCGATGGATTATTTTCAAGTGGAGTCCCTTTCTCGAGATCAAACTGAGAAATGATACAGGAAAACCCAGGTGAGTCTAAAACACGCTGATTATTAACAACAAAATCAACTGACTCTCGTGCTTCTGCTGGGGTTTCTGTCGGGAATCCAGTAATAAGATAAAAGTGCATACCAATACCAATACGAACGCACTCCTCTACAATTTTATCAATTACCTCTAATTCAACTCCCTTCTTCATAGAATCCAACACACGCTGATTATATGACTCAAGACCGAAGATCAGTTTTCGACATCCAGACTCATACAAAAGCTCCATTCGGTTTTCTGTGAGCAAACTCTTCTCGAACTTTAATTCTCCAGTCCATTTGATATCAAGATCAGCCTCAACAATTTTATTAGCAAAAGTCCGCATAAAGTTAATTGGGAGCGCTTCATCAGTAAAGAAATAATAGTTACAACCGTATTTTTCTTTAAGGTTTTGCACATCAGCAACCACATTTTCAGCGTATCGAACGTGAAAATCCATATGGTCAAAAGGAATAGAGCAGAAAGCGCATCTTTCCCAATAACAACCCCGGGAACCCATGATCGGCAGTACCCGCTCAGGTGAAAGGTATAAATCCAACGGCATGCCATCAAAATTTGGAGTCGGTAACTTATTAAGTTCTTCTTTTGCGAAAGGACGGTTAACTTTCACCTTTCCCTTATCTTCCCATACGAGGTTAGGAACCTTTGAAAGATCGCCACCCCCCCTAACCTCTTCAACCAATTTAAGCATTGGAGTTTCGCCTTCATGGACAATCATACTATCTAAAAACTTAAACACAGGCGAGCCGTCTCTCTCCATTCGATCTACCAATTTAGTAAAAACGCTACCGCCAGCCGTAATATGTATGTGGGGGGCGGCTTGTTTGACTAAGTGAGCAAGAGTAAGTCCGGGGATGATCTGCTCTACCGAAGTGATAGACACACCTAAAATATCTATATCTTCTTTTAAAATCGACGGCAGATAATGTTCCTTATATATGTCGTAGAAAAAATTCTCATTAGGATTATTGAAAGATTCGAAAACCTCTTTTGTCGAATAAGGAGAGTAACGCATTTGACTTCCGATAACAGTTAGCTGAGATGGAAAATAAGGAGCAAGGATATTATCAAGCCATACATCTATTATCTTAAGGCTTTCCATATAGCGATCAAGATCATAAAAATCTTCACACCTTAAGGAATCCTTAGCTGCATCAATTTCATATTTAAGTGCAGGAATAACTTCTTCTGCTTCACGTAACTTGGCGTACTTTTCTTGTTCAAATTGAGAGTGACGGGGCTTAGCGCCTAACTCATTTAGCTCGCGAGTAATTCGCTCATAAAGGGGCTTGGTTCTTTCCCAAGTACACAGGTGATCAAGAAGCTCGATGGCTAAGTCTCTTTGTTTTACATCTTGGATACCATGCATATGCAGATATGCTTTTAGACTCGGTAAACTTAGATAAGGTTGAGATGGATGCCACGATGAAGGAAATACCAAATAAACCATAACCTTTAATCCGCCAATTCGTTTTAAACGTAAAAGTAAATTAAATACACTCTTAAGGCTTCGGTGCCATAAAAACGAGCATCACCAATTTGTCCTGCGTATGATTGACCACACCATGGTCTTCACCAGCCGGAGCAAGAGTAATTTCGTCAGGGCCCAACTCCTTTTCCTCAGACCCTATAGTTACCTTCCCACTACCTTTGATTATATAATAAACTTTATCGGAATCGCCATGTGAATGAACTTTCTGCGATTGGCCCGGTTCTACACAGTATAGATCACAGAAGAAATTTTTCGTATCAAAAAGGCTTATTTTCTTAAGTTTCTCCGGATTGAACTCAACAACATCATTCAGCTTGATAACCTTCATAATATTTAATACTCAAGAAATTAACGTCTGAAGCGCTACAAACAAAGTTAATACCAGGTCTACCTTAAAGCCCTTAGCGACCCTCAATTCATAGGTTTACATAACTCTAACATACAAAATAGAATCAGCCAATGAGATTAAAATAGTCTCAAGGTAAAAAAGAGAGCATATTGACTTCCTAGATATTATCCTCTATTTTTGTAAAATTCACCCAAGCCATTAAGGTAGTATAACAAACACAGCAGACAAAATAGCAAGTACTAATGATCTAAAATTTTACCTTTTTCACTTTAAAGAAGAAGAAATTTAGGAAATAAAATTAGCAAACATAAAGCGGGTATCAGTTCGTAGCCCATGAGCATCAAGAGGTGGAAGACCACGCAAAAAATGATAAAATTAAAGCTTGGTGTAGCCTAAACGTAGCCTAAATCAATTTTGCCTCTTTTGACTTACCTGTAAGTCATTGAATAATATAACGGGATGTGGCGCAGTCTGGTAGCGCACTCGGCTGGGGGTCGAGTGGTCGGAGGTTCAAATCCTCTCATCCCGACCATTTTAAAACAAAGGGTTACGGAGTTTTTCGTAGCCCTTTTTTTGGTCAAAATCAAAGTAAAACAATAGTAAAAATGATTAACCATGCTTAGTAATCTTCTCGAAAACATCCATCATTGATCCTTCACTCACACGCATATACTTTGAAGAAGGCTGTTAAACCCTATAAGATAAGGAGAGAAGGTAGTTTTGTTAGTGGGTTTAGATGAAAGGGGGGGCGTTAATGGGGAAGGACGGGCTAAAAAATAATAAAAGAAAGTCTTTTCGTGTATCGGTAGGTCGATTAAATTGTGTCATAAAAAACAGTGAAGGGGAATATGAAGTGGTTGAAAAATCAATCAAACCATTAGATACATCTATTGAGCTTAAAGATGTTTCTACTGGTGGACTGCGCATAGAGTCAGCAAAAGAGGGGTTCAAGAAAGGTACATCTTGTGAAATAGTTTTACCAAAAATCAAAGATCTAGATGGTAAAAAATTAAAATGCGAAGTTTCACGAGCAAGGTTTATAGATGCGAACTGGGTTCATGATATAGGATTAAGGTTTGTACCCCCAAATACTGATTATTTAAAACAATTTGTGGAAATTATCAAAAGACACTATATAAAATAAGGCGAGAGGGTAGCTTCGTTAGTGGGTTTAGATAATTATCTTTTAACTCTAAAATAATTTCTAGAAAATCTATCTCTTGAGTAATATAAGATTTAGGAGGTACAACTACCCCCCCCCTGCTGAAAAATTCAGTCACTGATTTTTGGTTACCCTCCCTTCAAAAACGGAGATTACAGTAACACATAGTATATAAATGCATACGCATGGCAACGAATAGGAAAACTAGGCGATTGTAAATGTTGGGTATAAAGGTGTTACACTGGAGGGTAAGACGCTGGGGGTCGAGTGGTCGGAGGTTCAAATCCTCTCATCCCGACCATTTTTTCAATAGGATAGAAAAGTTCATCAAGTGCGCTTTCATTTGGGCAATAAAACTATAGCGTTTAAGTTAAACCAACTTTACTTTTGCCAGCCAGCTGACATAGAATAACGTTTTTTTTACTCTAATTAAAATGATGGTTTGTGGTATGGAGATCACAATGAATTATACTAAGAGGTGTCAATGTGAGCATACAGATTACACAATAACAAAATGGACCATACAGTTGGACTATAGGTATAGAATAGAATGCACATGTGGCCGTTTTATCCAACTGGCAACTCAAGAAGATGTTGACAAATACAACGAACGATACAACATGAGGATTGAGTTTAAGAGTGGATTTATTAATAAGAAAGGCGGATAAAGCAATTAAGTTATTTCATTGTCTTTATAAGCTTCGTTTTACCTTGCAATAGAACAGGGCTCTTTTTTTCATAGTCACCTTTATGATAAAGAAAATCATACTCCTCTATAATGGTGTTTCCATTTTCTAGTAAAATTGGCCTAGTAACAACATGATCCTCCTTACCAACCAAACCT
Source organism: uncultured Nitrospinaceae bacterium (assembly GCA_964584125.1). Classification (GTDB taxonomy): domain Bacteria; phylum Nitrospinota; class Nitrospinia; order Nitrospinales; family VA-1; genus Nitromaritima. Next base: position 8,852 of record CAZOYP010000037.1, on the reverse strand, counting down.
AATGCAATATCTTGAAATCGCTGTTTATCCCGAGATACAACAAGTCCTAAAATCTCTTCAAACGATGCTTCGCAGGTATCGCCCAATCCATAGATAAGTTGCATTGGCCCCTTAAAAGTAGATACGTTTGTTAAAAAGTCATAACAAAAACTAGCTTCAAGTCCTGGCATTGGAATAACTTTTTTTGATATAACATTGCAAGACTCATCAAAAAGAAGGGCTCTTATTACCTCACCAAAGATTTGAGACTTAAAACTTTGAAACTCAAATGGCAACTGGCTATTATTTGTTTTAAAATTTGGAAGGGAATGGTATTTGACTGGAAAAACTGATTTATCAAAATTCTCGATTTTTTTTTTAAAAACTTCTATGCTTTTCTCTAACTCCAAAATGTGATTATCTATATCCATAATTTCACCTAGGAAAAAATTAATATCTATAGATTAAGATCCTGAATTAAATCCTTAAAAGATCTCTAAATAAATATTCTTACTTAGCTTCAACTCTCGTGCTGCTATCTTTGAAGTTATTAAGTGTATCATCCAGAGAAGCCAGTTGCTTTTTCAATGAATAAATTTTTTTAAGCGCCTTCATATGGTCCTCGGCTAATTCCAAATACTTTTGTTTATAATTTTCTTCATTTTGAGATCTGCTAATATGATCATGCAATAAAACCAACTTATCCGATGGAATTTTTACCCCATTTTCTATCTCTGAAAGATACCCTTGAGCAATCCCCAGCAACTTAGAATACTCAGATTGCGTTAGACCAAGACTTTTTCTTTTTAACTTAATTTTTTTACCCGCCTGAATCATACCTTAAATTCCTTTGCCCTAAACTTAACAATTAAAATTCTTAATAAAACGTAATTTAAAAAAAAATATTCAATTAATCAAATTTTTGTTAATGAAGTAAACCAAGCCTGGTTAATTCAACCCTGGCAGAAAAATAAATTTTAAATTGATTCTCAATATCCATTGTTAAAACTTATCCTCTTTTTTTATAAAACAACTTGAAAAAATCTCTCAGCGATGCTAGTATCCCCGAGTTTTGTTCTAAAGTTAAGATACCACTAAAGCCATATTCTATATAATTTTACAGCAATTTATGACCTATGATTTTTTTTCTTTTCAAATTGAGAGGGGGCTTAGTTCAAAATGAAAAATGATCTAATTGAGGCGATCCAAAAGAGTTGCAGTGAAGATAGTATCTCTAAAAGATTGACATCTGACATTTTAGATGCTGTTTTTGAGAACATTTCAAAAACAATTAAAAGAAACAAACGTTTTTCTTATCCAGGATTTGGAACTTTTATTTTAAGACACCGCAAAGCAAGAAGGGGCAGAAACCCCCAAACAGGCGTTGAAATAGAAATCAAAGCGAGCAAAACTGTTGGATTTAAACCATCACCTAAGCTAAAAAATTTAATCTAACATTAAATAAAACAATCTATTTTAAAAAAATACGAACTCTGACACCCCCCTGAGGCGGTTTCTCTTGGGCTGTCTCAAAGATAAAGCTCACAAATTGAATTAGTTGTGGGCTTTTGCTTTATAATAATCCCAAGATGTGTCGCTGAAATGGTAGGAAACCCGCTTTACAAACTAATATCACCAAACTCGAACTCGCCTATGCCTGCAATCAGATAAAGCTATATTTACAAATTATTTACAATCAGTGTTCTGTTCACCTGAAGAAGTTTTTGTTTTACATAAAATAGCAATATCAAGATTTTCATAAATTTCAAACTTTATTATTGCATCCGTAAGATTAGCTTCGCTTAAGTTTGCTCCCCTTAGTTTCGTCCATTCAAGCTTTGAGTTCTGTAAATCTGCCCCAAAAAAATTTGCTTTGCGCAAGTCTGCTCCATTCAAATTAGTTCCATTCAAGTTGGCCTGCTTAAGTTTGGCATATTGCAAATCGGATCCACTCAAATTAGCTCCTCGCAAATCAGCTCCATTCAAGTTTGCTCCTCTGAAGTTTACACCCATCACTTTCCCATTCGAAAGATTAGCCCCACTCAAGTTTGCTCCTTTTAGATTTGCCTTAAATAAATTTGCCCCACTTAGGTCAGCTTCCCGGAGATCGACTAATTTCAAGTTTGCGCCTTTAAGATTAACACCACGTAAAACACATTTAGGGCAACGACCAAATGCTATCAGTTTTTTTAAAGCATCATCTCCAAATGATGGACAACCAGAATTATCTTCGCCCCAGGAAGTCATTGTCTTACATAAAATGGCAACATTCAGGCTTTGTTTTTTAATTTTAACATTTGTAAGGTTGGCATTGCTGAATTTGGTACCGCTTAAATTGGTCCACTTTAAATTTACATCTCGTAAATCTGCCCCACTAAAGTTTGCACCGCTTAAATTTGCTCCACTTAAATCTGCTCTAGCAAGGTTTGCGGACTTGAGGCTTGAGTTTTTCAAATCGGCTTTGACTAAGTTTGCACCGCTTAGATTTGCCTCATTTAAATTAGCGCTGACTATTACCGCATTATTCAAGTTTGCATTAGTTAATTGTGCTTCAGCGAGATTTGCCCCACTTAGATCTGCACGACTCAAGTCAGCCTCATTTAAATCTGCCCATTTAAGGTACGATCCTTTCAAGCTAACACCAGTAAGACTACACTTAGGGCAACTGCCAAATTCTAATAATTTTTTAACCAGATTCTCTCCAGGGGAATAAGAAAAAAAATAAAAAATAAAAAATATAGGACCTAGAAAAATTATATAATATTTTTTCATCTTTTTATTATTAAGAGTGTAGAAAAATACATATTCAATGCATGTTAAAATAAAAAAACTCAAACATTAAATCTATTTTCCGCAACAAGCCTTAAATTATGTCAATTATCATTTATCATAATCCCAAATGCTCCAAGTCAAGGCAAGCTTTAGAACTATTAATTGATCAAGGAATCAAACCGACCGTCAATGAATATCTCAAAACGCCACCAACTCCAGAAAAAATTAAAGAAATTTTAAAAAAATTAGATTATGGGCCGCGTGATCTAATGCGTAAGAAAGAAACCACCTATATTGAACTTAATTTGGCAAATCTATCATTAACCGATGCCGCTCTAATCGAATTCATGGTCAAGTATCCTATTCTAATTGAACGCCCAATAGTACTAGCAAACAAAAAAGCTGCTATAGGACGCCCCCCAGAGCAAATTCTAGAAATTCTTTAACCGAAATCACTACAAAGAGGTATGTCCCTTGTCAAACCTCATAAAATAACATAGGCTGTATTTATAAACTTTTTTAAGAAAAAGCATTATGTCAATTCCAGACAAAGCTACTTATATCCTATACGGCATTGTTTATATAGCCTTAGGTGCCTGAGCATTGATTGGTTTTCTTAAAGTTACCGGATCATCCAAAAATTTCCCTAAATCAAATTCCCAAAAAAATAAAGAACGTTCTGGTAATAAATGAAACCAATTAAATAGAAAAAATGAAGAAAACATGTATGGCTGTAACGACCTTCGTTGTTTTTTTTTTAGCAACTGACAATACTCACAGTGGTGAACCTGGAATGGTATTGATAGTAGCAGGAGAATTTAATGTTAGCGAATCAACAACTACTGTCTATTTAAAAGATTATTATATTGATAAAACTGAAGTTACTCAAAAAGAGTACAAGGAAGTAATGGGTCCTTCAAATTTTTTCTTTAAAGGGGAAAATAATCCAGCAGAACAGATAAATTGGTATAAGGCCAACGAGTATTGCAAAAAAATAGGCAAACGGCTGCCAAGTGAGTTGGAATGGGAGAAAGCGGCTAAAGGAGGGACAACAACAAAATATTTTTGGGGCATGAAGCCTGATGCTGAATACGCATGGTACGGAGGGGATTACGACCTAGGACATCATCCAGTCGGAAAGAAAAAACCAAATAACTTTGGTTTACATGACACATCGGGCAATGTTTGGGAATGGACATCGACAAAAGGGGAAACCAAAAGTAAATTTTCAGGGCAGAAGCTAAACAAAAGGATTGCAAGGGGAGGAGCTTTCAACGTATCCGCAAATCTAATAACCTCTTCCAGCCGTTTAAGTTTATTCTCAAAAAATCGTTTATTTAATGTCGGTTTTCGTTGTGCCAAATAATCTTAATAGGCCCTCCCCTAACATACCTTCTTAGTTAGAAGCTTCTCCTGTTTCATTTTTTTGTTCCGTCTCTTTCTTGTCTTTCCCATACTTACCATAATCATAGTTACAGCCAAATGTGAAAAGCAATGCAGAAACAATAATAGAAACCATAATCGTTTTCATAGAAAACTCCATCTATATTTTTAATAAATTTAATATACCTTTGTTTTCAACAACCAATCAAGAAATTTAATAAATAGAAACCATGTATTTTACCAATTGTCTTTAATATATGAATTTCCCAAACTGTCTAATATTAGCACTAGCAATTTTTTATATAAGCATCCATACGCTTACCTTATCAAACGTGCCTGACATGCATGCAAAACCAGCAGTAGAACAAACCATAACAATCAATCACAAATGCCGCTATCCCTTTAATCCATCAAGTATTGTTATAATCTTAATCTTCCAACAAAAGGGAATAAGTTATATCTCTAAGGGAAAGCAAAGGTGCGCTTGGCACTTCGCCAAGGAAGTTGAAAATACCATACGTGGTTCGATTTTTTTACCAAACTATTTAAAAAAAAAGTTACTGAAAGCTATAGAAATAGCGAAAAAAATAGGGGAATCTATCTAGATAATCATAAGTTAGCAACATAAAACCTTATTAATTGAGCATTATCAGACATATCGTGAAACTCATAAATTTTTTGGTGTTTTATATCAACTAATCCTCTACATTGGTGAGTTCTTTAAAATCTTCAATATATTGACTAAGTCTGTCTATAGCATGCTCTCTTTGCCGCGGCAGTGTATTAGCGTCAAGCATTAAAGTAATCATTTCCCATTCCTGCCTTTTGCTTTCTATAACGCTTTTATATTCATCAGTCCAATGAGACTCAGGGTCCTTCATCCAAGAATGAATATTTGTTTTCAAAAATTCTTTCGATTTTAATAAATCTATGAGGTCGCTTTGAAACTTTTCTCTGTTTCGCAGCCGTATAGCAACCCAACTCGGATCCGGCTGTATCCAATTCGCTATTAATTCTTTTTGATCAGACTCCAAACTCCCCAACCATTCATCAAGAAAGTCATAAGATCGCTCTAAAATGTGTTTGCGCAACTCTTCGAATGACATTTTTGATTGTTCGATCAGCCAATCGTCTTCTTTTTTTGATAATTTTATTTTTGCTTCAAGAACCTGATAATCATCAATTGTCAAAAGAAAAGAAACGATATCTGCTTCAGCATATCTCAAAACTCTTTTCAAAAGAATTTTTGATTCAGATCTTATCCAGCTTATGTCTTGTTTATCAAGTCCATTTTCATATCGGACTTTCATTGCCTCAAGAAACAAAACAGTTTTTGGAAGCTCTGATTTGCGATGCCATGCAAAAAACTTATCCACCTTGATATTTAAATCTGAACGTTGTGTTTCGCTTAATTCGAGATACGATTCGAACCAATTGACCACCAAAATATCTGCATAGTTATAAAAAACCTTCGTCATACTGCACGAAACAAACAAAGAAATAACGAAAGCAAAAATTAACATTTTGCTCAAATAATATCCAAAAAAACAAGAATATTTTCTAAAAAACTTGGCAATAAAAATATTAATTGATTCGCCTCATAAATTTTATTTTAAAAGATAACTATTCCAATCCATAGTTGAAATGATAGCAGTTATAATTATGGCCCAGAGTAAAGGTTTAAGAATATCGTTATTCATTGCTTCCCCTAAGATTGATTGTAGGTTTAATAGTTATTAGAATACAAGAAATCATGACTCGAATTTGCAAAAGACATCGAGCCCACCTAGTTAATAATATCTAAGTGTTGTAGAATGTGTGGAGCTTAAAGGTATTGCATAATCTGCTTTTCCAAAATATTTTCTCCGAAAATTTACAAGTAGTAAAATAATTAAAAGTAAGGACTCATTGTGATCGAAAAAAATAAAGTTATTAGCATAAGTTACTGTTTAAAAGACACAAAAGGTGAGGAACTAGATCGAGCTGACATAGATAAACCATTGGAATATCTACATGGATCAGGAAATATTGTTCCCGGATTAGAAAATGCTTTAGAAGGACTTAAAGTTGGTGACACTAAAGAAGTGACCGTGGAACCAAAGGATGGTTATGGAGAAATAATGACTGATCTTAAAATGGAAGTAGACCGCAAGGCATTTCCAACTGACCAGAAAATTGCCACGGGAATGCAATTTATGGCTGAACTTGCTGATGGGAAAAAACATCCTTTCAATGTGGTTGATATAAAAGATGACAAAATCCATGTCGACGGTAATCACCCGCTAGCAGGACAAACTCTTCACTTTTCTATAGAAGTTGCAAAAATTAGAGACGCTACGTCCGAAGAATTAAAACACGGACATGCCCATGGTGAAGGCGGTCATCATCATTGACAAAAATTCAAAATGAATTAGCGATACTCCAGCTAATTAATAGTAAGAGCTGAGCGCTAAAACACGTCTTATTTTTTCCCAAAAATAAATGCGGAGCCAACATGCCATGCGAATGATAAAAAAACTACTACGATACCAAAGATGACTAACCGTCGATTAATTTTCTCTCGACGTTCATTTTCCTCAGGCTCTAACTGCTTTGATTCAACCATCATTCAAAACCCCTTGATTGAATATTTTCTTGTTGATTATAAAGTCAAAATCGGTAACGCTTATGTTAAAAGGAATTATAAATCAATTGCATTAAATCACATAAAAAAAACTATGGGACCTAGGATAAAAATTAATTTCATTTTTTTCTTCCTAACAATGATTCTTAATTTATTTTTTATAAACAACGGTTTTGCACAAGCACCCCCAGCAGAGGAAGAGGAGTTTAATGACTTGGGTTTTATCGCTTACGCGAATGATTATAAGTTAGCCCCAGAATTCGACCATATTACCTTCCGAATAAAAAATCAATCGACTCTTACGATCGATAAAATTTATGCATGGGTTTATCATATTTCAGAAGACGAAGAGGGCAATCCAAAAGTATTGAGTTTGGTCAATAATCCACATCGAGGTGGAGTAATTACAAAGGGTAACCCACACCGACCTGGTGACCTCGCTGAGTGGAGATTTCCGTTATTTAAAGCATTGACTGCAAAAAAGGTGGGAAACAAATACACCTTGCGCATTTCCCACAAAGGTATCTTCTACACTAAAGTCGAACCCCCTCTCAAGCCCAAAGAGTAGCATCACTAAAATATCACTAAAAACTTGAACGGTAATAAAAGGGCCGAGTTGTTTAGCTTGGCTCTTAGAGAGACCAAGGGCAATGCATACACTTATTTTGGATCATCAAAAACGGATCAAAGGGAGCAGCAATGTCAGAGAACCCTGATTTGACAGAATCTCAGATCAGTGATCTTATAATTTACTTAAGACAATTTCTAGCTGATTATTATCATACTGTAAACATGTGTACTACGGATAAACATATTGTCGATCTAAGAAAAGTATTTAATACTTATGAAATAGATATTTATGATTCAAAAAAATTAATGTCGAAATAGAAAAAGATTCATTAATAATAAATGCCATAATCCCAATACATTTAATAAATGAAATGAGTAAAAAAACACAAGAACCTTAAGAAATAGAGTGTGTATAACGAACGATATTAAAAACAAAGAAGAAATAATTTTAATAACAGTCAGAGTTCATGACTGTATTAGAGGAAAAGTATAATTCTAAAATTAATAGTTAACTAAACCAAAAAGAAAGCGAGTGCTTTAATGAAAGTTCTGGTCACCGGTGCTACCGGATTTATAGGAAAAAGACTTGTGAGAAAGTTGATAAGCCTTGGACATAAAGTGTCCATATTGACACGAGACAAAGAATCTGCACAAATACGTCTTCCCCTCATTTGTGATTTTCACAGGTGGGAACCTGAACTGTACCCGCCATCTTCACAAGCTTTCAATGGAGTAGACGCAGTTGTGCATCTAGCTGGTGAGAACATTGCTGATGGACGCTGGTCTAAAGAAAGAAAAAAATTGATAAAAGATTCAAGGATATTATCTACCCGAAATTTGGTCTCAACTTTACAATCTATGGTAAGTCCTCCATCTATATTCATATCATCATCGGCAGTAGGATTTTATGGAAAAGACAAGCCAGTAGAGTTATACGAAAATCTAGAATCAGGTAAAGATTTTTTAGCGAATGTGTGCAAGGAATGGGAACACGAAGCGTTCGTAGCAAAAAAATCCAACATTAGAACTATCGCACTTAGAATAGGTATAGTGCTCGGTTATGAAGGAGGGGCAATGAAAAAAATGCTACCCCCTTTTTGGGTGGGGGCAGGAGGTATCTTAGGAGATGGGAACCAATGGATGAGTTGGATTCATGTGAATGATTTGGTAGGAATGATCACACACTCACTCGAAAACAAAGAAATCGAAGGTGTTTATAATGCAACAAGTCCTGAACCGGTAACAAACAAAGAATTTACAAAATACCTAGCAAAAGCCTTAAGACGGCCTGCCCTTATTCCAGTACCCAAGTTTGCACTTAAATTAATTTTGGGAGAAATGTCAGACCTTCTACTTGGAAGTCTAAAGGTATCATCTGTTAAGATTGCTGAATCAGGGTATAAATTTAAATTTCCAGACCTTACGTCTGCCTTAAATAATATATGCAAGGATTCTACAAATGAAATTGTCGTAGAACATTGGCTTCCATTACCCATAGACAAAGTATTTAATTTTTTTAAAGAGC
>CAZOYP010000036.1:0-25069 GCA_964584125.1 uncultured Nitrospinaceae bacterium | reverse complement strand
TCCCCATAATCAAAGCTGCCACTTACGGTTTTAACCAGAACACAGATCTTGTAGCTACCCTTCCTCCCTCGCCGCTGGACAACTTCTGCGTATCGGCTAAACATAACAGCAGTCCCAACACTTACAGTATTGATAGTGCTGCGGCGATATTTCCTACGAGCAACTGTACCGAGTATGTAAAACCTGATAAGTGTTATGATTTATATATGTATGATCAGGAGAAGGAAGGGGGGGGGTAGTCATTACCGGGGAGTATCCCGGTGCTGGTGCAGGCAATAATTTACTTAAAACAAGAGGTCTGCGTTACATGCAGGTAGGGGGGAGTTGGTATTGGTGGTACCATTGCCAAAGCATGGTAAACGCTAAAAAGTATTCATCACAGCTCAGGACTTGGAGTATCGCTACGATTCCTGAAAATTTAGAATCAGCAAGACATTTTCCGTATGATACAAGAAAGAGAGCTAGTCATGATTGTCTTAGGGATCAGTTTCGATGTTTAAATCCGCACGATTTGGGAAACCCTGATAAGCGTAAAGAGTTTGGGCAAACAGGCTGCCCTGAATTGCTCGCAGTATCGTCGTGCAGCATAAAACCGGTAGGTCTTCTAAATACTCCAGGTAACACATGCGAACAAAGTTTCGACTGCAGTATAAAATTTGATATTACTCCACAGTGTTCAGCCCCCGGCGGGGATTATTGGCGTTTGCCAGGATGTAAGGGTTTTGTAGACAGGGAGATTTTTGAACAAGCGTGCTACGAGGAATTGGAGTTTAAGGATCCTCAGTGGTGTTCTCGTACTGATGGCCCTCAAAATAACATCTGCTGCAAATATGCTAGGAAAGACCCCGAAACAATGAAGTATTTTGATTGACCTGCGCTAATTACCTTCCTTGCAAAAATATTCAACTCATAAGATTGCAAAGTGATAAATATAATCTAGATTTGCTTGGAATAGTTTCTGAGGTAGATCTATATTTTTTGTTGCTTGTTTAATTTATGTCTAAAACATTCCTACAGTCTATAAATTTTTGTGTGGTACCACTATGGTACCAGTCACCCCCATTTAAAGTGGTTTAAATGGATGGCGGCAGACTGCGATACCGCTGTGATACCACTAAAAAAGGGATATCAGTAAAAATACCGATACCCCTTATCCCCTTGATATAACTGGTGCCGAAGGACGGACTCGAACCGTCACGAGGTTGCCCTCACTGGATTTTGAATCCAGCGCGTCTACCAATTCCACCACTTCGGCGCATTACTAACTTTAAAAATTTATAAAGCCTTTTGAAAAACTAACTATTCAAAATCAACTTTTAAGCTTTGATTAATTTGGTGGATTATATCAAATTCTATTAATAAAGAAATATGACAATAGAAAAAATAATTTGAAATAGATTTTTTATTATTTATTTCTTATTTTTAATGCGTTTAATCAGAGCTCGAATATTATCTGCATCTTTTTGATTTGGGTCAATAGACAAGGCTCTTGAAAAAAAAGCTGCTGCCTTTTCTGGTTTCTTTAAATGAAAATAATAAACAATACCGAGGTTTCTCATAGCAAGAGCATAATTTGGTTTGAACTCGACGGCTTGTTTTAAATGAAGTTCTGCGAGTTTTATTTGTTTTCGTTTTAAATATATTTCTCCAAGCAAGGCATGAACCTCAGCCCTTTTTGGTCTAATCAAAGCAGCCATCTGTAACAACCTCAGCCCATCTTCTTCACGACCTCTTTCAATATAGAGATTAGCTAGATTATAGTTTGTCGCAAAAATATTAGGGTTTAATACTAAGGCTTTCTCATAATACTCAACCGCCAAGTCAAGAGTTTCGGGAACCGTATACGCATGCGCTAAATTAATTATTGGACGAACTTTCTGGGGCGACTTTTTTAATGTATCACTCCAAAGTGAAACTTCGCTAGCCCATATTTTATTTCGCTGTATGGTTAATATAGAGAACATAATCGAAATTAAAATACTGATCACTAGTACAAGGTTTTTACCCTTTTTAAAATTACCTGAATAAACTAAATGCGATATTTTATATACAAAAAATGCAAGGATCGCGTAATACGAATATGACGCAAGGTATGTTCTATGCTCAGCTGCCAAATCGTAAAGCGTAATAATTGAAGAAGAAGGTGATAAAACAATAAAAAACCAAAATATAAAATATAATAAAAGGCGCTTTTCTTTGAACTGATATAAAAAATAAATCAATCCAACTATCCCCAGTAATGCTATAAAAAAATTCCCAGACCACCATTCAGTTACTAATAAAATATCTGGATCTATATTTAAATTTATCGGGAATATTAATAGTTTTAGATAATAAAATAAAATTACAGAGGGTTGTGTCAGCATATAGTTCAACCGACCAACATCTTCGCCAGCGAATGAGGGCCCGATTAAGAAGGATTCGTCTGTTAATAGTTTATGAAGTAAAATGGAGACCCCCGCTAATGCAAAAAATCCTATTCCCCACTTATATCTATTTAGCCAGCAAATATAAACTGATTTTGATTTTTGTCCGAAAAAAAAATAAAGTAATAGCATAAGTGGAAGTGTTATTAACGTCTGTTTAACACTAAATCCCAAAATAAACATAATCGAAATAACAAAAAACACTAAAACTTTATAACCTATTTTTGATGGACCGTCCTTAGCTAGGTAAGCCTGAAATAGTAAAAATGAACTCAAATAAAATGTTCCAGCAAAGATCTCGGATCGGCTCATTATATAAACAACCGATTCTGTTTGGATTGGGTGTAGTAAAAAAAGTATTGCTGTAAAAAGTGATACAAAACGTGTTTCTGTTTCTATGGGTTTATTCTCAACTAACTTTAAATAGCACCATGCTCTACATGTTACAAAATAAACCAATAATGAATTTATAAGATGTAAAAATAAGTTTATAAGGTGATAACTAAATGTATTCAATCCATCCAAATTGGCATTAAAGGCAATAGAAATTTGAAGTAATGACCGGTGAAAGAAATCTTTCAATAGATAACTTATACTTAGTTGCTCACTAATATTATCTAATCGATTTTGATTGACTATGTACGCAACTGTATCGAATTGAAAAGGGTTTTTTAAATGGTTCCCATAAACAAGAGTTCCAAGAACTAAAAGAAATACACAGGATCTAAAATGAGGTCTTTCATATAGTGTATTTATCATTATAGTTCTCATCGTGCTGGGGTATCTTGAATAATTTTGACTATGTGAAGTAAATTTTTAGCCCGAGAATCGTCAGGGTTTCTCGCTATAATAGTTCTTAAATGAGGAATTGCCTTGCTAAACTGCTTTTTAGCGATATATAAATTTGCTAGGTTATTATGAATAGTATTTTTATCTTCCATGGCAAGGGCTTTTTTAAATTCCAACTCGGCTTTATCTAAGGCTTTTATGTTCCAAAAAATTACTCCAATATTATTTTGTGCTTCAACGTGACTTGGTTCCAGTTCAATAACCTTTCGATATGATTTTAAGGCTAAGTCGTATTGTTTTATAGCACGATAGGCATTCCCTAGTTCCTGATGATACAGAGGTCGGTGCCTTTTAATTTTTATTGCTTCTAGTAAAAACGGTATTGCCTCTTCAGGTTTATTAAGCTTTAGCCTCATCCGCCCGGAATTATAAAATACTTGCGATCTGTTTGCTCCCAGCTTTAATGCCAGGTCGTATTTCAACTTAGCCTTACCCCATTCCTTATTTCTAGCTTCAATATGTCCAAGGTTTATGTAAGGTTCTGTGCTTGATGGAGAAAGTGCCGACGAAGTTTTAAATGATTTTTGCGCTTCCTTATATCTTTCTTTAGAAAGATAAGCGGTTCCTAAATTGTTATGTGCCAAGGACTTATATGGCGACTTTTTTACCGTATCTTCCCAGAGAATTATTTCCGATCGATAATCAAGGCTTCTATTGATAGCTAAAAGCCCAAAAAAGACTAATACAATTATAAGTGTTGAATTAATTAATCTACTGCATGAAGCAGTTCTTAAAAAAAATATTCCTAATCCCATGCTTATTCCAATTCCAGGTAAGTATGTTCTGTGTTCCGTAGCAATTTGTTTTAATGGAATAATACTGGAAGTAGGTAGTATTGTAACTAATGCCCAAATAAAGGCGCACTTTAGAAGAGTTGATTTTTGATAAAATATACAAATGGCAAGACCAGCACCCATTACTAGAGATGCTATCCATTCCCAATCGAGAATCCCTGAGATCAGTCTTACATCAGGTTCAAAGTTAAGATTGATAGGAAAAATTAATTTAGCTAGATAGTACGAAAAGATTACCTTTATTTGGGTCAATGCATAAAGCCCGCGATCTAACATATATGAATATGGATCATTTTTTATAACAAGCAAACTACCCATTTCCATGTAGCGATATAAAAGATAAATGATTAGAGGAATTAGAACTATTGCTAATTCGGGAAGGAATTTTTTAAACTTTTTTTTTGGTGAACTCAACCACAAATACAAAATTGCAATAATGGGGAATGTAACTATTATTTCTTTCGAGCCTAACCCTAAATAAAATAATAATAATACTATTAAAGGGTAATAAATTTTCTTCCATTTACCATTTTGTTTTAAGTTAATAAACCTTATAAAGATATAGAAGGACAATAAATAAAATAATGTAACTAGCAGAGAGGAGCGGCTTGATAGATACGCAACTGATTCCACATTCATTGGATGAAAGATATGAAATAAAGATACCACCAAGGGAAGGTTCTTAAATTTTGGCGCAAGGTCTGTTTGTTCAATTTTTAAAATCTCGAAAGTCAAAAAATAAAGAATTATTGCAACACATAAATGCAATATGATATTTGTTAAATGATACCCAAAGACATCTAACTGTCCTATTGAGTGATTTACTGAGAAGGTAAAAAGTAAAATAGATCTATTAAAAATATTTTGAACACCAACTGTTTGTTGAAACTGAGATAAATTTTTTATATAAGGATTGTCTTCAATGGCGTGAGCATCATCGTATAAAAAAGGAGAATGAACTGTAACGAAAAAAATAATAATGCCACAGATGCAAATCAAAGCTAAGGCTTTAAGTCTTGCTAAAATAATAAAATTTTTATTAGCGTGATCTAAAAAATTCATGGTTTTAATGATTTGATAGTTTTTAATAGTTTGTTCAAATCATCCGACTGGGCTTTAGTTAGGTCTAGTTTTAAAGTTCGTTCTATATAAGACAGAGAGGTTTTAAATTTCCCAAGGTTATAATTAATTTTTGCTAAATGAATTAAAGCAACTTTATAATTTGGTTTATAATTCAAAACTTTTTCATATAAACTACTTGCCTGCTCAATATTGCCGGACATCAAGTTATTCCATGCTATTTCAGAATAAATAAAAGGATTTGGACCCTTTATTTTTATGAATTCATTGAATAACTCATTAGAGTTTATCCATTGTTTTTTATTCTGATAAACTCGAGCAAGATTGAATATAGCTGGTTCATGATTAGGATTAATTTTTAAAGAAGCCTTTAAAGAGAGTTCGGCCTTACCAAAATAACCTTTAAGCATGTATGCTGTACCAAGATTATAATGTGCTAGATACATAGATGGATTAGCCTTTAATGCCCGGTTTAATTCAATAATGGCTTTATCATAGCGCTGGGTTTTGCCATAAATTTCGCCAAGGTTTAGTCGGGCAAGTGCATAATCTGCTTGTCCTGTTGCTTTCTGCATCAACGTTATTGAATTTTTAAAGTGATCGATCGCACCCTCATATTCTTCTTTCATATTTTTTACTGAGCCCAATCCAAGTTCTGCTGAATAATAATTAGGATTAATTTTTAAAGCGGATTGGTATTGAATTTTTGCATCATCTAACTGGCCAAGATCCAAATAAACACTTCCTAAATTATAATGTGGCTCCGCAAGATCAGCATTAATTGAAATATTATTACTGTTTAAGGCTTTGCTATCTTGAAAATTCTCACCGATAATATTTTTTCGTTCAATAAAGTTTTTTAGATCCTTTATATTAAATTTTGTTTTAATATATTTTGGAATACTGAAAACACTTTTTTCAAAATGCGTACGTGCAAGTTTAAGCTTCCCGGCTTCATAGTAAGCCTTTCCCAAATTATTGTGAACTCTCGACGAGTTTGTATTTTTTTTTGATGAGTCAGACCATAGCGCAATTTCACTTACCCACGATTTGTTTCTATCGCCTACCAACATACAAAATACCAATATTATAAAAACAAAATAATATATTCGTTGATTTCTTTTAGCGCAACTTATAAGCCACCCAGCAATGAGACATAAACCAAGTGACATCGGTAAATACATTCTGTGTTCCACGGCAAGATCGTTTAAGGGAATAATGCTGCTTGTTGGTGAAATTAGCAGGAAAAACCATGCACAACCAAGTTTAAACCAAACGTTACCCCATTTTAGAACTATACAAATAATACTTATAATTATAAAAATTGAAAATAATATTTTCCAATCTACTAAAAACTCAGCGAATGGGAAGGCAATATCAACATTAAGATTAATTGGAAAAATAAATTTTGTAAGATAATAAAAAACAATTACCTTAGACTGAATCAGGAGATAGGGGATTCTCCCATAAAGCTCGAACCCCTGATCCTTCGGTAAATACAGAACTCCAAATAAGTAGGCTAAGAATATTAAAATAGCTCCACCAAGCCCACAAAAACAAATTATTTTTGAAATCGTAAAATATTTTGCAATATTTGGAAAATATATAGGAACATAAAATACTACTAGTAAAAAAATAATTACCGCGGGCAAAGTTATCGCTATTAACTTGGAAGCTATGGCCAAATATATTCCTAAAATAGTTAACAAGCCTAAAGTAATTCGGTATTTTAATTTTCTAAAAGGTACTAACGTTTCTATAAAGCATAATAAAGTTAAAAGATAAAAAAATGTTGCAAGTAAACTCGATCGTGACGATATATATGATACTGAGTCTGTATTAATTGGGTGTAATGCAAAAATTAAAGTAGTTGCAAATGGAAATAACAAACTGTTTGTCACTTTATGCTCTACTAGTTTCTGGCTATTTCTTTTTTCGCAGATATATTCTTTCAATATTATTTTTTTAATCCGAGTAAGTATTACAAATATAAGAAGGGTTACTAGTATATGAATAATTAAATTTAATAGATGAAAACCAAATGTATTTTTTTTGTTCAATTCATTATTTAATGCAAAACTCCATAATAAAATTGGTCTATTTTCAATTGAAGTTAAATTTACATTTCTATTAAAACTATTTAGATCTACTAACCATTCTTTATTTAATAAATTACGATCGTCAAATTGGAATGCCCCTTGTAATGAATTAAAATAGACGATTGACGTCAGCAAAATAAGGACCAATATGCAAGAAATATTAGACTTTATAGAATTACGTTCAGTAAATAAATTCATCGGGGGAGGTTATGATCGGTGAGTTTGCATGCTGGGAAAATTTATTCAACCTAGTATCTCGTCATCCTAATTTATCATTTGGTGGGAAATTGTTCTAGGTGAAAAGTATATTAATTAAGTTATAATGGTTCCATGGAGAATTGGTATAAATAATCCGTTTTAAAAAAAATGACCTCTATTTCTCGTTGATTGCTCTTCATAATAAATTTGCTTTCCATTAAAAATAACCATGCAGAACGAATATAAGAAGGTTGTTAAAGTAGCCTTAATTTTTATCATTATTTTTGGATTTAATTATGGCGTAAGCTTTCAACAATTTCTTCATTATGATTGGAATAATCCTAGAGGATTAAGCGATTCTTCTAGCTATCTAGCGATGTCAAATGGAGACTATACTATCTCTTCAGGCCATCGTTACCGTTTTATTATTCCCCTTCTTGCCAATTTTGTGAGCAATTTAGTCCAACCATTAATTCCTCCTGAACAATTGCATTGGTTTGGTGGCGTTGATGCGTTCAGCTTTTATATAGTTAACCATTTCTTTACAAGCGTCACTGGTTTATTTTTATATTTGTTTCTTTTTAAGTTAAAGTTTGACACTAAATTGTCATTATTGGGTGTATTCATATTTTTAGGAAGCCGAATCACAATTCTTACAACTGGTGCCCCCATCGTTGATTCTTTATATTTTCTATCCATTATTGTAATCGTTTACTTTTGTGTTACGAAAAATACTAATATTCTATCAATACTCACTCCTATATTAATTCTTGCTAAAGAAACAATAATTCCCTTCTTATTTCTACCTTTTTTTGTTCGTCAAATAAATCGAAAACTTTATGGGATTTCCTTATCCCTTTCCTTTGTAATTCTTTTCTGGATAAGAAACACTATTTCTTCATTATCACCTAATATCATTGAAAAAAATGATCCCTTTTTTTATGTCTTTATAAGCCACCTTAAATCAGGACTGGAAAATATTATTCATTCTTATTTTTCGCTGGCGGGTTTGCATGGAGTTTTTTCAACATTTTCAATATTTTGGATCATTGCAGCTTTTGGAGTTTGGCTTAGCTTTAAAAAATTGAATACATTTTATCAAATCCCATATTTTCTTTTTTTTATTATTCCTATTACATTTGGGTTTACCGTTTTAAGCTCTAATGTTGGACGAATGTTACTAAGCTCATTTCCTGTTGTTATTCCTTATACTCTGATTGGAATTGATTATATTTTTTCCAAAAAGGGCGATGATCATTCTGCTTTAAAAGTAGATTCGGACCCGTGATACAAATACAAAAAAATAACCTGAAACTTAATTTTTTTTATAAAACTTTATTAAGAAGTAATGAGGTATCAATCTAAAGAGCTCTCCATAGGCTCTTTTTCAGATTTCTTAACTTTATCCGCAAGAAGTAGAGCCCGTTCGAGGTTCTTTTTTGCTGAGGCAAAGTTAGGTTTAAGCCGTAAGGTTTCGTTGTAGTGATGAATGGCTTCTTTTATTTTTCCTATTTGCATTAGAACATTTCCAAGGTTTTGATGTGCTTCGGCATAATCAGGCTTAAGTTTAATCGCAACCTTGTATTGGGAAACAGCTTTCTCAGCCTTATCTAGAGCAAACAGTGCGTTTCCAAGGTTGGTGTACGCCATAGGGTAGTTGGGCCTATACTTAATTGCTTCCTTGTAATGAAAAATGGCCTCTTTAAAGTTTTTTGTAGCGAAGAGCGCAACCCCTAGATTGTGGTGTGCCATAATGTAGTCAGGCTTATGTTTGATTGACATCTTGTAATGAGCGATTGCCTTTTCTGTCTCACCTAAGGATGACAAAGCATTTCCAAGATTTGCATATACCATAGCAAAATTAGGATTGAGCTTAATTGCTTTCTTGTAATGAGAAATAGCTTCTTCGGTCTTACCTAGAGCGAACAGTGCGTTACCAAGATTGCTATTTGCAATCGCAAAATTAGGATTGAGCTTAATTGCTTTCTTGTAATGAGAAATAGCTTCTTCGGTTTTACCTAAAGCAAATAGTGCGTTCCCAAGATTAATGTGCGCCGGAACGAAGTCAGGTCTGAGCTTGATAGCTGTCTTATGATAAGAAATGGCTTCTTTGATTTTCTTTTGAGTAAATAGAGCATTTCCAAGGTTGCTATATGCTGCGGCATAACCAGGCTTGAGTTTAATAGCCGTTTTATAATAGGAAATGGCTTCGTGAGTTTTTCCATGTTCCTCCAGTATCAACCCAATATTATTCCGTGGTTCGACATAGTCGGGTCTGAGCTTGATAGCCGTTTTGTAATGAGAGATGGCTTCCTCGGTCTTACCTAAAGCAGATAGAGCAATTCCAAGATTGTAATACCCACTGGCGTGATCGGGCTTGACCTTAATTGCTTTCTTGTAATGGGAAATAGCTTCCTCGGTTTTTCCCGTAGATAAACGAGCAATTCCAAGATTAGTATATGCAATGGCGAGATCGGGCTTGAGTTCGATAGCCATTTTGTAATGGGAAACAGCTTCTTCTGCTTTCCCCATGCTAAGGAAAACCATGCCAAGTGTATTGTGTATCAGAGCAAGATTCGGGTTTTTATTGTCCGTTACATTAATGGCGTGTTTAAAAATTGTGACGCTATTCTTCCAGTGGCTTACTTGCACCCAAGTTGTTACCATTAACGTAGGAATTAATACTCCTGCTAATAAGGAAAACACCTTTTTCTTGTAGCGCCATTCCGCAAAAATATCTAACAATCCCCAAGCAATAATAATGAATACTCCCATAAGAGGTACGTAAACATAACGGTCCGCCATCCCATGAGCCCCTATGGTTTTAAAAATTCCAATAACTGGTACTAGAGTCCCAAGATACCAAAACCAACCAACAGCAAAATAAGGAGCCCGTTTAACAAGCCTAATTGCAATAATGGTTAAACCTACTAATACCATTCCGCATAGCACCCCCTTCCAAACCGATAAAGTATCTCCGGGGTGAGGATAGAATGCAGCCAGTCCTTTTGGCCACACCATTTTCCCCAGGTAGTCCAAATACGAGAACATTCCGTTAGTAAAACGTGCTTGTAACGAGAATAGATCTGGGGCTGCTATACAAGCCGAATCGTTTATATATTGCTTCCCAAGCATAAGACTCGTGCAATTATTAAAGGCCGATGTTTCACTTACTTGCCTTACGCTTGCTAAAACTGAAAGAATTAATAGCGGTAGTTTTTCCAAAATCAGCCGCAAAGCGCTCGCTCCAGGACTAATAGGTTTGTTTTGTTTTAAATTTTTAAAACTTTCTCCCGTTCGCTCCAACTTGAAACGCGCTAAAGGCCAAAAGTCAAGTAAGAACAATACAAAAGGTAATGTGACAAGCATGGTTTTAGACATTAGGCCCAGAGCGAAAAATAGAATTACTAAGACGTATCTCTTAATATCTCGTTTTTCAACATATAGAACGTAAGCCCACATCGTAAGCAACCAAAATAAAGTGCTCAGGACATTTTTACGTTGCGCTATCCATGCAACTGATTCAACATTTATAGGGTGGAGTGCAAACACAACTGCAACAAAAGCGCTCGGCCATAACGATCCTGTCATTCGAAGAAGAATTATAAAAAGTAGTAAGGCGTTAGCTATATGAAAAAAAAGATTGGTAAAGAGATAACCTTTGGGATGCAATCCATAAAATTCATAATCAAGCATATATGAAAGCGAGGTTATTGGAATCCAAGCTCCATAATGTGAATGAGTAAATGCCCATTCAACATTTTCTTTTGTTAATCCAGATTTACCATTAAAATATTTTGTTACATATACATGGTCATCATAATTTAAAAGTTTATGGTCTCGCACTTGTGCATAAACAACAAACGTTGATATAACTAAAAAAACACACACTACGATTTTCATAGTTCTCTTAGTATCTTCAGCAAAGTAGCGAGTAACTTTATTTAAAGAAGAAAGATAATCGCTGTGACCATATAATTTTTTTTCTTCTGGTGAACGCATCATATTATATTTTTGGTGTTATCTCTCTATTTTAGAGTTTCGTACACAAGAACCTTTTTTAATAAGATAAAGACTGCAAGTAGTTTAATTGTATTTAGTATTTTCTTAAAAGTGTAGTCAAAAAATGATTTGTGAAGCACATTGTCGACAGTAGTAGGTACGCAAAAACTATATAAAACTTATTTTATTTTGTTTTTTTGGCCAATCTTTTACTCATTCTGTGACATATTTTTCGAGTTCCAAAAATAATTTTTAAATATAACTCAATACTTCCATGCCTAAACCATAAAACTTGTACCATTTAATTGCTTTTAGTAATCTTTAATGGCTCCTTTACCAACGTATACATCCGCAATAACTACTTTACTATAAGTACTTGCCTTTTCTGCTAATGGTTTTAATTTCTTTAATGCAATCTTTTAGTCTTTTCTATCAAAAGCATCCAATCTCTCTTGTTAATCACCCAAACAAACAGAAGTGAAAACCACTATGTCGATAAATATAAAAAATTAAAAAACAGCCTTTATTTTTTTAAATTCATAGAATAAATATAATTACTTTTGTTTTATGCCTCTTGTTATCGCGCTTCAATATAAAATCTGCTAGTATAAGTGTCCTGCAAGGATCCATTTTGTGTAACTTCTAATTTAATACTATCTGAAAGATTTATCATGGTTATTATCGATGGGAAAATGATTGCCTCTAAAATCAAAGAAAATATTGCTGCTGAAGTTAAAACTCTTAAACAAAAAACAGGCAAAACACCGGGGCTTGCTGTGATTTTAGTTGGAAATGATCCTGCATCCGCCGTTTATGTAAGAAGCAAAAATAAAACCTGTAAAAACTTAGGTTTTCATTCATTTGAGAATATTCTTCCTGCAGATACGAGTGAATCAAAATTATTAGATCTTATTCATGAATTAAATAACGATGACAGAGTTAACGGAATTTTAGTTCAGCTACCTCTACCTGATCAAATCTCTTCAAATAAAATTCTTGAAGCAATTAATCCTAAAAAAGATGTGGATGGGTTTCATCTTGAAAATATTGGTCGGCTTGTTACAGGATACGCAACTTTCAAACCATGTACGCCCGAAGGAATTATCCAGCTATTAGATCATTATGATGTTAAAATCGAGGGAAAAAATGCGGTAATACTTGGCCGAAGCAATATAGTTGGTAAACCAATCTCCCTTCTATTATTAGAAAGAAACGCAACTGTCACTATTTGTCATTCTAAGACCCAAAATTTATCAGAAATTACAAAATCTGCTGATATCCTTATAGCAGCTATCGGAAAACCAAATTTTGTTACCAAAGATATGGTCAAAGATGGTGCAATAGTTATTGATGTTGGTATAAATCGAGTTGATAATAAACTAATAGGTGATGTTGATTATCAATCCGTTTCAGAAAAAGTTTCACTTATTACACCTGTTCCTGGTGGCGTTGGCCCCATGACCATCGCCATGCTCATGGCAAACACACTTCAATCTTTTAAAAATTTGTGCAATTAAATTTGTACTAACTTTATTTTTTTTTATATATTGTTTTATTAGCATGATAATTTCAGTTGCTCCTACTCTCTTAATATAAAATACTACCTAATAATTTTTAGATGGATTCAGAAGAGTCAACACCTCAAATTTATTCTGTTTCAGAAATAACCGGCGATGTAAAGTCCATTTTGGAATCAGCATTTGATTCTGTATGGATCGAAGGTGAGATATCTAATCTTCGCATCCCTAGTTCCCAACATGCTTACTTCGTCCTTAAAGATGATCGCTCGCAAATACGCTGTGTTTTATTCAAAGGCTTTCGATCCGAGTTGAAATTTCAGCCAGAAAATGGTGATAAAGTTCTTCTATTTGGGCGTATCACAGTTTACGAATCTCGAGGAGATTATCAGATAATTGTAGAACGTGTCGAACCTAAGGGCTTAGGTGAATTACAAAAAGCTTTTGAAAAATTAAAATCACGTCTTATGCAGGAGGGACTATTCAATGATGACAAGAAAAAACCCTTACCAAAGTTTCCATGGAGGGTTGGTGTTATAACATCCGGTACGGGAGCAGCGTTAAAAGATATCATAAATATTATTTGCCGGAGAAACCCAAAGGTATCTGTGCTAGTTTATCCAGTAAAAGTACAAGGGGAAGGAGCTGCCGAAGAAATATCGACAGCCATCCATCACTTAAATAATATTAATAATCTGGATGTTCTCATCGTCGGAAGAGGAGGTGGATCAATAGAAGATTTGTGGGCCTTTAATGAAGAAGTTGTTGCTCGCTCTATATCCAAATCTACTATACCTGTTGTATCTGCTGTTGGTCATGAGATAGATTTTACTATTGCTGATTTTGTTTCAGATTTACGTGCACCAACACCGTCAGCAGCTGCAGAGCTTGTGGTCCCTATACTTGATGAAAATTTACAAAAACTAAAAGAACTTTCAAAACACCTATTAGTTTCTTTGGAAAATAAAGTCAATAAGCACGCGGATTTACTAAAAAGTTTAGTTGGGAGACGTTTTTTCAAAGATCCAATGTATATTATGCAGCCACAATCCCAACGTTTAGATGATTTGAATAATCGACTATTCCGTGGTTTAGAGCGATGGGTTCTAATTCAAAATCAGAAGTTATCGAATCTGGCGCATCAACTTATTCACATTAATCCTTTAAAGAATATACATCAACTTAACGAAAAAAATACGCTATTACTTCACCTTTTGGTTAAAAATGTAAATTCCATAATTCGTTTAGATCGCGAACGATTCGAGGGTATTCTAAAAAATATCAATGCTCTTAGCCCTCTTGCTATTCTAGATCGGGGATATAGTATTACAAGTTTTCAAGGAAAGTCTCTTTCTGAAAGCAATTATATTAAAATGGGCGATTCTATTAATATCCGATTAGCTAAAGGTCAACTAGATTGTACAGTTGATAAAATTATCCTACCTAATAAAAATTAATGAACTTTAAATATTAGAGGCTGTTATGTCTGAAATAAAATTTGAAAAAGCAATGTCTCGTTTAGAAAAAATTGTGGAGGAATTAGAACGCGGCGACTTGGATATTGATAAATCTCTTGAAATTTTTGAAGAAGGGATCAAAATGTCACGATTATGTTCAAAAAAGCTTAACGAAGCCGAGGCTAGAATAGAAAAACTTACCAAAAATAAAAAGGGGGAGCTAATCACTGAGCTGTTCCCTCAAGCAAATGAAAATGACGAATAAGAATACAAAGCTCCGTTTAGATCAATTACTTCTAAAAAAAAACTTGTCCTATCGCGAGAACATGCAAAAAGCTTAATTCTTGCGGGTAAAGTCAGGGTAAATGATGAAATAGCAGACAAACCTGGGCGAATCTGTGACATAAAATGTAAAATACGAATCATAGAAGATACCCATCCTTATGTGAGCCGTGGCGGGTTAAAGCTGGAGTTTGCGCTTAACAAATTTAATATTTCTATTACAGATAAGGTTGCGATAGATATAGGGGCTTCAACTGGGGGATTTACGGATTGTCTTATTCAGAGGGGAATAAAAAAAATCTTCGCAGTTGATGTTGGATACGGACAACTTGATTGGAAACTACAAAGCGACTCAAGGGTAATCACTCTGGATCGGAAAAATGCTCGAAATCTAAATAAGACTGATATTGGAGAATTAGTAGATTTAGCCGTAATCGATGTTTCTTTTATTTCTTTGAAGATTATAATTCCCTCTGTAATTAATATTTTAAAATCAGATGGGGATTTGATAGCCCTAGTTAAACCTCAGTTTGAGGTTGGTAGAGACGAGGTAGAAAATAAGGGGATAATTAAAAACCCAAAAAAACACCTTAGTGTACTTGTTGAATTAAATTCTTTTATGAAAAAAAAAAATTGGCCCATAACTAATATAACCCCCTCCCCTATAACTGGACAAAAAGGAAATCGTGAGTTTTTGATCCATTGCCTAGCCAAAGGAAATTTTCGAATAATTGAAGACGGTCATATTGATAATATGATTAATATAAAACTATCTTAAATATGAGCCCACACAACGGATGGTTAAATTTATCTTAAAAAGTTATATTTCATCTTTATAAACTATAAAACAGTCCCGTGGATAAACAAGGTGAGTAACTCCCTTTTGTTTTGGTGCTTCAAGTCCCCACTCCGTTTCATCTTCGAGCAATTTTATTCGAATTCCTCCAGTACCACCATATATTAGTATTGCAACCCCATCTCCTGATTCTTCAACTTGACATGCATAAGCGGCACAAGTTGATTGTGTTTCTTTATCCCATCCTATCACCTGAACAGGAGAATCTTTGCCTTCTATGTTATATTTTATGCAGTAAACCTCACGCGACTTAGAAACGTCGCGGTAAAGCATACTAAAGTTTTCATGAATGTTTTCATTGGCTTCTACATCGACATACATTGTTTTGCTCCAACGTAATATTTTTAAAACATAATATCACTATTTTTCAATTATTTTAAACTTCTTAACTTATCTCTGGAAACCGTAATATACTAAGGTTAGTATTTGTCATAACATTTTTCACATAATTTATTATGATTTGCTTTTAGCAACTTTTTTAGCTATCAGAAAATATCTAAATTTTTTAAAATGTTTAACATTGGCGCATATTTTTAGACCAAATCAGTTAAACCCTTATTCGGGGCGAATTCGACATTAGCGGAGAAGAATTTAATGCATAAACTTGTTTTATTACGTCACGGACAAAGCCAATGGAATCTTGAAAACAGGTTTACTGGATGGACCGATGTTGACCTTACTACTCTAGGAACAGAAGAGGCAAATAATGCCGGAATTTTACTTAAAAATGAAGGGTTTCATTTTGATGTCGCATATACATCGGTTCTTAAACGGGCCATTCGCACTTTATGGATTGTTATGGAAAAAATGGATTTGATGTGGATACCAGTTCATAGGTCATGGAGGCTTAATGAGAGACATTACGGGGCTTTGCAAGGACTCAATAAAAAAGAAACCGCTGTCAAACATGGTGCTGACCAAGTTAAGGTGTGGAGACGTAGTTACAATATTCCGCCTCCAAGTCTCGAAGACGGAGACAACCGGCTTCCCTATAATGACCCACGGTATAGGCATATTTCGCCTGAGAACCTGCCTCGCTCGGAAGCTCTTAGTCATACGGTGAATAGGTTTTTACCTTACTGGCAAGATTCTATTGTTCCATCTTTAAAATTAAAAAAAAATATTATAATTTGTGCTCACGGTAATAGCCTTAGGGCTTTGGTAAAATATATTGATAACATTAGCGAAGAGGCTATTGTCGAGTTTAATATTCCAACTGGCATTCCCCTTGTCTATGAACTTAATGATGACCTTACTCCCAAAGCTCATTATTACCTAGGAGATGCCGAAATAGTTAAAAAGGCTACTAATGCTGTTGCAGACCAAGGAAAGTAAATTTCTATAATTTTTTCTTAAGATATCAATATCAACTAAGGACTATGAAATGAATTATTTTTTTTCTCTTATTTTTACTCTATTAATTTTATCCTCCTGTAGCTCAGATGACACAAAGATTGATTCAGTTCAATCTAAGACCCATTATGACCTTGCTCTGGAATTAGCTCAATATGGCCTTTATGAAAATTCACTTGAAGAGTTTGATTTAGCTATCAAGTTTGACCCTAGTAACATCGATGCTTATCGAAAAAAAGGAATAGTACAGTTTGGACTCAAAAAATATGAGGAAGCTGAAACATTATTTAAAAAAGCAATCTCTCTTGACCCAAACAACGTACAAGCTCATATTAATTTAGGTATGGTTAAATACAGCACTGGAGACAAAGCTGAGGCAAAAAAATTGTGGGAACAGTCGATTAATATTAAAACTGATGATAATGATTCAAAAGCAATAAATAATTTAGCCAACCTATATAAAGAAGAAAAAAATTATGATAAGGCTATTGAATATTATAAGTTAGCCAATGATAACGGCCCCGGAAACTCAATATATATGAATAATCTTGCCGATACGCTCCGTTTAAACGGCGAGCTGAGTGAAGCTATAAAAATTCTTCAAAATTCATTAGAGTTAAATCCGTCAGGAGTGGGAACTCACTTTAACTTTGGTATGGTTTATAAAGATCTTAAGAAAAATAAAAAAGCTCTCATCCATTTTGAAAAAGCTCTTAAGGTAAATTTTTCTCTGCTAGACACTCACTATCAAATAGCACAAATTCATTTATCAACGAAAAACCTAGACGGTGCTTTTCAGTCTATTGAAAAAGCTTTAAAGCTTTCTCCCTCTAATCTAAAATACCAAGAATTGCGCGAACAAATTCTTGCTGCACAAAGCAAATAATTTTATGAACTAAGATAAACTAAATGCCCTTATCTCCATGATCTTTTTCTTAAATAATTTTTTTAGTAAATTAAATATATCGTCTCAGGTAAACTAATGGAAAGCGAAGTAGACAATACTCAAACTTCCTTACATGAAGTTTCTAAAGATGATTTAAAAAATATTCTCATAAATCATTCCCTATGGCTGAGCTCTGGTGAGAAAGAAGGGAAACCGGCAAATCTAGCAGGATATAATTTACGTGGCGTAGTACTTTTAGGAGAAAATTTAAAAAAAGCTAATCTTGAAGGTGCTAACCTTTACGGAGCCTATTTAAAAAATACAACTCTTGAGCAAGCCAATCTTTCGGGTGTTAATTTACGAGGAGCTAACTTGCGATGGGTTAATTTGCAAAGGGCAAACTTATCTGGATCCAACTTAGTAAGGGCGGATCTTCATAAATCAAATTTGGAAGAAACGAATCTATTTGGTGCTAATCTGCAAATGGCGGACGGATTGACTGAGAATCAAATTAATCAAGCCCAAACAGACGAGACAACGAAGCTTCCAAGTTCATTTTAATGCTTTTTTAACCTACCGCCGCTGAGCGCGCAGCAGAAAGCATATTTTTTAGATTGGCCGTAGCATCCTTGACCGCTGTTGCCTCATAACCACAATGGGCGGTGCAATCGGCACACTTAAGATTATTCTTGTGACCATAACTATCCCAGTTTGTTGTATCCATCAATTCTTCAAATGATTCTGCATAACCATCATCCAGCAAATAGCATGGTTTTTGCCAACCTAGAACTGAGTAATTTGGGTTACCCCAAGGAGTACATTCATAATCACGGCGGCCTTGCAAGAATTCCAAATAGAATGGAGAATGTGATATATCCCACCTACCTTTTTTATTTTTCCCAAGCAATTCTTTAAAAAATTCCTGAGTTCGTTTACGACCAAAAAAATGGTCCTGATCCGGCGCATCAGGGTATCTGAAAGCTGAAGATAAAGTCACTCCATCTAACCCAAGAGGGTTTAAAAAATCAAGAAATATCTCTGCTTGTTCAACGGTAGTTCCTTCAAAAAATGTTGTAGCGCTCGTCACCCTATACCCCGCTTTTTTTGCTTCCTGAACTGCTTCTACTGCTATTTTAAATACTCCTTTCTTATCGACGATACGATCATGATCCTTTTCAAGGCCATCTAAATGAATAGAAAGAGTAAGAAAAGGTGATACGGGTAGCTTCCCAAAAAAATCCTTAAGTAAAAGTGCATTCGTGCAAAGATAAATATATCGTTTTTGTTTTACAAGTCCTTCAACAATCTCAATAATTTGTGGATGCATTAATGGCTCACCACCTGCAATCGATACAACTGGAGCTCCACATTCATTAGCCGCATTAAGGCATTGGCCTACTGTAAGATTTTTATTTAAAATCTCATTTGGTTTTTGAATTTTGCCACAGCCAATGCATTCAAGGTTACAACGAAATAATGGCTCTAGCATCAAAACCAAAGGGTATCGATCTCGGCCTTTTAATTTTTGCCGTATAACGTATGAACCAATTTTTAAAGCTTGTTTTAATGGTACTGGCATATGCTATTTTATTTATTAGATTGTGTCATCATAGAGCTGATTAAATATGATAAGGAAATATTTCACGCTATTATATTAAAGTTTGTTTTCGTTGCAAACCCTATATCATATAAGATAAAGAAGTTTGTCCAATAATTCGCAATCTTGAAATCATTTTTTTATTCTACCTATTGAAAATAGACAAGGAAATCATAACTCGCCAATGATGAAAAAAAGTCTTTTGTTAATTATAGTAGCAGCAAGTGCTATTTTTATTGATGGGACTCTAACCTATGATATTTTCGATTACCGACTCGATTCGTTTTCAAAGTGGACAACTTTCATTCTCATTTTAGGTATTTTTGTGTCTATCTTGTTGCCTAAAACCAACAAAAGCAACAAAGATAAAAATAACCTTTAGGGTAAAGTAGATAATGAGCCTTTTTTGTATCTTTTTGAGGCATTTGGTATTTTTCAACTTTAAGAAACAGGGGAAGAAATAGGTGCGCTAATAACACGACTCAATAAAGCAAAAGGATCAATCTGACCTGCTGTCTTTATCCAGACAGTACCGTTTCCTCCATGAGCAACTTGCGTCGCTGAACCATTTTTATTTTCCATGGAAGATATTTGAAAACGGTATCTATTTTTTGGTGAGATATATTCAATTTCATGTCCTATTTCAATCCTATTTTTAACATCCACTTCCATCCAGCCCCCATCCCGCTCGTTCACAATTTTCCCAGCATATATTTGTGGTAGGTTGTCTTCTTGCGGTGAATTAAATCTTTCGGTCGCTTTTTCGGATGCCGATAGAAGAAATGCCGTTGTAAATCCGCGGTTAGCAGTCTTTTCGGTTTCGCCCAACAGTTTTGAATCAAAAGGCTTGTTGGCTACCAGATCGTCAATGGCTCTTCTATAGGATTTTGTTATCAGTGATAAATAGTAAATAGATTTTGTGCGGCCCTCGATCTTAAACGACTCTACTCCCGCTCTCCACAAAGCATCAAGGTGCTCTATTGCTCGAAGGTCTTTTGAATTCATTATATAAGTTCCGTGCTCATCCTCTTCAATCGGCATAAGATCACCGTCGCGCCCCTTTTCCTCAATTAAATATTGTCCTTGAGGACTTTTAGTGGTTCGTTCTCCTTCTCCCAGTTCTTCTTTTACATTGTATTCCCATCGGCAACTATTAGTACAAGTTCCTTGGTTAGCATCCCGGTGATTAAAATAATTAGATAAGAGACATCGCCCTGAATAAGCAATACAGATAGAACCATGAACAAACGATTCCAATCCAATATCAGGAACTTGTGTATGAATTTCTCTAAGTTCTTGCATAGACAATTCTCTTGAAAGAATGATTCTTTGAACTCCGTAATCTCTCCAAAATGCCACGGACATCCAATTAATTGTATTTGTTTGCACGGATAAATGAATTGATAAGTCTGGAAATTCCTTTCTCACATATTGAATCATTCCGGGATCAGACATAATTATTCCATCAGGCCCGGCTTCAGCAATAGTTGCAATTGAATTTTTGAAAGATTGAAGTTTTCGATTTTGGGGAAGAATATTTGCCGTGACATAAATTTTTTTACCTAGCTGATGACAATATTCTATATCTTCTTTTAAGGAACTATTGTTGTAAGGGTTTTCTTTGGCTCGTAATGAAAATCGGGGGATTCCCGCATAAACAGCATCCGCTCCAAAAGCCAAGGCATATCTTAATTTTTCGGGACTACCCGCAGGACATAATAATTCAGGAGTTTTGGGCACGGTATCTATATGCTTGAATTGAGTATTATCCTATAGACCTTACACTACTAGTAGGTTATGCCGCAACGAATTTGCTACGTTTTTTTTATTTTTTTGGATAAGTGGGAGGGAGGTTGTGGGCATTAAATCTAAATAGTGACATTTTAATTTAAATGCTCTTTGAGCACAGTATCTTTGATAACGGAACTACCGTCTTCTTGACTGTCATTATTTTTTTGTAAAGTACCTACTAACTCAAGGGTCGATCTAAGGCGCCTGACCAAAACTTTGAAAATAGGTATGAGTGATTCTGGGTTGTGATCAGCTAAATTATTGAATGTTTCTTTGGTAAATATACAGACAACGCAATCTTCCAATGCTGTAACGGTCGCAGAACGAGGTAGACCGTCTATCAGCCCCATTTCACCAAAAATCTCACTTTTCTCTAAAACACCTAATACTTGCTTTACTCCTTGCGGAGTTAACTTAGACACCTGGACTGAGCCCTTCTCAAGAATGTAGGCGCAATCACCTAATGTTCCTTCTTCAATTATATCTTCACCTTTTTTAAAATTAATTGTATCCACTTAAAAGCCCTATTTTTTTCATTTTAATTTAAAGTCAACATCGTCCTCTACAAATACGATTAAATATTTATCCCCACAAGCAGTATTTTTCAAGAGATCATACTTTATGTATGGTTTTGAGTGCAACTTAGTTGTTTCAAGGTTGATCGTAAACGTGTGGCTAATACTTTGAAAATTGGGATCAGGACATTAGGATTCTTTTTCCTCAGCGAGTCAAACGCTTCTTTGGTTAGTACTTTAATCGTACAATTTTCTAAAGTAGTTACAGTGGCCGAACGAGGTAAACCATCAATTAAGCCTAATTCTCCAAAAATATCATTTTCCTTAAGTTGGCCCAGAACCTGCTTGTTATTTTGATCATTAACCTTTGAGACCTCTAAACATCCAGCCTCAACAATATACGCACAGTTTCCCAAGTCGCCTTCCTTGATCACTTCTGCATTAGGCTTAAAATAAAGTCTTTTCATCGAAAGATTGCCTCCTCACTACAATAAATATCACTTCTTAAGACTAAATCCACCTAGGTTGCTCTGATTAGTTTCAGAAGAAGATACACCTTTAGCAGAGTTTGGGTTATTTGGTGTGCTAAGTAATAACATTCCCCCTAAGATGCAAAAAGCACCAAAAACTACCTTCCATGGAAATGACTTTGAATCTTTAATCTTTTTTCGATCGCTCATTTACAACTCCCAAATTATTATAAATTTTAAAAAAACAATTGCACAGGTTATACCAAAATTAAAAGATATATGAAAAGATGTGGAACTTATTTATTTATAATGGGTTAATTAATTCAATCAAATAGGGGTATTTAGGGAAGAATAAAGTTGTTATATCAAGATGAAACAGATTTTTCTTAATTTGAGACTTTTTTATTCAATTTGATATTTTTTTATTTTTCTATAACAAGTGGCCCGACTAAGGCCCAATAGCTTTGATGTTTTCTCAACGTTTCCTCCAGAAACTTTTAAGGCTTCAGCAAGAGCATGTTTTTCCATTTCTTGTAAGGTTGGAGTTGTTGTTCCTTGCGTTTGAGATTCAGGTGTGACAAAAATATTCGCACTTTTCTCAGAGATGGGCGGGTTTTCACTATTATCTTGGGTAATAGAACTATGATCGCGGCATTGCTGAATTTCTTTGGGTAAGTTTTCAATTTCTATGGTTTCAGTGTGTGTTGCTACCATAGCTCTGTAGATTATGTTTTCTAGTTGACGTACGTTACCTTGCCAGTTGTAACTCATAAGAGCTTCCATTCCAAGGGACGAAACGGTAGTGATTATTTTAGGCATTTCATTTTTATATTTTTTAAGAAAATGATTCACAAGAATCGGAATATCTTCCTTTCTCTCCCTTAAAGCAGGCATAGTAATGGGGTATACTACCAAACGATAATAAAGGTCTTCACGGAATTTTCCATTTGCAACTTCTTCTTCTAGTTTACGGTTTGTCGAAGATATAATTCGAAGGTCGACGTTTATTTTTTTGTTACCCCCTACACGTTCAAAAGTTTTATCCTGTAAAAAGCGAAGGAGTTTAACCTGCATTTCCTGAGACATCTCCCCTACCTCATCGAGTAATAACGAACCATTGTTAGCATATTCCAATTTTCCAATCCTTGAGTGATCTGCTCCTGTAAAAGATCCCTTTTCGTGTCCAAAAAATTCACTCTCTTGCAAAGACTCGGGAATCGCGCCACAGTTGATAGCAATGAAAGGCCCAGTTTTATAAGCACTACTATAGTGAATAGCTTTAGCCACCAATTCTTTGCCTGTCCCGCTTTCCCCTTGAATCAATACATTAATATTAATTTCTGCCACTTCTTCAATTTGCGTAAATACATGCTGTATTGCTTGACTTTGACCTACAATATTTTTGTAAACATGCTTCTTTTGCATCTCTCCTCGTAAACGATCAATTTTATGAACCATGGTATGCATCTCGATAGCGCGTTGGATATTTGTAACTAGTCGCGTTTTTTCAACTGGCTTAACCATATAATCAAAAGCACCCAATTTCATTGCTTCCACCGCCGAATCTAATTCGCCATTTTCTGTCATCACCATGATAGGAATATCCCGGTTCGCAAGTCTAAGTCGTTTTAAAAATTCCATCCCTGAAAGCCCAGAGGATCCGGCAGTATTAATATCCAAACAAATAGCCGATGGCTTTTGATCAAGTGTGTTCAAGCACAATTCCGTATCCTTAAAAGCCTTTGTCTGAAAACCTATCTCTTGAAGCCAACCGGTCACTTCCTTACAGAGAGTGTCATTTTCATCCACTATGAATACAAGTTTGTTATCCATAAAATTACTTCTTTAAATACTTACAAAACAACTCGTGACTATTCTTCACAACCGGCAGAACTACGATAACCCATATTCTCGGCTAATTGTTTGTATCCGAAAATAAACTTTTTTTCTTTTTTTTCTGGGTAGTCTTTACAAGCCGGCCACCAATATATTTTTCTCTTCGGGTCCCCTATGATCCCATAATTTAAAATAAGGTCATAGTCCATTTGGTTTTCCTTAACCGGTGGGGTAAAAAAAACCTTATCACGTCGATACTGCCACGGCGGTATGGGCGATGGTTCTACCCATAAACCTAATTTTTTTTCCCATGCTTCGTATTGCAAGCGTTCAAGGGAGGTGCTGGGTGATGGGGTCACTCGGTAGTGCCAAGCTAATCCCTTACGTACCAATTCTTCATTAAGAACTCTACCTTGCGGCAAAAGTACTGAACCTATCAAACGCCCGTAAAAATCTGTAGAACTGTACTCAACATGAATCTCTATATCAATGATTTTGGCTTCTGTAAATTCTTTAGCTTTAAGCCCAAAAGGTTGTTTTAGCTCAGGGGTATCTATACCCGATAATCGAATTTTGTAAAGTCTTTCATCTGAAGAAGTTGACTTTATAGTAAAAATATCACCTTGATGAACAGAAACCAATGTTCCAGTTACAGTTAAAGCCGAGACTTTTGTTGTGAATAGCATAAATGCTAAGGCTAAACAAACTTTCATTATAACCATACTTTAACCTGAAAGTAATCCGTCAAAAAACGAACATTTTTAATTTTTATTTTTCTTTAGAAATTCACAAAACACTGTAGCATTTTGTTCTAAAAACTAGAACTCAACATGTGATTTTTCTCACTTCACAAGTATTTTTATGATTATGGATTTTGTTTTTACAATAGTTACTTTGGTTAGATTAAGCTCTAAATGCTAAAAATGGGCTCGCGATGAAGGTGAATTTTACTTAATAAAATTGAAAAAGGGTTGTTCCCTTTAAAAAAGAAACAACCCTTTTTTCGGTTTTTGGCTCCGGTGACTGGACTCGAACCAGTAACAACTCGATTAACAGTCGAG
>CAZOYP010000035.1:0-25853 GCA_964584125.1 uncultured Nitrospinaceae bacterium | reverse complement strand
AAGGTTAGGGGCAGAAACTGGATCTATTGAATAATCCATCGGAGGTGCAGCCAAGAACTTGTTATTCGAACCCTGACCTTGCACGTCAGTTGGATTATGATATCCGAAAAACTAAGGCGGAACTGAACATATATAATGATGCTATGCGCCCAGCAGGCTCGCCCCTGGATAAACAATTAATTATCGTCCAATCCGATGTGCCTGATTATATTTTAGATGTCGCACAAAAACGAGCAGGAGCCTATTACCAGGAAAAATACCACCTGACAAAAGAGGCAAAGGCCGGGCAGCACTTCACCGGCGGGCCAAGAAAGTTCGAACCGGATAATAAAGATGTGCACCGCGAATTCCCTGGTGCTTGTGCCCCCTTTATGAATTCGAGGACGAACGCCTTTCATTTAATGCTTCCTTTTGACCTGAAAATAACACGCAAACCTGAAGAGCCGCTAGAAGCGGGAGTACGTGTGTTTTATTCTAAGGAGGGGTACTCGTTCCCCTTAGCTTATGATATGGATAAACTCGTGAGTTACAATGATGCACAAGTGCTTCCAATAGATTTAGAAGATCCAAACCTTTTATTTGTTTCAGCATCTCAAGTTAAAGAAGGAGAATGTAAATACCAGATCGGTGCTCCTTCGCCTGAAAACCCTCTTGAATTAAGTTATCCTCGTGCTGTTCTAGAACGAATGGGGAGTCTAGGTCCATTTTTGCAGGTTGTTAATAACTTTAAGGTATGGTTTGACTCCTCTCGTGTTTCCGTTTTAATTCAAGGGGCACCCGATCTTCACGAATATGGCCTGCAGGGAGGATCTGGTTTAATGACTCGAACACATGCATCAGATAAGATACCGGTCTATGCTGAATCGTCAAAAGAACCTTGGCAGGAAGGTCTTAGTTTTAATTTTGTCAACATGCACCTTCAGCTCCTTCCTGGGGAAGAACGAGCTATCATACCATTTAATACACCGATATTTTCCTTGCATCCAGTGCTTAATCGGCAGTGTTTTCAGATTATGAATGCTGAGGACGCAACCAAAAACTGGGAAAAGGAACAAGCGAAAACAAAAAAATAAGATCTGCTCCCAGACTGCAGTTTTATTGTCCGGGGAAAAATCTATTGTAGAATTTAAAATGTTTAAGGTATTTCAAATTAATATTTTTTTCCTGTGCCTTCTTTTATTATTTTTTGGGTGCAATGAACAGAAAAAAAATGTGGCGGGGATATCGGCCTCTAACCAAATAAAAGATCCAGTTGATTTAATAAAGCTTGCTGTCAGCAAACAAGAGACCGGTGCTTATGATGAGGCAATAGATATTCTTGACCAAGCCTTAGAAGTCAACTCACTATATGCGCCAGCCCATTACCAAAAAGGGTTGATTTATGAAGAGTGGGATAGAAGGGAGGAAGCTCTCTCGTCATATAACAAGGCAGTTGAAATAAACCCAACCTATAACGAGGCCCGACTCGGTCTTGCCTCGCTTTACGATAAATCAGTGCTCAACGAACTTGCTCTGGAGCAATACCTTAAAGTCGCTGAAACAAGGATTGATGACCCGACCATTCATTTTAAAATTGCATTGGAGTACTGGTACCTTCAAGACATCTCGAAAACAGCTGAACATTACATTAAGGTGATAGAAATTAACCCAGAACATCTGCAGGCACATTTAAACATGATTAGCGTATATGAGCGCATGAAAAATTGGGAAAAGGCTCTTGAAGAAATTGTGATTGTTAAACTGCTATCGCAAAAAACTAATAATCAGCAAGCTATGAAAATCGCGGAAAATAAATCCAAGTTTATTGAGGGAAGGATGGACCTAACAAAGAAAGACCTAAAAAGGAAATCCGAACCGCCTTTTGATTAGACGGGCTTTATATTTCCTCGCGCAGCTTTTTTTTAAAAGCCTTTGGGGTTTTAGAAAAGACTGTAGATAAAACTGTATTGGGTAGTTTTTTCAATAAGGAGCTAATGTCAGTCGGAACTTTTAGCTTTGAAAAAATCTCCTCCCTTATACACTTCTTTGTCTGTTCCCCAGTGGATTTCTTTATCAAGTTTTTTAAGAAGGGGAATATGTTTTGAACAGTGAATATAGGCCTCCTTTACGGTGATAAAAATCCAACGCTCAGGGGCTTTTTCTTCGTTCTCTTGAATTTCATTTCCTATTTTCCCCTCAAGCTTTATAGTTTTAAGAAATTCTTCATGTTCAATGATTTGAGCCGTTCCATTTACGTGTAACCCTATGGTGTTTTCAAAAAAATCTATGAAGGTCATCCCTATATTTTGATTTTCAAGGATATTGCCCAAACTGGCCATTACTCCATTACCTTTATATTCAGGGCAGGCCAGAGTTTTTTCACTGATTACTCTTACAAAACCTGATTTGCCTGCACGAAAAGAACAATCGCACTCGCCTTTAGAGTCCGCAGTTGCAATAAAAACCATTTCCTGCTTAGAGATAAAATCACGCATGGAAGAATTTAAATGGTTTAGCATTTGTTTTTCATAAAAGGCAGTAGCGCTTTGCTTGGTTCCAAATCTTTCCTGCAAAGTGTGTTCACCTTCCGACCCATGATTAGTCATAAGATATGCCTTGTTTAATTTTGTAAAAAAATTGGTAAGTTTAGACGAATATATGATAAATCATCCCAACTTCCCTAAGATATTACATCATATCGGCACAAAAGTGGTTCATTTATTGGCACTTATTCAAATGTTGGCACAAATCTTTCGTAGCCTTCATCGGCAAGACTTTCTTTGGGTATAAATCTTAGTGAGGCAGAATTGATACAATATCTTAGTCCTGTTGGCTTGGGCCCATCATTAAATAAGTGACCTAAGTGAGAATCGGCATTTCTGGATTTAACTTCAATACGGTTCATCCCTAAGCTGTTATCTTTTCTGGTGGTAATGTTATTAGATACAAGAGGCTTGGTGAAAGATGGCCAACCAGTACCAGATTTAAATTTGTCCTGAGAGCTGAAAAGTGGTTCTCCGGAAACAATGTCTACATAGATTCCTTGTTTCTTATTATTCCAGTAGCTGTTTATATAAGGGGACTCAGTACCATTTTCCTGCGTTACTCTATATTGAAGGGAGGTCAGCTGTTTTTTTAATTGATTTTTAGGTGGTTTTGTAAATTTAGTATCAAGGGATTGATTGTTGTTGGCATTATTTTTTTTTGAGATTTTTGTTAGCCTATATTCGAGGTCATCGCCCCAATATTTTTTTAAAAACTGGTCTCTTCCTGATCCCATTCGGTATAACTTGTAACGAACTGTACTCTTCTTGTAGAAATCCTGATGATATTCTTCGGCTGCATAAAATGTGGTTGCCTTAATAATCGTTGTTTCTATCTTATTTTTAAATCGCTTGCTTTTTTCAAGCCTGCCTCTAGATTTTTCAGCTAATTTCTTTTGATCTTTATTGTGATAGAAAATGGCGGGTCTATATTGCTTGCCCCGATCCACGAACTGTCCGCTTCCATCAGTAGGATCGATATTCCTCCACAATACTTCCAGTAAATCGTTGTAGGAAATGATTGAAGAGTCGTAGTGGATCTCTATAGCTTCTGCATGGTTTGTTGAGCCGGTTGCGACTTCTTTATAATTTGGGTTTTCTTTTTTACCTCCGGTATATCCAGAGATGACCTTTGAGACACCTGGCAGCTTTTCAAATGGCGGTTCCATGCACCAGAAGCATCCGCCTGCGAAGGTTGCTTGTTTCAACCCTGAGAGTAGTGAAGAAGACTCATTTTTATTGTTAGACTCACCAGATCCATTGATTGTCATAAAAAGTACGGCTGTCAAAACGGTCAATATAATAAAAAAAATCATGTAATGATTTTTCATTCTCCCTCCAGGCTATATATTTCAAGAGTCTTAATTCTTAATTATATGAGTTTAAATTTTTAGATCAGTCTATTTGATTTTTTAAAAAAGTGGTTTTTTTTGAACAACTCACCTCCTTTATGCCTAGAAAATGTAATTGCAATTATCATGTACGATTTTGGAAAGTCACCTTAAATTTATCAAATTATTTTCCGCCAACATAAAAATGATTGATTTATGTAGCCATGAACACCCTAAATTAAAGGCTTTATCCAATAGAAGAGGTCTTCAAAAGTCTATAATAACTAGATGTTCTGAATATTGTCTGAAGTCACGAAAAACCACCAAAAAAAACTATTTAAAGCTTTAAATTTCAAGAGATTAAAAAAAATCGAGCGGTAAGGCGGTTTTTGTTTGACAACCCAATATATTGTATATATTTTGTTACTTGACACTAGATATAGTTGTCGGGAGTCCTAATCGACACCACAAAATCTTTCTATGGTGCGTGTCCTGGTTTTTTTTTGAGTTTTTAAATTGTAGCGGAGGTTAGAGTGCATATTGACCGGGTATTTACTAAATTTTTGGAAGATCAGGACGACCCTTATAGCGAAATAGAGTTTGTAGAAAGGACTTCAAAAATTACTAATGCTGATGGTTCTGTTGTTTCTCAAGCAGAGCGAGTGTTGGTACCATCCTTTTGGTCTCAAGTGGCTGTAGATATCCTGGCCCAAAAATATTTTAGAAAAGCGGGTGTTCCCGCTCGACTCAAGAAAAAAAGAGAAGAGGGGGTTCCCGAGTGGCTTTGTCCATCCGAAGTAGATGCTGAAGCATTATCCAGGGTCCCAGAGTCAGAGCGAATGGTGGGCGAAGAGGACGCACGTCAAGTATTTCATCGGTTAGCGGGCTGTTGGACCTATTGGGGGTGGAAGAACCGAAGCTTCGCAAACGAAGATCAGGCTTGCAATTATTATCAAGAAATGTGTTACATGCTATCAAGTCAGATGGCTGCTCCAAACTCTCCTCAGTGGTTTAATACCGGTCTCAATTGGGCATATGGTATCGAGGGACCAGCTCAGGGCCATTACTTTTTCAACGATAAAACTGGGCAGGTTGAAAAATCAAAAAATGCGTACGAGCGGCCCCAACCTCATGCTTGCTTCATCCTTTCCGTCAAGGATGACTTGGTCGGTAGTGGTGGCATTATGGATCTTTGGCAACAAGAGGCAAGACTTTTTAAATTTGGTTCGGGTACCGGAACCAATTTTTCTAAGCTTCGTGGTGAGGGAGAGTCTCTCTCCGGCGGCGGTAAGTCATCAGGGCTTATGAGTTTTCTCAAAATTGGAGATCGTGCAGCGGGAGCGATAAAGTCTGGAGGAACAACAAGACGCGCTGCCAAGATGGTAACTCTGGACATTGATCACCCTGATATTGAAGAATTTATTAATTGGAAAGCGAAGGAAGAGCGTAAAGTAGCTTCAATAGTAACAGGTAGTCGAATTCTAAGGCGACGTCTGAAGGAAGTTTTTCTTGCGTGTTTGGATGTGGAGGTGAAAGAGGATATCCGTTTCGATGTTAAAGAAAATACCAAACTCAAGAAAGCGGTGCGAAGGGCTATAGAAGATTTTATTCCTGGAAACTATATTTATCGAATAATTCAGCTGGCACAGCAGGGTATCAAGGAATTTGAGTTCGAAGAGTATGACACTAATTGGAACTCTGAAGCTTATGCCACCGTTTCCGGTCAGAATAGCAATAATTCTATTCGTTTAACTAATGACTTCTTGCGTGCTGTGGAAGGTGATGGTCACTGGGAACTTCGGCAACGTACCAACGGGAAAACCATTCGCCGCTTAAAAGCCCGTGAACTTTGGCAGTCTATAAATACTGCTGCTTGGGCCAGTGCTGATCCCGGACTACAGTTCGATACAACTATTAACGAGTGGCATACCTGCCCTGAAGAGGACCGGATTCATGCGTCAAATCCTTGCTCAGAATATATGTTTTTGAATGACACGGCTTGCAATCTAGCATCAATTAATTTGATGAAGTTTTATGATACCAAAACGGGAGTTTTTGATGTAGACAGCTTTCGTCATGCTTGTCGTGTGTGGACACTAACACTTGAAATCTCAGTGGCCATGGCACAATTTCCTAACGCTGAGATTGCACGTAAAAGCTATGAGTATCGCACGTTAGGGTTGGGGTATGCTAATTTAGGTGCGCTGTTGATGATAATGGGGATTCCTTATGACTCAGAGCAAAGTCGAGCTATAACAGGTGCGATCACCGCATTGTTAACGGGTTCATCTTATGCAGCATCTGCCGAACTAGCTTCCGAACATGGGCCTTTCTCCCAGTATGAGAAAAACAAGAAACATATGTTGCGTGTTATGCGTAATCATCAAAGAGCTTTGTTAAACTCTGATCAACTTGAGTACGAGGGATTATCTGTTTTTCCTCAAGGAGTTTGTGCGGAGAATTGCCCAAATAGTCTTTTGGCGGCAGCTAAAAAGGCATGGGGTGACGCTATAACTCTAGGTGAAAGATTCGGTTTTCGTAATGCGCAAACTACTTGTATTGCCCCTACTGGGACTATTGGTTTGTTGATGGACTGTGATACTACGGGTATTGAGCCAGACTACGCTTTAGTGAAATATAAAAAACTTGCAGGTGGGGGATATTTTAAAATCATTAATCAGTCGGTTCCCTCTGCCCTTCGGCGATTAGGTTACAAGTCTGACGAAATACGATCGATGACAGATTATTGTGTTGGGACTGCCAGTTTGGATGGAGCTCCGCACATTAACCTTAATACCCTAAAGGCGAAAGGATTTACAGAAGATATTCTTGCTAAAATTGAGGAGGAGCTGCCTCAAGTATTTGATATTACTTTTGCCTTTAATAAATTTGTCTTGGGTGAGCCTTTTTGCAAAGAGGTTTTAGGAATTTGTAGCGAAGAACTCGATTCCTTCGATTTTAACATGCTTAATCACCTTGGATTTTC
This sequence comes from uncultured Nitrospinaceae bacterium, assembly GCA_964584125.1. GTDB lineage: Bacteria > Nitrospinota > Nitrospinia > Nitrospinales > VA-1 > Nitromaritima. Next base: position 19,014 of record CAZOYP010000035.1, on the reverse strand, counting down.
AGATCAAAATATTGAAGAGGCGAATAATGTTATCTGCGGTACCATGACATTAGAGAACTCACCCCATCTTAAAGAGGAGCATTACTCAATTTTTGATTGCGCTAATACTTGCGGCAAATATGGGAAGCGTTTTATTAAGTCAGAAGCTCATATTTTTATGATGGCCGCAGCTCAGCCTTTTCTTTCAGGCGCCATTTCCAAGACAATCAATATGCCCAATGAAGCAACTCTTGAGGATATGGAAAAAGCTCACACGCTTTGCTGGAAACTTATGTTGAAAGGCACTGCAGTTTACAGAGACGGGTCAAAGCTTAGTCAACCTCTTAACAGTACTGTTAGTGAAAATTTCAAGATACTTGAAGTTGAAGATGTTGAGGAAAAGCAGCCCCTTAAAATTGCCAAAAAAATTGTTGAAATCGTGCGTGAGAAAAAACGTAAAACACTTCCTCATCGACGAGCTGGTTATACTCAGAAAGCGGTTATTGGTGGACATAAAGTTTATCTGCGAACAGGCCAGTACTCGGATGGAACGCTTGGCGAAATATTTATTGATATGCATAAAGAGGGTGCGGCCTACCGGAGCCTAATGAACTGCTTTGCGATTGCCATTTCTCTAGGATTACAACATGGTGTTCCTCTTGAAGAGTTTGTGGATGCCTTCGTATTTACTAGGTTTGAGCCAAATGGGGTAGTTACAGGTAACGAACGTATCACTATGGCTACATCCACTATTGATTACATATTTAGAGACCTAGCTATTCATTATCTTGATCGAACTGACCTGGCTCAAGTGACTCCGGATGATCTGCGGGCAGATGCTATTGGTAAGAACGATGAGTCAGAGCCAGATGAAACAGCTAATGAAAGCTCTAAGGACCAGTTGTCGGAAATAATCCAAGGAAAAGAAGAGAAGAATGAGTCTGGAGCCACTCTAACTGACTTTAATGTCAAAGCAAGTGGAAGCAATGGGCATGCTACTAAACCTATCGAGATAATTCCAGTTCGTGGTAATGGAAATGGAGGAGGACAGGTTGCCGCTGCTCGAAAATTGGTTTCCACAGCAGCAATTGCTAAACTAAAGGGCTATGAAGGAGATCCCTGCACAGATTGCGGGCAACTCACTCTTGTTCGAAACGGCACTTGTCTTAAGTGTCAAACTTGCGGGGCTACTTCTGGCTGCTCATAAGTTTTACCCGTAACCTGTTATGCTAAGCTAACTTATCGATTTGGCGCAGCGAAAGCCAAAGGTTGGGTTTTTGATGTCGCGTGCTACTATATTTCGATAGTCGATAGATACAAAACTAGCTGTGCTTGTCCAACCACCTCCTTTGACAATTTTATAATCTTTGTTTTTATGGGGCCTTGATTTTTTCGGAAGAGGAGAATGAGGGGTACCTACCCATTCCCAGACGTTTCCAATCATATCTAAGGTCCCATAAGATCCTGCTCCCGAAGGAAATGATCCTACAGGGGCGACTGAAACAAATCCGTCATTTTCTCCAATAAGGTTGGCTGATCTTTTTGTGTTCTTGGTCCAAGATGAGCCTGCTGCTGCCAATTCCCACTCAGCTTCTGTTGGCAAACGCTTTCCTACTGCTCTGCAATGTTTTTTTGCGTTAACCCAGTCAATGCTCATCGCAGGACAGAGCAGGCAAATTTTTCCATTAATGTAGGTTGGGTCGTGGGCAGGGTGTGTTTTTTTGTATTGTTTCATCGTTACTTCAGTGTGGTCAATGTAAAACATATTAATTTTCTTTTGGCTATTTGACGAATCAATAGGGGGCATCAAGCTTTGTTGTATTGGTTTTAATTGATAGGTTTTATTAACTGATGTGTCAACTAAAACCATTAGAGTGTTATCAGCTGCATGAATTAAAGTTGGTAATAGTATTTGATCGGAGCTAGAAAATAGGGGTAGTTTTTTGCTTTGTGTCTTATATTTTTTTGCTCGCCTCTTATACTTTTTAGTTCGTTTTTTATATTTATTTGCTTTTTTTTTATCTAATTTAGTATAGGGCTGAAGTTGTAAGATATTTTCTTTAACTTGTGAGGAGTATTTTTTAGAGTGTTTTCGATGCTTGCTTAGGTCAGAACTACATGCTGATATGGAAAATAAATTGAGTAATACAAAGACAAGTATAGTTCTCAAGGCCACTATTCCTTTGTAATCATGGATTCAAATCTTTTTTTCAAACTACGGTAGCGATCGAATTCTATTTTTGCTAACTCAGGTTGCTCGAGTTTCTCATAGGTAAACCCCAAACTATATCGAGCATTAAAATGAGTAGGGTCCAACTTGACTACTGTCTTAAAGGCTTGGGCCGCTTTTTCGTGCTCGTTTCTATAATTATAAATTCCACCAAGTCCATAAAAGGCGGCTACATTCTTTGGGTCCAACTCTGTTGCCTTTAAATAAGCATCAAATGACTTATCATAACTTCCTTTTTGGCTATGCATTTCTCCTTCCTTAACTAACTCGGCACTATTCTCGGATGAGCATTGACCTATAATCAAAAAAATAAAGATGACTATAGATAAATAAAAAATGCGTCTGGAAGAGTTCATAAATTAAAAAAATATGGGAAGTGTTACACGTTGATCTCTTATCTATAGGCATAGCCATTTATATAGATAGATTTAGTAGAAATTTTTTTCTGGTCCTATTACAAAGAAAGGACCAAAAAAAACTTTTCGTTTAGTGCGTAACCACGAAATCATTTAAAGTTGGACGTTTGCCAGAGGAAAGCCCGCTTTTGCCAAACTTTGGGGTTGGTTCATTACATAATGATCCGCAATCGGCAATTCCAACACTAACCGGCGATTCACCAAAATGAAGTAAAAATAATTCCTCGGTTTCACGAAATGCTTTTTCAAGCTCGATTCGATCGCTCTCACCTCGCATACCAAAGTATGGGAAATGATGAATATATCTACCAAATAGGTTTTCGCAATCAGACATGTATTTCTGTGTGTCGAGAATGTGGGTATGCCAAAATGTATCGATATCTTTGCTGGGAACGGTAACTTTGTCATCATATAGATTCGACAAATATAGAAATCTACGGTACCAAACTTCTAGTTCTTCAGTTTTTTTCAGGGACCAGTTTGGTCCGTCGTCTCTTTTTGTAAGAGTAAATTTAATTGATTCTAGATCTAGATTACTACTAAATTTATCAAACGGGGCTATATCCATATCCGATATTCTCTCGAAAGGTTTGAGTAAAAATTACACCAATGACATGTTATTCTAAACTCTCTTTCAAGATAAGGGAAATTAAAAAATATTGTTTTTTTTATTATTAGTAACTTTATCAAGCTTTGATGAGTTAAACATATATTTTATAGGACAAACGTATCCCACTTTCATAAATATCAGCCCAATGGGAGGCAAGTTTTTGTTCAGGAGTAACTAGGTCACGAAATGAACAAGCTCTAGTGATGTGATTAGACCAGTCAAGTTTCTCCCAAGTTAAGCCCAAAGATTCGAACCACAGCTCTAGCATTGATTGGGTAGGCAATGAGGTCAAGCTCAGATCTCTTCCCTTGCGACTAAAAGACTCGGGTAAGTTGTAGTCCTTTTTTTCTGTTTGAGTAGGGCACGATATCATTAGTGGAAGATTGAGAATTTGGTTCGTTAGAATAGGATGAACTGCCGGAGCATCCTTGCCTTGCACAGCCGAATAAGAAGCTGTAAAGGTGTCAATGAGAATGGTTTCTTTTGCAGCGCGAGCCATGAGTTTAATTAAGCGAAGAGGCTCAGTCATGTAATAAAGAACACCGAAACAAAAGACCGTATTAAAAGATTTTCTTTCTACCTTTTCTAAAAAGTCAATAATGTTGTTGGTTTCAAATTTATATTTTGAGGTACTTATTTTTTCATTCAAAAATAAGTCCATGCAACGTTTTACTGTGCGTTTTTCGACATCAATGCCATGAATAAACTTAGCTCCAAGTTGTAATGCCGCCCAAGAAAAAATTCCAGTATGAGATCCAATATCGATAATAGATTTGTTTTGTATACACTGACGATTGTTATCAAGTAAAACCTCAATCCGGCCATTAACGCAGTGATGATTATAAGGAATTGCCCAGCGCTTAGTTCGAGTGTCGGTAGTCAAAAACGGGGAGTCTGGAGAAATATAATTTTTCATAATTAATAAAAAGGCATTAGAACTTACCAAAAAATTATTTTTTTAGGATACTTAACGTAATAATTATAAGCTTGTATTGTTGCATCCGGTCGGATCTTTTAATAAGTTAACCAAAGCACTATAATAAAAGAAAAAATAAGATGAAAGAATAATTTGTCTAATAAAAAAAAGAAAAACAAAAGAAAATCAACAGCTGAAAAGTATTTTCAGCAAGAAAGCTTGTCGACTATCGGAGAAGCTTTTCGAGAGCTTGATTCTGATATGGCGATACGCTTCAAAGCTCTTCAAGGGGTTGAGTCTCCAGCTGAATGGGTAATGGAGGTAATATTTGATCTGTTTCCTTATGCTTGGAAAGATACAGAGTTGCTCGGAGAGGCTATTCTCAATATTTTTGCATGTGAATTTGAAGAGGCGGTTGAGGCTTTGAAGGGAGCAATCAAGATGAGTCCGGATGCTTACCCGGCCTATCATCTTTTGGGACATGTTTACGGTTGTATGGGAGATTACAAGGAAGAAATAGAGTGTTATCGAAAAATCATAAAACTAAGGAGCGCTTATCCTCACCTCTATTTAAGTCTGGGAATGAGTTACTGGCTGATGGGACGCGAAAAAAAAGCTATGACAGCATTTCATAATGCGATACCTCTGGCACCAGAGTTTGCAGTGCCAGAATTTTGGTTTACATTTACATTCGAAAAACTTAATCGATATCCTGCAAAAAATAATGGAACAGGAGATAAAAGTACTATAGAAAAAAAACGTGTTTTATCGCAACTGTTTTATATGATTGGACTAGAGTTGATAGAGTATGGTCATAATTCAGAAGCACGCCAAGCATTCAAGAAATCTATTGAACTGTTTCCTGAGTTTGCAGAAGCGTATTGTCAATTGGGCTTTGTTCATATAAAAAAATTAAGAAATTCAAAGCGGGCACAAAAGTATTTACAAACCGCAGAGCATCTTCTTCAAGAGCAAAAAGAACTCCAGAGAGCAAAATTAATACAACAGATCTTTGATTCTTCTAATCACCACCTAGATAAAAATAAAGCTGCTGAAGCCTGGTTAAAAGAAGGGCTCCGGCTTCAACAACTGGGTTTAAACCAGGCAGCAGTAGATGCATATAAGGTAGCAATATCTTTTAAGCGGGATTTTCTTGATGCTTATTATAATATGGGTATTGCCTATGGCAGTCTTGAAGAAGCTGGAATGGATGTGCTTGACCATGCGCTAGGAGCATTGAAACAATCAATTCGTTTAAAAAATGATTTTATTCATGGATATATTGCCCTTGGTGCCGCTTACATTAGAAAGGAGGAATACGAAAGCGCTTTAGATGTTTTGAAACGAGCAATTACAATTGATTCAAAAGATCCGAACGCACATTACTATATGGGGGTTGTTTGTAGAGCAATGAAAAACTTTGAAAAAGCTGCAGTTGCTATGCACAGTTCGGTACTGCTAAAGCCGGACTCATTGCAGATGCAATATTTTCTTGGGCTTGTTTTGGTAGATTGCGAAAAGTTTAACGGTGCTTGCGATGCTTTTAATGAGTCGGTACGTATTAAACCAGATTTTGCTGAAGGCCATCACATGCTAGGTTATGTTTACCTTGAAAAGCTTCTTGACGTTGAAAAAGGGAAATACCATCTTAACAAAGCTGAAAAACTTTATATTAAATTGGAAGACTTTGAACGTCTAGAAAGAGTTAGAATTATGCTTGCAAAATGAGAGGAAATATATTTTTTAGTTATATAGTATTGCCCCTTTAAAAAAAACAAACTTTTCACATTTGTATATAAAGCACCTAATGGATTTTATATGTCTATTCTAGTGAAAGTATTATTATTAGAAAATGAATAAAAAAATAATTTTGTTGATTGTGATTGGAATAGGCATTACTTTGTTTTATTTTTTAGATATCAAGGAATATTTATCATTCGAAAGTTTGAAGGCTAACCGAGATAGGCTGAATGTTGTCTATCAAGAGAATTCAATTGTTTTTATTTCCGGGTTTGTTGGGGTTTATTTTTTAATAGTTTCCTTTTCATTGCCTGGAGCAACTCTACTCACTCTGGCTGCTGGTGCTATTTTTGGATCAGTGCTAGGGGTGTTGATCGTTAATATTGGCGCTACCTTAGGGGCGACAGCTGCTTTTCTTAGTGCTCGTTTTATTTTTCGTGAATTGGTTGAAAATAAGTTTTCTGATAAGTTGAAATTTATCAATAGAGGAATTTCAGGTAATGCGTTTAGTTATCTATTATTTCTTAGGCTGGTTCCAGTTTTCCCATTTTTTTTAGTCAACCTTGTTTTAGGGTTAACACAGGTTCGGCTCTCTATTTATTTTTTTGGAACCATGTTAGGAATTATGCCAGGTTCATTTGTTTATGCTTTCGCTGGTAGTAACTTAGCAAATATAAATAGCGTTTCTGATATTGCTTCTTTTAAAGTACTGGGAGCTTTAGCCTTATTAGGAATTTTTGCTTTGATTCCAGTTGTTTACCGTCGTTACAAATAAATCATGGCAACTATTCTTTTGAGAAAGCGAGATTTTAGAATTCAAAGCCTTTCTAATATGCCGTTATTTTTTTTTGGAATGACCGAATTAAGTTCGTGGCAGTATTTTATACTATAGGAAAAGAATACAACTAGTATTAGATCATTGACTTTTCAGCTAAATAACTTTAACTACAACAAGATTCTCCAGGGTCCTCTTTCGTTGGGTTCTCAATTTTTGAATCGGTTATTATAAATTGTCCGCTGTAGGAACATGAAGACATTATTTCTGCAGTATTGCGATCTATTTGAATAGTATCACCAAGATTAAATTTAGTGTCTTGAAAAACTACACTATCAAAAGGTCCGGCATAGGTAGCAAAAATAGAGTCATCTACAAATGAATTTTCGTTGGAACAAACTTTAAACCCTTCTATTGTGTAAGAATAGAATTTTATGCCCTCCACTTTTTTCCATAAGTAATCCTTTTGTATGTGTAACCCTTTAAACTGATTGTTTCGAGCATGATTGATAAATTTTTGCAGGGTAAGTGCGCCAGAGATACATTCTCCCCAAAGTTCCTTATTATTTCTCATCTCTTCTGGAACTTCAACTTCTGAAATGATATCGGCGATTAGAAAATGCCCTCCAGGTTTTAAAACTCTATATATTTCTTTAAAAACGTCATCTTTTTTTGTAGAAAGATTAATTACGCAATTTGAAGTTACGAGATCAACAGATATATCCGCAATAGGAATATTTTCAAGAAAACCGTGTTTAAACTCAATGTTATCGTAACCAAGGTTTTTAATAACCTGGGTCGAGTTTTTTCTGGCAACATTTAGCATCTCTTCCGTCATGTCTATTCCGTAGACATGGCCTGTTTTCCCCACATATTTTGCTGCGATAAAGCAATCAATACCCCCACCCGATCCCAAGTCGACCATTGTTTGACCTGCTTGAAGCCCAGCTCTTCCTACGGGACTCCCACAACCATATGAAATATCTAAAACCTCTTTAGGGATATGGGACAGTTCACTTGAATCGTATTCCGTGGGACAGCACAAGTTTTCCTGAGCAGTAACGGCTGCATTTGAGTAAAAATTTTGAACATCATTTCTGGATACGTCTTCTTCGCCTGCATTTTCATCACAGCAGGGTGATACTTTATTCATTTTATTTTTCCTTTCATACTTTTTCTACCTTTTGGCTTGTGGTTAACAAAAATCATATCTAAGATTAAAAATTAAATTTCTTTGGCTAGTTTTTCTTTAATTCCTACTTCGTAAAACTGTTTTAGAAACGATTTTGCTAGTCGTAGTGGGTTAAAAGTAATATCCATAGGATATGTGGCGAGTTTAAAGTCAGGCACTATATACTCTTTTAGATCGAGCTCGCCAACGAATTCAATTTTGTCCAAATCCCATTGTCCATAATTTTTAATTTTGGCGGCTTCTAAAGTATAGATATTCTTCGAATTGACACCGACTATCTCTGACATAACACGATCCAATGCTGTCATATCTGTCCCCGCAGCAAGAATCCCCAGTGGGTAAGGAGTGCCATTGATTGGACCATTCCCTTGCATGGCAGCAATACCATCTATGATGGTTAAGGAAGGAGATATTTGTTTGGCGATATCGATTAGCATTTTGCCAAAAGTTAGCTTGTTATTTTTGACAAGACAATGGAGAACTGGTTTTCGTTTTCCTATAACTAATCCAAATAAGTTCTTGATAGATAAAGTCAGTGTCATCTGGCAGTGTGATTTAAATTTGGGTAAATTAATAATGCTGTCATACTCTTGAATACTACCAGCTATCTTTAGGCCGGGGATATTCTCTTCCGTTTGTAAAGTAATTGGATTAGAGAGAGAGATGATTCTGACCCCGTAACGTTTTGATAAGTTGCCATAACCTGCTTTTTTTGCCACCTTTAGAAGACTACCCATAGCTGGACTATCACTTATATCAATTCTTTTAATTCCAAGATCTCCAAGCACACGGCATACGGCATCCATAAGAGCTGGGTGCGTTGTTACGCAGCGCTCTGGTTTGAACCCACGTAAAAGGTTAGGCTTGAGTAGAATTTTATTACTAGGGCTTAAAAGTTGACGTTGATTTTCTAAAAGAGTAAAGCTCTGGCGTACGAATCTTTCTATATGGTCTGGACTATAAGTATTAATTTTTTGTAGCAGGATTTTAGATTTCATAGCAAGTCCAGAATAACATATACACTATTATAAATTTTAAAAACTTCGAATAAAATCGAAAAGGTAATAGTGCTGATGGTGAGAAGTTAGACATTACAGTATGTTTCGCGTTTGATATGGTTTTTTTTATAGAGCTTAAATATATAGTTTATCTATAATTTTTTTTTGGGGTATAGGAACCGGTAGATTCCATAGTTACGGAGAACTTTTTTAACATACTTTCTGGTTTCAGGGTATGGAATAGATTCTATGAACATATCGGGGTCATCAAGATGGCTGAATCGTTTTAACCATTTTTTAAGGTTGTGCGGGCCAGCGTTATAGGAAATTAAAATATGAGTTCTGTTTTTGTTAAAGCGTTTATTTAATTGGTGAATATATTTGACTCCCAATTCAATATTTATTGTGGGGTTAAATAAAATTTCGGTGTGAAACGGCTCACCATTTTTAGAGTCACCGTAAAGTTTTCGACCTGTTTCTGGCATAATCTGCATTAATCCGATTGCTCCCGCACGAGACTGGACTTGAGTATTAAATAAACTTTCTTGGCGGATAAGTCCCTTTACGAAGTAAGGATCTACATTAAAAGATTTTGCGTTATTATGTATGATTTTTGCATAAGCTAGAGGATAAAAATTCTTCCAAAAACTATTGGAAAGTTCTTTCTCTCTAACTTTGGTTTTAAAATCTTTGTATAACTGCATAACACGTACGGTATCAGAATAGGCGTGCGCATCATTGTATAACTTGGTTAACCAAATTACTCCGGAAAGATTTTTTCTTGTGATACTCTCTAATTGTTTAATTTCAAGTCTTGCATCCTCAAAAAATCCTGTGGCAGATAATTCAACTCCTCGAGAATGATGAAAACGGGCATCGCTTGATAGATCTGGTGTTGTAGTAGGCTCTGCTTCACTTTCATTTAAAGATAAAAACCTTTTTTGATCATGTCTCTTTTCCCCGGCTCTTATTCCATAGTAGGTGTAGGGAAATTTTAAGTTGACGTTTTTAAAAATTTGTTGAGCAAGTTCCTTTTTTTTCAGCTGTTCAGCCGATTTTGCGCTCCAGTACATACTACTTTCAATAAATAGACCTGTCGGGTATTTATTAATACTTTCATTGAAATAGTCATAGGATTTTTGAAAATTTCCTATTTTATAGCTCATCCAGCCAAGTTGCCATGTCGCTCTCTCGGCATATTCATCTGCAAATTTGTTGGTTAAGATTTTATAATACGCAGTTGCCTGAGAATATTGTTTTTTTTCCTCATGCATTTTACCAACAAAAAAACGAGCTTGATTGGTTAGTTTAGGGTCAGTTCTTTTGTTGATAGAATCCTTGAAATATTTGAGACCATCCCGGTAGTACCCTGTATTCCAATGATTTCGCCCTATAATGAATAAAGCTTCTTGCGTTCGCCTATGATTTGGATGGTTTTTGAGAAATTTTTTAAGTATAGAGATAGATTCTTTTCTTTTGCGAAGGCCTTTTTGTGCTTTAGCTAAATTAAAATAGAAGTTAGCTGGTAGTGAAACTTTAGATTTTAGCAATTCAGAAATTTCATCAACTACCTGCTGATAAGCAACATCTTTGAGTAGTGCTTCGATACGCTTCTCATATTCGTCCAGAGTTAAAGGTTTTATTATGATTGAAGCATCTTTGTTGACGATTCTTTTCATTTTTTTTTTTGCTTTATATGTCAAATGATTTGTGGGGAATTCAATATGAAGAAAACGATATCGATTGTATGCTTCATTGAGTTGTCCAGATTTTTGAAAAAGATCTCCTTGGTAATAGATAATTTCGGGTAGGTGCAAACGATATTCAGAGAATTTATAAAGAGTTGATATGCGATTTTCAATCTCTGTGAGTAGCTTTAGCGCTTCTCCTGTTTTATTATTTTTTTCTAAGATCTTCGCTAATAGAATATTGCTTTTTATCAATAGTATAGTTTTTGGAAATTTTCTTTGAATAATATTGACCTGCTCTAAAGATTTTTCGATTTTCCCAGAACTTAAGAAAACTTCAGCCAAGTGAAAGCGGGTATAATCTTCTATTTCTGGGTAGGATTTAATAGTGTCTAAAAAAATATTAATTGATTCATCAAGTTTTTTGTTATGGGCCAAACTATGACCTAGAAGATAAGATGATCTATTTTTCTCTATTAGATTTTGAGTTGAAGTACGAATTGAACTAAATAAAAGGGCGGCTTGATGATAATCTCCTTTTTGAAAAACAGATAATGCAGAGGAATATTCTTTTGTTTCGCTCCCCATTGTGTTGTTTGGGTTTGCAAAAGAAAGTAGAATAATAAAAGCAAATATGGTTAATGTTTGGGGAAGAAGAGTAAGGATTTTATCTCTCAGGGTAACTGAATTGTCAGACTCATTGGCCTTAATTATTTTAGCGTCATAAAGCTTTTTAAACCAAGTGATTTGACGTTTTGCATAATTTCTCGTATCTTGCTTGATGAGTTCAATGGTTTTTTCCAGAGATTGCTTTTCTTGTAAAAATTTTATGATTTGTGCGTATCCAATACTTTGGAAAGGTTTTAGCTTTTCAGAGAATCCTTGAGACAAAATATCTTTCACTTCATCAACCCACCCGTTTGCGATCATTTTTTCTACCCGCTTGTTTATGTTGGTATAAAGCTCTTTCCTATCCCGTTCTATGAGAAAAGTATATATTGGAAACTCATAATTTGGTCTTCTGTTTGTTTGATTAAACTTAGAAAAAGGTGTGCCTGTTTGGCGATAAACGGAAATGGCTCGTTCAATACGTTGACTATCCAGAGGGGAAATTTTTTCTGCAGAATTAGGATCTGTCTGCTGGAGTTCCGCGTGCATTTCTAGAAGCCCTTTTAGGTGGATATCAAGCTTGACTTGTTTTTTTATTTCCGGGTCTATTTCTACAGCACAACCATAGTTTTCACACAGGACTTTTATATAGAGCCCAGTACCACCTGTTATGATAGGGACTTTACCTTTACTGTGTACTTCTCTCGTATGAATTAAAGCCTTAGTTTTAAAGTCGAATGCAGAAAAATTTTGATCAGGTTCTAGTATGTCTATTAAGTAATGTGGAATTCTTGCTCTATCTACAGGTGTGGCTTTTGCTGTTCCTATATTAAAATATTTGTAAACTTGCATAGAATCTGCGCTAATAATTTCCGAATTAATTTTTTCAGCTAATTCAATCGCGGTATCACTTTTCTTCGATGTGGTGGGACCGGCTAGAATAATTAAAGGAGGCATAAATTTTTTCCATTTCTTTCGAATAAGAGCCATCTTTATTATAAACGAATAAAGGGGGTTCGATGACACATTCTGCTTGCCTATTTTTAACGGATTCAATTAGAAATATACGAGCATTAGCATTACGCGAGCCATGCACAAAACGAATTCTTGAGGGAAACAATTTATGGGACCAGAGCCTTTCCTGTACTTCTTTGAGTCTTAACGGCGGATAAACCATGACAAACGATCCTCCGTTCTTCAATAAATTCTCTGTTTTAGCCAGAAGTGAATTTAAGTTAATTGATATTTCGTGCCGAGCTATAGCTTTCTCGTTTATTGGGTTGGTACGGCCTGTGCTCAATTTTCGATATGGTGGGTTTGAAATTATTGTGTCAAATAATTTATTGCCAAAGTTTAGATTTTGATCTATAAAATTGCCATGAATTAGGTTTACTTTGTCAGAGACCCCGTTTATTGAGATATTTTTGACCGCAAGATTATAAAGGGATTTTTGAATTTCTATTGCTACAATTTCTTCCAGTGTTACTCGTGTTGTTATAAGTAGGGGGATAATTCCGCATCCGGTTCCAATATCTAGGAGTCGGCTGCCGGTCAATAGATTTGCAAAGTGTGCCAACAAGAATGGTTCAATAGAATAACGATACCCATCAATTGTTTGATTTATTAATAGAGTGTTTGATGAATTAAAAGAGGTCATGGGGTTTTTAAATTATAGTTACTATCTAAATTAATGAAAAAAACCCTAAGAATTTACTATTATATGAATTTCTCTAAGTTTTTAAAGGGGTTCATTTACTTCTAGCGCCAAAAATGGAATTTTGAATTTCCTAATAAAACGGCTAGCACTTCTTTTTGGTAAATCATAGGGTGATTACGTAAAGTTACTAAATACCCACTTGAATGGGCTAAGACTGGCTCAAGAGTTGCATTTGAGTGTATGTCAAAAATGTCCCCTATCTTTTGGCCTTTTTTGATATCCGACCCGAGTGTAACTGCTGGTAAGAAAAAACCACCTGCATGCGAAGATATAAATCTTTCTTTATTTTGTTTAGTAAATTTAACTTGGTATTTAATTAATTTTTTATTGTCATTGCCTAGCGCTCCTACCCAGAGAAGGCTATTGATTAGTCCAGGAAGCATGGCTTCACAAAGAGTTATATCTAGGTGATTTGCTTTTCCTGCAGATAAAACTACAGACGTTATCATTTCATCTATCCAATGGCTATGAAGGGAAAGCTTGAAGGCAGGAGAATCTTTTGGTTCTCGCACGTTTTGCACACCGAGACTTCTTGTAAAATCTTTAGTAAGGCCATCGGGGTTTAGGCAAGTTAGATGAGGAGCATCATTATAATTAAGGTCAGCACTTTGGAGGATAATGCCAAACTGGGTATCTTTTGTGTGTCGACAGACAGAGGCAGCAATTTGTTCAGTGACTTCACCTTGTTCATTTCCTGGAAATGCAAGATTCATATCCAAATCGTGGAATGACCATAGTGATTTGCCTTCAAAAATAGCGGGTGAATTTATGGTGGGGATAATTTTAATGGCACCTTTTAAATAGTAACCAGATTCATTTCCTGATTGCACTGAGTTGAGAAAACGAATTAGTCGTGAGCAAAGGTAAATTCCGTTTAATTGATTACCTTGAATCCCAGAAACAATCGAAACACTATTTTTTGGTTTGGATCCTTTCCAAGTAAACTGTGCTAGTTCAATAGGAGGTCCAAGAGGAGATTGGATTGATAAAATAGTTTCTTTCACGCCATTATGTCTTTAGCAATTCTACCTACGAGTGCACCTGGATAAACTAAGGGATGTTCTCTAATTGTGAAAAGAAACCCATCTTCAGTAGCTGTTATTTTCTGTAAAGTTTTTCCACTTTTTGCATCTACGACCTCTCCAATAATTTCCCCTTTTGTTATATTTTTTTTTATATCAGTATGTCCAATGAATAGTCCGGCGTGTTTCGAATGAATAGGAATAACCTGGGAAGGATGGGCTATTATTGGCTCATCAACGGCAGGCGGAGGTGTTTTTGTTACAAGTACTCCTGCTTGATAAAGAAGATTTAGCATACCTAGTAATATACGATTTGAGGAGCTCTGGTCGATTCGCAAGGCAATTCCAGTTTCAATGACTAGTGTTGGCACCTTAGATTGATTCATATTGTAACCTAATGTTGATTTGAACATAGCAGATGAAGGATGAACCCAGATGAGGTTGACATTGCAGTGAACGGCAAGAGGAATAAGTTTTTTATGAAAACCCTCGGTAATTCTGATTTGAGGAGTTTCTTTAAGGTGAAGATTGCTAGCATGAAAATCGACGACAATATCAGCGGAGGCCTTTAGGTTGTTTATTAATTCTTCGGCACATTTAATCGCTAGGGAATTTCCCTCAGAAATACCAAATTGACGGTTAAAATCAATCGAAAGAAATGGCCATAAGCGAGTTGCGCTGTTGGTTGCTTGCGGATTAACGGCTGGGTATATATGAATTTCCCCTAGAAAGGCTTCTGGCTGGCTTTTTTGTAATTCTTTCAAATATTTGGTAAGTAGGTGACAGATATAGATTCCTTCTAACTCGTTTCCGTGAAGTCCGGAGACAAAAGCTACTCTCTTGATAGGACGCTTTCGTGACGATGGGAAGAGTTGTTTGAAAACTTCTACCCTTTGGCCTGATGGTGTTTGGTAACAAGAAATTGTTCGAATTTGCAAAAGATCTTCCTTACGGGCAGTTATACTATCGATTTTTTTTAATCTCAATATTCATTGCGTCTATTTTTCGCTTAAGCGTATTACGATTGATTCCAAGTGCTTTAGCAACAGAAACTTGTTTTCCCGAGTATTTCTCAAGAGTGATTTCAAAAAGTTGTCTTTCAACCAATTGAATGATTTTTTCGTAGATATTTCCATCTTGTGTTTCTTGATTTTTTAGAAGGTACTCTCGAATTAATTGATTTAAACGATTGCTCAATAGACCATTAGTCCCGCTATCTTTAAATTGCTCTGAAATAATATGGTCTGGAAGATGTTCAGAAAGTATAGGCCCTGTTCTAGCTAAAACGACAGCACGCTTAATGACATTTTCAAGTTCGCGTATATTTCCTCTCCAGGAATAGCTATTAAGAATTTTTACAGTTTCTGAAGAGAGGTATGTTTCTTCTTGAGCAAGGTCGGTTGAGTATTTATTTAAAAAATGATTTGCTAAAAGAGTTACATCTTCCATTCTGTCACGAAGGGGTGGTATGGAAATATTGATAACGTTGAGTCGGTGGAATAAATCTTCGCGAAATAGTTTTAGCTTCATTTGTTCTTCTAGATTTTGATTTGTAGCTGTAATGATTCTTACGTTCGCTTTAAGGACTTCTTTCCCTCCAACGCGGTAAAAATCCTTATTTTGCAAAACGCGAAGGATTTTCGCTTGAAGAGCAAGTTCCATGTCTCCAATTTCATCTAAAAAAAGGGTCCCTCCTTTAGCTATTTCGAACTTTCCCTTTTTTTGATCGACCGCTCCCGTGAAAGACCCTTTCTCGTGCCCGAATAGCTCTGACTCAAGAAGCTCTTTTGAGATAGCAGCACAATTAATACATACAAAAGGTTGGTCCTTGCGTTTGGAGTAATGATGTATTGTTTCAGCAATCATTTCTTTTCCGGTGCCACTTTCTCCTGTAATTAGAACCGAGAGATCAGATGTGGCTGATTTGCCGATGATTTTGAAGATATTCTGCATAATCTTGCTCTTGCCTACAATAGATCCAACAGAGTCTTCATCTGGTTTGCCCATTATCTCAGGCTGCGATAGGACTTGGGTTTCTCTGCTTGACTCAACTCGAGCAACTAAGTTATAGATAACTTCAAAATCAAACGGCTTACTAATATAGTCGTAAGCGCCTATTTGCATGGCTTCGATAGTATTACTCATAGTGTCCTGAGCAGTCATAACAACAACTTTAGCTTGTGGGTTTATTCTTTTAACCTCTTTAAGTAAGGTAAGCCCACTCATTCCATCCATGAAGATATCTGAAAAAACTAGGAAGTATTTTTGACTTTTTATTTTTTGAAGTGCATTTTCCCCATTTGGCGCTGTATGGACAGTGTAGTTCCTTTTTTCAAGTCCCTTTTTGAATATTCGTCGAATATTTTCTTCATCATCGACAATAAGAATTTTTTTTGTATTGTTCATTGAGTTATCCTACCATTTATTTATTTACAGGAAAAAATACTTGGACGATTGTGCCAATATTTTCTTTTGAGATGATTTTAATTTTCCCCTGATGGTTTTCAATAATTTTGAGTGAGACCGCCATACCTAGACCAGTTCCTCTTTTTTTCGTTGTAAAAAAAGGAGTAAAGAGTTTTTTTACAGTAGCATCAGTCATTCCAGGGCCGGAATCAATAATCTTCACAATTATACTATTTGGAGATGATGTTTCCTGCTTTTTGCGAAAGGCAAAATCATTGTTGTATAGGGTCAAAACGTGAACTTCGCCACCATTGGGAGAAGCTTCTACAGCATTTTTAATTAAATTGAGAAATGCTTGCTTCAGCTCATCTTTATTTGCTCCAATAGTTGGGAGGCTGGGATCATAGGTTTGAATAAATGCGCCTCCTTTTCTCTCGAGACTCTCCTTTTCAAGAATAAGAATTTCCTCTAGTACTTGATGGATATTTGTTTGTTGAAAATTTTTGAGAGCAGGACGGGTTAGATCCATCATTTTTTTTACTAGGCGATCTATTCGGTCCACTTCTTCGATTACGATTTCCATATATTCACGTTGGTCGAAATTTTTTAGGTCTTTCAAAAGCAATTGCGCTGAGCCTCTGATACCACTCAGAGGATTTCTGATTTCGTGTGCCATGCCAGCTGCAAGCACACTTAGCGTGGATAAATGGTCCGACTGTTGTGAGGTTTCTTGGAGTTCTTTGAGAAAGTTGGTGTCCTGTATTAGAATTACTCCAGTTGAGGTTTCGGGGTGATTTTTTATTAGTGGTGATAAAGTGAGATTGGTTAAGAAGCGACTATTATTTGATTTACGACATCCAATTCCTTCTAAGTGATGGTATGAGATTTCAGCGGTAATAGACTGGAGAACTTTTTCAAGTAAGTTTGGTTGATCGGGGAATAGTTTTGAAAGATGTTCTCCTTCTAAGGAACTTCTTGAGCGTTGAAAAATTTCTTCTGCGGACTGATTAACCTTGATTATCTTGAGATTAGCTGAAACGATAAGAACACCATCTGCAAGAGATGCAAAAATATTTTGGTAAAAATTTTCAGGCTCTTCCATCTAGCCTCCGTAAGTGTTAGGTGGAGGTTTTTGTTCGGGACTTTTTACCCCCAGCATATGGGTTTTTCTGGACAGGTTTTTTTGGAGCCGGCTTGGCGGCTATTTTTTTATCAGGAACTGCTGTCTGGGGCTGAGGTTTTTTTTCGTTAGAGGCATCGTTGCCAGTCTGCGGAGTGTTGGTAGTGTTAGCATTCTTGCCTTCGGACTCCCATCCTTTTTTTCTGGCATCTGATGGATATTCTGAAGTGAACCAACCAGAACCTTTAAAAATAAAACCAGAGGCAGAAACTAAACGATGTACCTTCCCTTTACAACTGGATTGATTACATGTTTTAAGTGGCTTAGCAGAAACAGATTGCATAGCCTCAAACACAGACTTACATTTTTCACATTCATATTCATATATAGGCATCGATTGACAGCTCCTTAGTAAATAACGGTGATTATAGGCCTATTAACCAAAGTTTCACTCTCTCGTTTGGCAATGAATTTTAAGAGAAATTATTTTGGGTAAAAGTCACACCTCAGATAACCACTTTTTAAACTTAGTATGGTTGCCATGAACTATTTCGAAGAACATCTTTTGGATACTGGCGGTGGTTTTTCCTCTTTTACCATTACCGATTGTACGATTATCGATTTCTCTGACAGGGGTGATTTCGGCTGCGGTACCTGTTAGAAAAACCTCGTCGGCTAAATAGAGTTCGTCTCTAGTAACACGTCCCTCTTCAACTTTAATTTTAAAATGTTTTGCAATATTAAAAACAGAGTCACGTGTAATCCCTTCCAGGTTGGAGCACGATAGCGACGGGGTCTTAAGTTGATTTTTTGATAAAAGAAATATGTTTTCCCCCGAGCCTTCTGATACATAGCCTTGTGGGTCCAGTAAGATTGCTTCATCATAACCATCACGGATAGCCTCGGTTTTAGCAAGAATTGAGTTAATGTAGTGTCCGCAGGCTTTAGCACGTGTCATAGTTATGTTTACGTGGTGTCTTGTAAATGATGATATTCGGACACGGATGCCATGATTAATTCCCTCATCGCCTAGATAAGTTCCCCAAGGCCAGGCTGCAATAGCTACACGAACATCAACTCCTCTTGGATTAAGACCCATCTGGTTGTGCCCAAGAAAAACTATTGGACGAATGTAACATTCCTTTAATTTATTTTTTCTTACTACAAGTTGTGTAGCAGTAAGGATTTCTTTTTTTGAAAATGGGATATCGATGCCCAATATGATTGCAGAGCTAAATAATCGGTCGACATGTTCTTGCAGACGGAAAATTGCAGCTTTTTTATTTTTTGTCTGATAACAACGAATACCTTCAAACACGCCCAATCCATAATGAAGAGTATGTGTTAGGACGTGAACATTCGCTTCATCCCAAGGCACAAACTTCCCATCGAGCCAAATTTGTTCTGTTTTTTCCAACTAAAGTCCTTTCCACATAGGTTAGCTCGTATAATCCCTAATAATATTAGTCGTTTCTCTTAAAATCAAGATAATAAATAATTGACATGTTACAATGGGTTTGCTAGTTTCTTCGCTTGCTCACTATGGGCCGCTAGCTCAGTTGGTAGAGCACTTGACTTTTAATCAAGTGGTCGAAG
>CAZOYP010000034.1:0-26456 GCA_964584125.1 uncultured Nitrospinaceae bacterium | reverse complement strand
CTTTTTGCCCCATTGTTTTCTCAAACTCTACCTCCTGCCCCTCTCTGAGAGTCTTGAATCCGTCTCCCTGAATTGCAGAAAAATGAACAAAACAATCTTCCCCATCCTCCGACTCAATAAAACCATAACCCTTACTATCATTAAACCATTTTACTTTTCCAGCAGCCATACTAATAAATCTCCTAACTAACGAGCGGGACAGAAAACGTAACCCTTTTAAATTCCATTCCCGGTTGAAATAGGGTCGAACGCAACCAGAATGGGAGAAAAGATATATCTAAAACCTTTCCAAACAAACCTAATCAAAGAATTGCTCCAACTGAAAACCTCGACCATTTTACCCAGCCATCCTATCACACCACTCCCCCGACTGCCAAAAATTAAATATAGGGATATATAAAAAAATTGAAATTCTCATACGTATTATTTAAAAAAACAACTTATTTAAATACGAGAGAAAATATTTTTTTTATTACTTAGCCATTGTTTTAAATACACTTAAACCATAAAAGGCCGAAAATTTTATATTAATGACATAAAAGTTATGACTAGGAGTAATTAAATCTTCTTTAAAGTTTAAGATTAAAGTGCCTTTATTACATCGTCTAATACTAGGTGAGCAATTTCCGTCTTAAGAAGGAGTGGGAATATTTTAATATCTTCATTTTTATTAATAAAAGTTACTTGGTTAAATTCTGATTTAAAACCGATTCCTGGAGAACTAATGTCATTAGCAATTATAAGGTCAAGATTTTTATTTCGCAACTTGCTTAATGCACTTTGTGTTAAATTCTCAGATTCTGCGGCAAAGCCAACAACAAATTGTTTAACTTTTCTTTTCATTACATTTTTTAAAATATCTTCAGTGGGAAACAACTTGAGAGTCAAAGGAGTTTCTCCCTTTTTCTTTATCTTCTCCTTTTCAATCTGCTTTGGTGCAAAATCTCCGACTGCGGCACTCATGATCAAAACATCACAGTTCGAGAATATCTGTAGAACGCGATCATTCATTTCGCTAGCAGTCCTGCACGGTAGAAAAGAAACACCTTCGGGAACTGGAAGGCTAGTAGGTCCGCTGACTAATGTAACAATTGCACCTCTATCCCGAGCAGCGCAAGCCAGCGCATAACCCATTTTCCCAGAAGATGGGTTTGTAATTAAACGCACTGGATCCAAAGGCTCATGAGTTGGCCCCGCGGTCACTAAAATACGACATTTGTTTAAGTCATTTTTGAGGCCAAGTCGTTTTTGTACAACACTCAAAATATTGAATGGCTCAGCAAGTCTTCCTTGCCCTATAGAACCGCAGGCTAGCTGACCTTCTTCGGGTTCTATAAACACAATCTTTCTTTCCCTCATTTTTTCAATATTTGCTTTTACAGCAAGATTGGCATACATATTATCATTCATAGCTGGAGCAACAATAGTTGCTCCGTTATAGGAAATACATATATTGGACAATGCATCATCTGCTATTCCATTAGCCATTTTTCCAATGAAACTAGCTGTTGCAGGGGCAACTAACAAAAGATCTGCCGACTCCACCACTTTAATGTGCTCCATGAACATTGTAGAACTAGTATTAAAAACTTGATGATAAACAGGGTTTCCGGAAAGAGCCTCAAATGTTAGAGGAGTTACAAACTTAACAGCATTATTACTCATCACTACATGAACCTCCGCTTTCTCACGAACTAAAAAACGGAGCAACTCCACAGCTTTATATGTAGCAATACTTCCGCTAACCCCTAAAATAATTTTTTTGTTACACAGAGTAGTGCCCATATATTTCACAGAAGCAGTTTGTAGCTATACAATCACAGAAAATAAAAAATCCTTAAAGCTATGAATTATAAATGGAAACAAGAGTTTGATCAATAAATACTATAGCCTATTACCGCTCAAAAAAAACCGCGCGCTAAAATGACATAGTAAAATATTAAGGCGATACTAAATAACTACCATTAGTTAAAAGTATAGACAAACAGCATAAACAAAAGGTGTCTACAAAAAGGTTACTTTACACCATAGCTAAATTAAGCCACATAATAAACCTAAAACTAGGTGATCTATTAAAAAGGCTTAAGTCATGAATGGTTTCCCGTTGCAAATCAAACATGATTATATTAAAACCTATAACAGAAGATATCTCCGTTTCATCTTAATTACTTTCTTTAACGACTTACCCCAAAATTTTTACATCTTAATTTCATGAAAATAACTTCAAACGACACACTATCATGAGCGAATACACTCTCGAGCCAAGGTTTATAGCTATTGAAGGTTGTATTGGTGCAGGAAAAACGTCCTTAGTAAACTTATTGGGAAAACAGTTTGATGCGCAAATTATTAGGGAAGTTGACGATGAAAACCCATTTATCAACAAATTCTATCAAGATAGAGATTCTTTTGGTTTTCAAACCCAAATATTTTTTTTATTAAATCGCTATAACCAATATATGGAACTGGCTCAAAGGGATCTCTTCAGTTCCGTAGTCCTAGTGGACTACCTTTTCCATAGAGACCGGCTATTTGCCACTTTGAACTTAAAGGATCAAGAGCTTAAATTGTACGATCAAGTATATTCACTCTTAAGCAACAAGGTTCCAAAACCCGATCTAGTAATTTTTCTTCAGGCAAACAGTGAAGTCTTGCGTTCCCGTATTGAAAAAAGAGCACGTGAATATGAATCTTTTATGGACCCCGATTATCTAGATAGTGTCAATAAAACATTTAATAACTTCTTTTTTTACTACTCCGAAACCCCACTTTTGGTAATTAACACCGATGAAATTGATTTTGTTGAGAAAAAATGCGATCTTGAAGAGTTGATAATTAAGATTAATAGCCATAAAATAGGGCGAGAATATTACAATCCGCTTGGATCCTAACGGACCGGGACGATCATACTTTATAAAAAGTTGGACGGGAAATAAGGGGACCTCAACAAGGCCTCAAGTAATTCAGCAAAGCTCGTACTAACGATCTATAATTTTTTCATCGCCCTCCGGCTTCCATCGGTGGGCTTTTTTTATTGATTTTTAATCAAGTCCAAATAATTTGATCGCCGTAAATGTTAATAATGCAAGATTTAATCAAATACAATTTTTTATGAATCATAATAAAATAACTGTTCCTATGATTATGGAACGAAAAAATTCCTCACAAAAAATTGTAGGTCTTACCGCATCTGATTATAGTTTTTCTCGACTAATCGATGCAACAGACGTCGATATAGTTTTGGTAGGCGATTCTTTAGCTATGGTAGCACTTGGACACAGCACAACGCTCCCAGTAACCATGGAGGAAATGATGACACATACACTCGCCGTAAGTAGAGGCTGTCATAAAGCCCTTCTTGTAGCAGATATGCCGTTTATGTCTTACCAAGTATCTAATGAACAAGCGATTACCAATGCTGGAAGATTTATTCAGGAGGCAGGCGCACAAGCTGTGAAGTTGGAAGGTGGTTCTAGAATGGCTAGACGAATCCAAGCATTAACCAATATAGACATTCCCGTCATGGGACATATTGGCATCACACCTCAGTCAATAAATCGCTTTGGCAAATATCAGGTTCAAGGAAAAACATTTGAGGAAGCGCGAAATATAAAACAAGATGCCCTTGCGCTTCAGGAGGCCGGAGTTTTTTCAATTATTCTCGAAGGAATATATGATGATCTCGCAGCTGAAATAACGAAAGACCTCAAAATACCTACCATAGGTATAGGGGCAGGAATCAAATGTGACGGTCAAATATTAGTGCTGCACGATCTACTTGGATTGGGTATGGACCCTTCTCCAAAATTTGTAAAGCAATATGCCAACCTAGCTAACGAGACTCAGAAAGCGGTGAATAGCTTCATTCAGGAAGTACGTAATGAAACATTTCCAGATGCTGATCACTCATACAATGTGAAAGTTCGAAAACTTAAATCCAACACTTCAAATATCTAAAACATAAGCACGGGTAGAAAAAACCAATAATGAAAACTATTACCTCTATTGAGGAAATGAAATGTTGGAGCCGCATGATCCATTCCAGCTCAAAAAAAATTGGGTTTGTTGCAACTATGGGTTGCCTGCATTCAGGCCACCTAAGCCTAATAAAAACCTCCGTCGCTGAATGTGACACAACAGTCGTAAGTATTTTCGTAAACCCAACCCAATTTAACCCTAATGAAGATTTTGATGCATATCCTAGAAATATTGAATTAGACAAAAACATATTGCAGACAACAGGCATAGATGTTCTTTTCAACCCTAAACGAGAAGATTTATACCCTAAGGCATTCCAAACTTTTGTTGCAGTTGAAGACAAAACCAACTATCTCTGTGGGGAAAACCGACCTGGATTTTTTCGAGGCGTCACCACAATTGTTTTAAAGCTGTTTAATATTGTGGACCCAAATATTGCTTATTTCGGAGAAAAAGACTGGCAACAACTAGAAGTGGTTAGAACAATGGTCCATGATTTAAACATGGATGTTTCAATAGTGGGGAAACCAATCGTAAGAGATAGAGATGGCCTTGCTATGAGTTCGCGAAATTGCTATTTATCTGAAGAGGATCGAGCTTCAGCTCTCACACTCTCTCAGGCTCTTGAATCCGCTCAGGCCCTTGTGATAAAAGGTGAACGTTCCGCAAAAAATATTCGCAGTGAAATCCGTAAAATAATAGAGCAAAAGGAAGGAACCGAAGTTGACTATATTTCTGTTTGCGACCCAGAAAGCTTCCTAGAGCAAACTGAAATCCACACGAAAGTACTAGTCGCGCTCGCCGTTAGAGTTGGTAATACTAGACTTATAGATAACCGTATTATGGGAAAAGCCAAATGCAAAAAATAATGTTAAAATCCAAGTTACATAGAGCCTGTGTCACAGATGTCCTGATAGACTATGAAGGAAGTATTGAAATAGACGAAGACTTAATGGATCAGGTAGGCATATCAATTCATGAACAAGTTCATATTTTCAATATAGACAATGGTCATAGATTTATAACCTATGCCATTCCAGGAAAAAGAGGTGAGCGAGCCATATCAGTTAATGGGGCAGCTGCACACCTTGCGAAGATAAATGATCGCATCATCATTGTCGCTTATGGTATTATGAATAATGATAACGAAAGCGTACCTCCCAGTGTTCTCGTTCTGGACGAAAACAATAAGATTGTTAGTAAAAAAGGTATGTAGATTTTACTAAATAAAAATTTTACTTAAAACGAATCGGTTATTCATGGATATTTTAATCACACTAGCGTTGGTATTTATGGTTTGGATGTGCATAGACTGTATGCAACGTAAGGAACATTTTGTATGGATTATTATCATGGTAGTTCTTTTCCCAGTAGGAGCAATAGCATACTATTTCACCGTTAAATCAAAGGCTGGCAATAGCCCAACATCGATACTACAAACTGTAAAGCACAAAAATAATCCCAAAGAAATTGAGACTGACGAAACCCTCCAGCTTAAAGAAATGATCAGTAAGTTCCATAAAGCCTATCACTATGAAAAACTTGGACAAGTATATCTCGAACAAAAACAGTATGATCTCGCCATCCCACAATTTAAAGAAGCCATAGAGAGAGATAGTGAGTCAAATGAATCACGCTACGGTCTGGGCAAGGCTTTACATGCTATGGGAAACTATTCAGAGGCGGCAGAAACACTTGAGGAATTAGTCAAAATAGATAAAAAGCATGACTACGGAAATGCTATTTTAGGACTAGCAGAATGTTACAGGCTAGCAAACTTAGAAGACAAAGCTTTAAAAACGTATGAAGAAGTTATCAATTCATTTGGTTTTTTCAATGCCCATTATCACTATGCAAATCTCCTTGATCAAAAAGGACAAAAAGATGAGGCCATAAATCAAATGAAATCTATTATTGGCTCATCAAAGGATCTGCCGGAATATAAACTAGAAAAGGAGCGCTACTGGATAGACGAAGCGTATAAATTTCTTCGGAAAAATGGTGTCAAACTCGCCTAAGTAACTACCACAAAAATTCAATATATGCCGTTTTGGTATGACTTTGCTTGCAAAAAACCTAAAAACAACCAGGAAAAAACTCTGCCTTACCCAATCAGCTCTAGCCAGATTACTTGATATAGGCTTTCGTACCTATGTTCGCTATGAAACCGCGAAACGTGATACACCCTTGCCGGTTCTAGTCAAAATTGCAAAGCTTGGAAAGGTTTCATTAGATAGACTGCTCACAACAACTCTAACCTTAGAAAACTTAGACATAGCGGATTCAGAAGCCACACCACATAAGGCTGGAAAATTAGAAATAATCGGCGGTGGGCTTAAGGAAGGGAAAGCGATGTTCATTGGCTTAAAACATTATCACCTGATCACCATCAACAAGACAGAAAAAGCTTTACTTTTAGCTTATCGAAATTTTAACAATTTAAAAAAAAAAAAATGCTTAGTAGATATGGAGTTGCGTCTCAATACTTTAAAAAAAAATAAAGTTAAAAAAAACTCTCAATATTCCATAAAAAACATAAAACGGATGAACACAGAAAGACTAATCAAAGCCGCCAAAGCCTTAAGAAAAATAACTCTCCGGAGTTAGCTCAAATTACATTTCAAAAAGTCCTCTATTATCTTAAAGTTCAAAGCTCGTTAAATGATCCTACTTGCGTAAAAATTTTTTCAAGATCGAATCTATACCATATAAGAGGGCTATGGGGCGACCATGCGGGCAAGTGTATGGCATTTCTGTCTCCTGTAGGTCTGAGATAAGTTTCCTTATCTGGTCCAAATTAAGAGTCATATTTACTTTTATTGCGTTACGACAAGACATCATAATGAGTATTTCTTCAAATTTTTCGTTTAATGCTTCCTCATGTTTTTGTGCTGGAAGCATATCAACAATTTCTCGCATAATTTCTTCTTTATCATTATTTTTTAAAATAGCAGGCACGGTTCTCAATAAAAACCCATTCTCACCAAATAATTCAAGCTCCAATCCAAGCTCATTCAAATGCTCTTGATGCCGAGACAACAACTCTGTTTCACTGGGAGAAAATTCCAAAGTTAGAGGAAACAATAACTGTTGAACTTCAATTTTTTTATTTTTAGCAGCTTTACTAAAGCGATCATAAAGAACGCGTTCATGAGCTATATGCTGATCAACAACTAGTATTCCAGGCTTTCCCTCCATAATGATAAAAGAACGATCTAGCTGCCCCAGAGGCTCAAATTCAGAATAAATAAGATTAGAAACAGCACTAGGTTTTTCATGCAAGATTTCAACTTGTGATGAGCTCTGTATCTTTGAATCCAAGCCAACTGACTGAGTATTAGAATCCTTATAAATTAAGTCAACAGCAGAAGATAGACTCTCTGAAGATTGCCTCTTAGGGTAATTGTACATATTGACATTCTTATAATCTGTTGTCGTTGAATGGGGAGTAATATGACTTTTTCTGGGTTGATCTATAGATACTAGTGATATTTTTTTACTACCACTCAAAGATTCTTTAACCGCACTACTAACAAAACGGTGTATCTCCTGTTGAAATGCAAAACGAACCTCAGCTTTAGCCGGGTGAACATTAACATCAAATAATTTTGGATCCATCGCTAAAAAAAGATAGATTGCAGGATGCTGACCTTTGGGAAGAAGGTGACTATAACCTTGCTGAGTAGAGTGAAGAATAACTTTATCTTTAACAAATCTCTGATTTACGTAACAATACTGGGCAGAGCGTGAAGAACGAGTATAAACTGGACTTGAAATAAACCCCTCAAGCCGATAGTCTCCATACTCGGTATCTACCTGAACAAGTTCCTTAGCAAGCTCAGCACCAAATAGCTCTGCAATGCGATATAATCGCTGATCCGTTGGCAAAACATCTATAACTTTACGACCATTACTTATAAGTGTGAAGTGAATTTTTGGATATGCCAAAGCATGTTGCGTCACAACTTGAGTAATATGAGAAGATTCTGTGCCATCTGCTTTTAAAAATTTTTTTCGGGCGGGGGTGTTATAAAAAAGTTCTAAAACTTCGATGGTGGTTCCATGAGGACAAGACGTCTCTTTAGTCTGAGCAGAACCACCACCCTCTATCAAAATAGTTACCCCTCCTAAGTTTTCATCGCAAGAGGTAGTCATTCGAACCTCTGAAACTGAAGCTATACTTGGAAGTGCCTCGCCTCGAAACCCTAAAGAAACAATTTTTTCAAGGTCTGAGGAAGTGCTAATTTTACTTGTTGCATGACGTAAAAAAGCAAGTTTTGCATCTTCCGGTGATAGTCCCGATCCATTATCTGTTACGCGTATAAGTTTTTTTCCTCCCCGCTCAACTTCGACTAAAATACGTGCAGACCCTGCGTCAATCGAATTCTCTACAAGCTCTTTAACCACAGACATTGGCCTTTCAACAACCTCACCAGCAGCAATTTGATTAGCTAAGTCATCAGGAAGAATTCTTACATGTGACCTATCATTTTTCTGGGTTTTAGCGGACATGGTTTAAATAAATAAATTAAAGGAGAGACTCACTTTAAACTATTTAGAATAATTTTTTCTAGATTGCAAGAGTTTATAAGATATCCAAGGTATAATTAAGTAGGAAACATCGAACAAGTAAAGAAGTTAATTTAGCCGTTATAATTCAATATCAAAAAATATCCTCGCATGACTAAATTCTTTCAAAAAAACATAGCACTATTAAAAAAACATAGCTCCTTTGCCAAGCATCTATCGGAACCACTACCTGCATCTATCGAGGTGCAATCAACCAGCTCCGGGAAAAACACTATTCGTCTTAATAATATTCTTATACATAGCATGTATGATCCTGTAAAAGAAGGCCAAACGTTTGCTAAAAAAATAAAAGTGGGAAGTCAAGTCTGTCTATACGGATTTGGACTTGGGTACCACATAGACCCTATCTTAGAAAAAATTGGCTCAAGCGGATTCCTGCTTGCAATAGAATTAAACACTGACCTTTTACTTGCTGCAATGATCTTAAGAAATCAATCTGAAATATTGAACGATGACAGATTCCATATTGTCTATGGATTGAACGAAGAAATAGTTTCGAACGAAATCTCAAAATATATGGAGAAAATGCAAAACGCAAAGAGAAATGATCTTGAAGTGCACTTCCACTCACCTTCATTTAAATGTATTCCTAAATCGTTTCCCAGATTGACGAATTCGTTAGAAATTTTATTAATGGAGCGTAGATTCCCAGCTGTACTTGGTGATATAGAAAAAGAAAACTATATGTTAAACAAAAAAATTGTAGAACAAAATCCAGGAATACAATCATTACGCTCTAAGCACTTAGCAAAACCGGGTTTACTAGTTAGCGCTGGTCCTTCACTTGATGACATTCTTCCCTATCTTAAACAAATTGATGAAAAATTTATTTTAGCCTGCGTTGATACCGCATTTCCTATCTTATCACGCGAAGAAATTACTTTTGATTATGTATTTTCCTTAGATCCTCAAGAAGATAGTTTTCGATACTTCCAAGATCACCTAGAAAACCAAGCAAAGCTTATATTCACACCCTCAGCAAACACTAAAATTATTCACTATTATAAAGGTGAAAAATTTGTGGTTTTCAAAAAAACAAGCACTCTGTTTGAGGAAAACGAACCCAATATAAAAACTAAGGGTAGTACTCAATCCGGTGGTTCAGTCTCTTGTCTCGCCCTTGACGTTTTAATTCAATTTGGATGTAATCCGATATTTTTAATCGGACAAGACCTTTCATTCACTAATAATCGAATTTATTCAAGTTTTTCAAATAGCAATAAACAAATGTTGGATAATTTGAATCACGAGAGCATGCTCAAAGAAAATCACAACGCAGAAACCAGGAAACGGAAAACAATAAAAATTGAAAATATTTCTGGGAACAAGGTAGAAACTAACCAAGCTATGTATAATTATCTCAGAGGGATAGAAGAAATAGCTGCCATAAATCCTGAAACCAAAATATATAATTTATGCTCGCATGGTGCACAAATTGATAACGTTATATCTCTTGGTTCGGCAAACGAGTTAATGAAGTTTTTAAACAGATATTAGTTATGCCCATTAATTCAATTGACTTACTATATATAAAAAAATATTTTTTTCTTTAATAAAATGAAATTCGCAAGCAAACATATAAAGTTAATGCCCATTTTTCTAATTCTTGGGCCCATTCTATTTCTTGTTTCTGACCCTATTGGATACAATTTGAAAGAACAACAAAAAATCAACTCAAGTAAGGTGCAACATAAAGAACTTATACATGACCATGACAAAGACATTATAGATCACAAAAATCCGGAAACTCAAAAACGGATGAGTATCTATCACTACAACCAGGGAAATAAATTTTTAAAAAAAAATAAACCAGAGGAAGCCATTAGAAACTATAAAATGGCCTTACATCATAATAAATCCTTTGAAGAAGCCTATATCAACTTAAGCACAGCTTATCTCAGAAAAAAAAACTTTATACTTTCTGAAAAAACCCTAAATACTTTAGAATCGATAAATCCCAAGCACCCTCTTCTACATTATAATTTTGCCTGTTATTATTCCCTAGTAGGCAATATACCTGAGGGCATCAAATCTTTAAACCTTGCCATCTCCTATGGATTCAAAAACTATCAAAACCTTGAAATCGATCCAGATATTGACAATCTTCGTAAAAATCCACAGTTTCAAAAATTACGGTCTTTAATTTTAGCTAAGGAATAGATTTATTTAGATTTGAATCGAGAGAAAAGTTAACCAATTTCCCATTTTTTCCAATAGCCAAGGCCATTTTTCCTGTCAAAGCTAAAAATAGTTGATTGCCAATAGCCTGTTTTCTCCAACCACACATAAGTGAGTGTTTTTCGATATTAAATTTTTGGTCAAAACATTTAACAAAATCATTAATTTTTTTTCGATCAGCCAGAACACCAGGTTCTATTTTTAATTGATCTGCACGAATTTGAACAAGAGCAGCAAGCATTTCCTCTATGCCAGGAGGTGCCCTATATATTTCTGACTCTGGTAATTTGGGTATTTGATCATGAGGAAGGCTTAATCCTTTTTGGATAGCTGCCAAAATCTTTACTTTACTACGAGCGATCTCATTTTTGTGCAATCCTCGAATACAACTTAACGCTTCAATATCAACTGGTGCTTTACGCGCTAACTCCATAAGTGATTCATCCCTTACAATATTCTTAGCTAAACAATTTCTATTTTGTGCTTCTTTTTCACGCCATTGAGCAAGCTCGCAGATAATTGCAAAGTTTTGAGGAGCCAGAGTTCTTATATTCTTGATTCGCATATATAGCTTTTCAAGATTAGGAGCTTTAAAAGTTTCAGGATCTTCCAGTAACATAAATTCACCTTGAAGCCATTCTTCCCGTTCAAGATTTTTAAGAACTCTTTTCAAGCTTTCATAAACCGGAAATAATAAACGAACATCATCTAGCGCATATTCAATCTGTCGTTCGCTAAGGGGTCGCCTACACCAGTCAGTGTATGTTTCAGATTTATCAATTTTTTTTCCAAGAACCTTGTTAACAATTTTTGCAAAGGAAATCTGAGAACCCCACCCCACAACAGAAGCGGCTATCTGGGTATCAAATACTGGGCGGATCAACGTATTACAAAGTCTATGCAATATCTCTAGGTCCTGTCTAGCAGCGTGGAACACCTTAACTGTATTTTGATTGCGAACTAGATCCAAAAGCGGCTCTAAGTTGGAAATTTGAATTGGATCGATTGCAGCGCAGTTCCTGCCATCAGAGACTTGAATGAGACCTAATTTGTGGTAGTAGGTTCTTTCTCTAACGAACTCTGTATCAACTGCTAAGGTAGGACTGGACTTTAACTTAAGGCAAAAATCAGCTAAGTCTTTCTCTGTTGTTAAATACATCAAATAGTCTCATGGCTATCTATAAAGGCATGCTATAACAAAAGCATTTTAAAAAAATAAGTCACTACAATAACACAAGTCAAATTAACATCATCTTCAAATAACGAAGGAGAGACTTAAAAAAACTTACTAGGTCTCTTCCACGATTACTTTTTCAGCTTTGATTTTTCCTTTTGAACTCCAATCATCAGACTTTGCAGAACTATCTTCATAATAAGATGGCAGATTTTCATTTTGACTCCAAAACTGATTACTTAATTTTTTGGAAGACACTACCTTTTTAAGCTGTCCCCGAGAATCAAA
Source organism: uncultured Nitrospinaceae bacterium (assembly GCA_964584125.1). GTDB lineage: Bacteria > Nitrospinota > Nitrospinia > Nitrospinales > VA-1 > Nitromaritima. Next base: position 14,248 of record CAZOYP010000034.1, on the reverse strand, counting down.
AACCTTCACTTCGTAGAACATTGACTTCCCTCCACAAATGAATAAGATTTCTTCGACAAAAATAACTACTTTACCGATAAGACATCCCCAGTAAAATCAATGGGGTATCATAAAACAAAAGATAAGTTCAAATATTTCAAATGTCAAGCTTTAAATCAATTGATTTCAATAAGTTAAATGGGGTTTTTATTTTTGCTGGATAGCTTAATTGTTTGACTTTACTTCTCGCTTTCCCTAAGCTTGCACTAGGTAGTAAATTTTTGTACTTTTCAGTAGCCAAAATTATAATTCTCTTACATGCACTTTGTTAGCCCATGATGTTAATGGGAATCGACTCATCTACTCCCCAAGCTAGTGTGGCTCTGTTGAAAGACAGAAAAGTGCTTGCTCAAGCTGAGAACGATGGAATTGCTACCGTTTCTAATCAGATTCTTTTTCTAGTTGATAGAGTTCTAACATCCACTGGTGCTGATTTGACAGATCTTGACGGGTTCTGTTTAACAACCGGACCTGGATCTTTTACTGGCCTTCGAGTGGGTGCTAGTATATTAAAAGGTCTTCTTCTAGCTACCTCAAAACCTTTTGTAAAAATAGACACGCTAGAGGCCTTAGCACTACAAGCAATACCGACTCGCAATAAAATTTGCGCTATTTTGGATGCAAGAAAAAAAGAAGTGTATACAGCCTATTTTTTCGACAATAACGGAGTTTTAGAGCGCCTCACACCAGATCGAGCTTTAACACCAAATCAATTGTGCAAAGAAATTACAGACCCGACTGTTTTTATTGGCAATGGATTAAATTCATACAAATCTTTTTTAATCAACCAACTGGGGGGTAAGTTTATTCCAACACATAGTAAGTTTGCCGATACAGTTGCTGCCTCCGCTGCCCGATTAGCAGAAAAACGTTTCACAAAAACAAAAAAAACAAATATAGGCGAACTAACAATAAAATATGTCAGAAAATCCGAAGCCGAACTAAAATTAAAAGAAAAAAATCTTCATCCATAAAGGAGAAATATAACCATGGAGATAGAAAAAAAAGTTTTCAACGAAATTCTCAAGTCTAACGTTAACTTTGAACACTTATACTCTGAGCACTCAAAGCTTGAGCTAAAAATTGAAAACTTAAATAAAGTAAAATACCCGACTCCTCTCGAAGAATTTGAAAAAAAACAACACCAAAAGCAGAAACTTGCTTTAAAAGATAAAATGGAATTAATTCTGAGCCAAGCAAATAAGATAAAAATATAAAGTCAGGCAATCAGATGTTTTATTTCAAAACTCTTTAATTAGGAAAACCTTGACTAGCCCTAATGAATTGAGGTTGACCTCGCTTCAGTATTTCACAAACCAAACGCAAAAGATAATCAAAACACACCACCTTGTTTGCCGGTATGTAGTCTCCTATTACTCCGACTAGCAAACTCGATAGTTCTTTTTGCTTTGCAAGTGCCTCAACAACGCGATTACAAAATGATGGCTTGCAAATCAAATATTGCAAGGCCTTGCTTAGAATTTTTTTTTCTCTAAACTCTTTTCTTCTGATAAGATCATACTGCTCGAATTGCCTGTTTGAAAAATCACCCCTATCAAAAGCATTTTTTACCTCTCCAGCCGCGAGTTGAGAGCTTCTTAACGATAGATAGATTCCCTCTCCTGTAAAGGGATCAATAAATCCGGTAGCATCGCCCACAAGAAGAAGCCCTCCGCATTTAGGTTTTTTGACAGAATATGACAATGAATCAACTACCCTTATTTTTTCAATCGGAGAACCGGATCCTAGTATTCTTCTTCGCAATCGATTTCCTAAAACTTTTTCCATAAAAAAACTCTCAATATTATTACCATCAAAACTTCCATGATCCACAACAAGAACTACATTGGCTCTATTAATCCCTACCGGAGCAATGCCTGTATAGCCAGGATGACTAATGTGCATATGGCAGTAACTCCCGAGTTCCTTGGCACCCTCCCAATGTGCAGCTAGGGCAATTCTTCCTCTTGCAGAAGAGCGATGCCTTAAGTTTAACCGACGGAGAGAAATACTATTCCTACCTCCCGCGTCAATCACAACTTTTGATTTAATTCTAAATTTTGTTTTTAATTCATCATACCCCCTAACACCGCAAACATTCTCTCCATCAAAAAGAAAATCTGTAACCTTAAAGCCCTCTAACAATTGAACCTTTGAATTACGAACGTGATCAATTATCAAGCCATCCAATTTTGAGCGCTCTACCGACAAACTAGTCATGGTTCTCCCATCGATAGAAGCAGGGTAATCAACTTGCAAGTAGGAGCTTTCATAAGCAGATAACACCACACCGGATAATCTTGTTGGATTAAGAGAGTCTATTGATTCAAGAATCCCCAGGTCTGAAAAAATGTCATCTGCTGCCGGACTTATAAACTCGCCACATACCTTGTCTCGGGGAAATAATGCTTGGTCGAGCAAAGCAATGTTATATCCCTTTTTTTCAAGAAACAAAGCTGCAGAAGCTCCAGCAGGTCCTCCTCCGATGATAACTATATCGTATGGCTTCATAAGCTCAAGTAACTCGCACTATTGTTCTTAGCCAACCTGAGTGCTACCCTAAGCAACATGATTCTTGGAGTCGATGACATCACAGGTGGCAAAGAATTATTAGATTTTTTGGTATGGCTTGTGCTGTCGTTCCTATTTTATCTTGTTGGCTATGTGGCTGCTCTCAATGTAATTGACGATCTCACAAAAAACCGTTGGATTAAAGTTCCTGCGATGTGGATATTAGCTTTTGTCACTTCAGGTTTGATGAGTATTTTAAACTATAACCCACTCATTCTTTTTTTTGTCATGCTAGTAGCGAATTACTTTAGATTAAAAAATCTTGCTCTCTCTAGCAACGAAAGTCATAATAATCAAAATTCTAGTAAAGCTATTCTCTACATAGCTAGTTATGGTTATATTTTATTAGTTTTAGGGATAACTCACTATATTAATTTCCGCAATAGTTTATGATTTTTTTTTGGGGCAGGGGAACCACATTCCCGTGCTAGAACGGAAAACTGTGTACTCCTCTCCAAACTGATCGGCCAACCCTCTCTCTTCGTGATAAATTCTATACTGAAAACCTATCCACGCTGAAAAAATTCCAAGAGCCCCAAAAACAAGAGACCGCGTAATCAAAGCATAAGAAACAACAACAATCATCATTGCCGTATAGGAGGGGTGTCTCATCAAACTGTATAATTGATCTGTTTTTAATTTTTGTTTCTCACGAAAAACAATATCGAATTTGAACGCGGCGACTCCAATTTGATAGATAGCTATAATTCGCATAATAGAACCCAAAACAAAGAGAGCAATGATGATACCCAATTCTATTACAGAAACAGGGATTTCGACGGAGCGCCCTAAAAATGACAGGCCAAGTAATGCGACCACAATTGGTAAAGTATGACCAAATAATTGCTTAAGATGCTCCTTGTCAAATGGAGTATCTCCAGGCTTGACAGTTATAACAAAAACAACTACTTCGATAAGTCCAAAAATAAAATTAGCGTAAGAAATAAGTAAAAACCTCTCCATATTCGCAGGATTAATTCCAAGCGGAACTAAGGGGGTTAAATACGTAAGGCCCACGAGAACGGTATTAAAGTTTAAATTTCTGATCAGAGCAATTAAAAAAATAGCCAGAAATGCAAAAAAATTAATATAAATCAACGTAGAAGCCATTTGACAAAAAACACACTCAATTATCAAAAAAACCAAAGTTAGTAGTAAAAATACAATGTTTTAAAAAGATCCTAGCTAACCTGTGTATCCGACTTGTTAAAAGTTATCATAAAAATAAACCTTTTATGCACTAGCCTTTCACAAAATATAATTTATTAGGGTATAATCTTGATTTTTATACTAATATGATACTTCTTAATTTTAGGATATAATTAGTCAATGTACTAGAATGAGCAACTATCATAACTGATTCCTTGAATAATACTTATGCAATAAAAATGGGTTTACATACCCTTTGTAATTAAAGAGGTTTGTAATGGATACAATGGCCTTAAATATACCTCCTGAAGTAAAAAGGGAGATTGAAGAGTTTACAGCTGAGGTAGAAAGACTAAACCGCGGAAAGATAGACCCTGAAGATTTTAAGCGGTTCCGCCTACAGCAAGGAATTTATGGTCAACGCCAAGATGACGTCCAGATGGTCAGAACAAAGCTTTCTACTGGTCGTATGACAGCTGAACAACTTGTGTGTCTTTCTGACTTTGCTGACAAATACTCGAATGGAATTCTGCACGTAACCACCAGGCAAGATTTCCAGTTTCATTTCGTAAAATTGGAGGATGTTTCAAAAGGTTTAAAGGACTTAGCAGACTATGGCCTGACCACACGGGAAGCTTGCGGTAACACCGTGAGAAATGTTACCGCCTGTCATAAAGCAGGCACTTGCAAGGAAGAAGTCTTTGATGTAGCTCCCTACGGTAAAGCAGTTACAAGTTTTTTGCTGCGTCATGCCATAACACAAAACTTACCAAGAAAATTTAAAATTAGCTTTGGTGGGTGTTCAGGCTGCGGACTTGCTCCAATACACGACATAGGCCTTAATGCTCAAATAAAAAATGAGGGCGGGAAAGAAATTAGAGGTTTTAAAGTATTAATTGGCGGTGGGCTAGGATCTTTTCCTCATGGCGCAAAGCCGTTGACTGAATTTCTACCAACAGAAAACCTACTGCGTATGTGCGAAGCAATTGTTCAGGTCTTTGACAAATATGGTGACAAGAAAAATAGAAATAAGGCTAGATTTAAATATGTCCTTGACAAATTAGGCTTGGAAAAAATTAAAGAACTTTATGAGCAAGAATTTGCTGTACTAGCAAATAAAAAATTCCCCCCTATAGAAATTACAAATGAAGAGTTTATTCCAAATGATCCAAACTGTGAGATTAACAACGAATTTAGCATAGACCCAGAGTTTCAAATCTGGGAAAATAGGAATACCTGCGAACAGAAGCAAAGCGGTTACTTTAATGTACAAGTTAAACTAGCTTTGGGTGATATAACGAGTGACAAGGCACGAATCATTGCTAATATAGCATCTAAGCTAGCTGGGGGAATCATTGTAAATACAGTAAATCAGAACATGATGATTCCATGGGTAAAAAGTGAGGTCCTAAGCACATTTTACGCAGAGCTACAAAAAGTTGGTTTGCATAAGGCGGGCACTGAAGAAATTCGCGATATTACCTGCTGCCCTGGTTCTGAGACCTGCAACCTAGGCATAACCGCATCACGGGGATTGGTGAAACACTTAAATGAAGAAATGGAAAATGGATTTCCCCATTCCAAAGAATTAGACCACATATCTATTAAAGCAAGTGGATGCCCTAACTCTTGTGGTCAGCATCATATCGCGTCTATAGGATTTCATGGCGGAGCCAAAAAGTTAAATGGAGTCCTTGCACCACATTACGAAATATTATTGGGTGGTAGAATTGATGAGGATAAAGTTATCTTTGGTACTTCCGTAATTAAAATTCCAGCGAAAAATGCACCCCAAGCAACTAGGAAAATTATAGACTCCTTCAAAACTGACAAACTTGCTAATGAATCTTTTGGAGAGTTTTTTGATAGAAAAGGAAAGGGTTTCTTTCGAGAACTACTCAACCCGTTGAAAGAATTACCGCAAATTGAAGAAGCCCCTCATTCATATATCGATTTTGGATCTGAAGAAAAATTTAGTTTGGAAGACCGAGGTCAAGGAGAGTGTGCAGGAGCTGTTACCGACATGATAACAGATCGCTTATCCGAAGCTGATCGTGCTCATTTTCAAAGTAAACTAGCCCTCGAAAAAAAGGATTACGCTGAAGCAATGGATCATGCAAAACGGTCAACCGTTGCATCTGCAAGAGCTTTGCTGGTAACAGAAGGAATGGATTTCAATGATGACCTAGAATGTATTAGAAAGTTTCATTCACTCATTATTGATATGGAAATTGTTTCTGGAAAATTTGCTGCAATGGGCGAACGCTATGAAAAAGAAAGCTCGACAGCAAATCAAGATGTCGTTTCATGGTGGGTACAAAACTGTGGTGAACTTGCTGAAGAATGTCGAGATGTTAATACCAAAATGCAATCCGATAAATCTTTAAGAATACGCGTTGGCGGTGATGAGAAAAAAGGAGGCTCTGGACAATCTCTTCAGAAAATAGATCTACTGGGAGTCAAATGCCCCTTTAACTACGTTAAAACAAAACTTAAACTTGAGACTATGTCATCTGGAGATAGTCTTGAGGTTTTGCTAGATCTAGGTGAGCCTGAGAAAAATGTCCCTAGAAGTATTCAAAATGATGGACACGAGGTCCTTTCAATGGAAAAAATTAATGACCACTTTAAAATAGTTGTTAGGAAAGCCTGACTGATACTGACACTTATGCTTAAGAGTATGACTGGGTTTGCCAGGCACGAAAATCAAAATAATGACCATACCTGCAAGGTAGAAATTCGTTCGGTAAACAATCGATTTATTGATATCAATATCCGCCTACCAAAATCACTTGCCAACCTCGAAATTCCGTTGAAGAAGGTGGTGAAAACGAGATGCGCAAGAGGTTCATTTGACATTAGCATTTCTGTAGGAAAAAACATTGCTTCCGAAGCTGAAGTTGATGTAGTTTCCAATCTTGCTCTAGCTAATGAATATTTTAATACTTTTAAAAAAATACAGGACGACCTAGGCCTAAAAGGAGAGATTGATATTAACACAATTTTGGTCCAAAGAGATGTCGTCAAAGCAGAACTCAAGAAAGTTGAAGATTCCTGTGAAGAAATAGTAATGGAAACCGTCGAAAAAACGCTTAACGACCTTATTAAAATGAGAGAAAGTGAAGGGAGCAACCTAGAAAAAAATATTACCAATCAAATAAACAATATTAAGATACTAGGAAAATCAATTTCAAAAAGACAAGCCATTAGTGTTCAGCAATTCCAAGATAAACTAAAAGAAAAAATACAGAACTTAACCGCTGGAATTGAAATCGATCCAGCTCGAATTGCCCAAGAATCAGCTTTATTAGCAGACCGATGTGATGTAACGGAAGAACTCATTCGATTAGAAAGTCATTTGGAGCAATTCAATATACTAGTTGCCTCCCATGATCCGCAAGGACGCAAACTGGAATTCCTGGTCCAAGAAATAAATAGGGAAGTAAACACTATGGGTTCAAAAACTATCGATCTTGAAGTATCAAAAGCAGTAATAGAGATGAAAAGTTGTCTGGAAAAAACACGAGAACAATTGGCCAATATTGAATAACCAAGCGAATCTCACTTGACACATTAAATAGAGACATAGTTACACCACCTCCAAAGCAGAACTTGAAAAAAGAAATTCAATTATGCAATCAAGCGGGATAATTTTTATACTCTCTGCGCCTTCAGGTGCCGGGAAAACTACAGTATGTAAATTATTGAAACAGAAACTTCCTAACCTTAAATTTAGCATCTCTCATACGTCAAGAGAACCTCGCGACGGAGAAGTGGAAGGAACTGACTACCATTTTATTACTCAAAAAGAATTTGAAAAAAAAATTAAAAATAATGAGTTTCTAGAATGGGCAAAAGTTTTCAAAAGTTACTATGGTACCGCTTCAGAATCTGTAGATCGTCATCTCAACAAGGGAGAAGATGTGTTAATAGAACTGGATGTTCAAGGGGCGCAGTCTTTAAGAAATATAAACTATAAAGCTATTTTTATTTTCATGATGCCACCATCCTTAAAAGAGCTAGAGAGTAGACTTAACAAACGCGGAACCGAGTCTGACGACAAAATTCGGGAACGATTGGAAGTAAGTGAAAAAGAAATGCAACAGTCAATGATTTACGATTATATATTAACCAATGTCGACAAAGAAGAAACCACTAACCATCTCCAATCCATTATTACAGCAGAACAATTTCGTAAAGAGCGGCACAAATCATCTTCATCTGATATTAAGGGTTTAATAGATAACGGAGAGATCAGTTAATGTCTACCGTTGACTTAACAAAACTAATAAAGGAAAATGTTTATTCCCTAAAACCCTACGCTGTAGAAAATATTCAATCCGAGGTTAAGTTACACGCTAATGAAAATCCTTTCCCGCCTTCAAAAGAACTGTATGACCTATTTACAACATCTCTAAAAAAAATCCAACTAAACAGATACCCCGACCCGGATAGCAAAAATCTAAAGCAATCGATTGCAAAGAAGTTAGACACTAAAATAGACCAACTGGTTATCGGAAATGGTTCAGATGAAATTATTTTATTACTACTTCAAGTTTTTTGTAAAGAAGGAGACACTATAATTGTTCCAGACCCTACCTTTGCAATGTACTCGGTAATATCTCAGAGTCTAGGTGTTAAAACAATAAACGTACCCCTAAATGGTGATTGGGATCTAAATGCAAGGCAACTTTTAGAAACAGCAGAAAAAAACAAATCACGACTAATTTTTTTAAGCTATCCAAATAATCCTACGGGCAACTGTTTTTCTGAAACTGAAGTTCAAACTGTGATTGAAGAGTTTAACGGTATCGTAGTTATGGATGAAGCTTATTATGACTTTTCGCAAAAAAGTTTTATAAGAGAAATAAAAAAACATAATAATATTGTCGTCTTACGAAGCTTGTCAAAAATCGGCCTAGCAGCTATGCGAGTTGGTTTTGGTGTAGCTGATCCATTAATCATTCAAGAAGTAAACAAGGTTCGACTGCCTTATAACTCCAATATGCTATCACAAAGCTTCGCAGAGCACTTAATCAACAATTTTACGCAAATCCAAACACAGATCGATTATATACTTGATGAGCGCAGTCGATTAATAAGCGAGCTTGAAAAAATCGAGTTAATTACTGTATTTCCCACTGACTCTAATTTCTTTTTATTTAAAACAGAATATTCTGCCGACGAATTATTCTACCATCTATTGTACAACGGAATTTTGGTTCGTAACCTCAGTTCTCATCCAAAACTAACTAACTGCTTACGGGTTACAATAGGAACCAAAAGTGAAAACGATCGCTTTCTTTCAGAAATAAAAACCTACGTAGAGAAGTGATGTGCGATATAAAATTTTATAATGACAAACACTTATTGGGTAAATTATGAACCTAAAATTTAAATCAATTTTACTGCCTCTTTTTGCAGGTGTAATTATTTTTACTTGGGCAGTAGCTGGTTTATTCTATTACCAGGCTACGGTTTCTGTAGGAGAAAGCACTGAAACCGTAATTTTAATCATCACGCCAGGAGCAACTCTAAAACAGATATCTAGAGACCTTAAAGATCTTAATTTGATTAAAAATGCGAGCGCATTTCGGTTACTCGCTAATATTCGCCAAAAACAGACCCACATTCAAGTCGGTGAATATCAACTAAATCAGTCTATGCTTCCCATCGATATACTGAAATCTATCACCAGTGGCAAAACTGTCCTACACCCGATCACTATTCCCGAAGGCTATCGAATTTTAGAAATTGCAGAATTGCTTAGCAAAAAAATATCAATTAATAAAGACGAGTTTATTAGAGAAAGTAGGAACAAAGACCTAATAAAAAATTTAAAAATAACTTCAAAATCACTAGAAGGCTATCTATTTCCTGAAACCTACCACTTCAGCAAGCACACATCTGAAAAAAAAATTATTCAAACAATGCTAAATACGTTTCAACAACGAATGAAAACCAAAAAAATTCAGGACCAAATTCAAAATTCAAATATGTCACTACATGAGATTATCACTCTAGCTTCCTTGATAGAAAAGGAAACCGGAATGAATGGAGAACGGAAACATATTTCATCGGTATTTCATAATCGACTTAAAAGAAAAATGCGCCTTCAAACAGATCCAACTGTTATATACTCTATTGAAAATTTTGATGGGAACATAAGAAAAAAGGACCTTAATATAGATTCACCTTATAATACATATCGTTACAACGGGCTTCCACCCGGGCCTATTGCGAACCCTGGGATCAAATCAATAGTTGCCGCTTTAAATCCAATCAAGACAAACCATCTTTATTTTGTTTCCAAAAAAGATGGGAGCCATCAGTTTTCTTCTAGCCTCAAGGAACATAACCGTGCAGTACAAAAATATCAATTAAAAAAAATTAACCGACATTAAGCCTATCTGGCTACTAGAGAGAATTAGCCATAACTGTAATTAATCTCATAAAAAATAATTCGAATGCGTTAAACCTTAGCGCTAATAAGCGCTTGTGATAAATTCTTTGTTAAACAAGTTTATTTGCAATAAAAAAAATCAATCCACACCCCGCCTTCAACCAATATATTCAATTGACTAGGGTCTAGCCTCCTTTGCATTTTATATTTTCAGCAATGAATTTGAACATTTTTTGCGGTATGATATCTACACACGGCCTAGAAATTCAAAAGCTATAATTTACTAGTAAGAAAAACTTTTATTCTAGTAGGAGGAACCATGACTGAAGGCAAATATGAAGAGCAAAAATACGATCATATGTCATGGATGCAATGGATCAATGAAAATATGAATAACGCCAAAGAATTTTATAAAGAAGTAAAAATAAACTTACGAGATATTTCAAAACGAATATTCTCTAGAATAAGCGAAGAAATAGTTTTTTTTGTATCAAAACTTAGACCTGTCGATATTATTTTTGGAAGCATGACTATTTCAATTATGTTTATAGCTTCATTGTTTTTAGCCTCTGGAATGGGACTTATTTGCTACCAGATATTTCTCTGGGTAAAAAATGGTGTTTGGTCAGAGTTTGCCATTATAGAAGTATTCAACTTTCTATTTGAGAACACATTGGCGGCCCAGTGGCTAATTAAACCCGAATCCTGGTTTGGACTGCAAAAAATAATGGAATGGCTTCTACAGAACATCCCTCTTTCAGTTGCCTTAATAGTTCCATCAATCATCGTTCTTGCTGGAATGATATGCGTGAATATAGCGGCTATTACTTTTAGGTATTACCAATTCAAAACTGAAAAAAACTTCTAACCCATTATTTCATTAAGGACAATGAGTTGAAAACGTATGCTTTTTTATAGTAACTTCTTAAGAAACTTAACTAATTGATCCGCTCCAACCCAAGGAACCCTTGCCCGAATTATACCTTCAGAATCAATAATCAGTACAGTTGGCATATCTCTTTGAGAGTAATTCTTATGAACAGATTGCTCTGGATCAAGAAGATAGGAAAATTTTACGGCTTCAGGAAACCCTTTCAGATATTTCTCAACCGAGGCTTTTGAATCCCCGCTTGTGTTTACCCCCAAAATGATTAATTTTTTAGAAGAAAGTTGAGCCTGTACCTTATTAAACTCTATAGCTTGTTTCATACACGGCACACAAATATGAAACATGCCCATTAAAATAACCTTCCCTTTTAAGGCAGATAAGGTTATTTTTTTGCCATCTACTGAAATTAATGAAAAGTTTGGAGCTGTATCACCTGCAAGAGGAACCTTTGCAAAAGAGCTTTGAGCCACAAGCAATATAGATAACAGTGATAAAACAAAATTTTTATACATAGTTGAACTCCTAATTTACACAAAGGTAATGAATAAAATGATAATTAAACGATCTAATATTTTACTTTTGTTTAATATAGTTATAAATATTATTTTAAACTCACAATAGCTAATGAATTACATTCGAAATATGCCTCTGCCTAAGATGAAACGAATAACATTTTATTAAACAAATGCTTAAAAACTCTAAATAGCCGCTTTTATGATGATAACTCTGCCTTGACTTGAAAGCATATATATATTACAAATGACGAAAAACATTGGGTTTGGGAGTTATTTTTGATGCAAATTATAATATTCTTAGTGGTTGCTGTTTTTCTGATCCCCGAACAAGCCTTTTCTGGATCTATCAAAGGGGTCACCATATTTTCAGGTAAGGCACAACAGTTAAAAACTCATAAAACTGGGAGCTATAAAAAAGCATGCGGTTCAGACATTATAAATGAATCGATTTTGATTGATAATAAAGGAGTTATGAATTCCGTTGTCTCACTACGTGGAAAAAAATTAACAAAAAGAGGCGGCGAGTATAAATTGGATCAGAAAAAATGTAAATACGAACCTCATGTTGTTGCTATGCCTGTGGACTCCGAATTAATAATTCACACAAGCGACCCAATTAACCATAATATCCATACCTATTCTTTTGAAAACGACCCAATTAATTTAATGTTTCTTCCAGGCCAAGAAGCATACTCCCAAGAAATGGAAGAAGCTGAAATCATTAAAGTGGAATGTGACCTACACGACTGGATGAGAGCTTGGATTGTCGTCACACCTAATGGATATTCAACAGTTTCAAAGATTGATGGATCATTTGAAATTCATGATGTCCCACCAGGAGAATACGAGTTAAACGCATGGCATGAAACGCTAGGAAGTCTAACCAAGAGTATCAAAGTTGGAAATGATGAACTCAATATTAATTTCGATTTTTTGGAAGTAATTGAAGAAGAAGCAAGACGATAAAATTTGAATAAATCTATTACTATTAATTATATCTCATGCATAGGGAGACCGCACCATTATGAATTTCAGATCTGTCATAATCATTGCTACTTTATTAACATTTACAACCCTAAGTGCTGAGAGTAAAGCCTATCAAGAAATCGATGTAATAGATGGTGGAACCATCCAAGGGAAAGTCATAATGACTGGGAAAATGCCTTATCCGCGAGTTTATCACCTTGTTCTTTTTCCTAATATTGATATGTGTGCAGAGATCGAAACCGATGATGAAATGAATCGCGTTCTTGATGATTTTAAAATTTCTGAGGACGGAGGGTTAAAAGACGTTGTGATCACTCTAGAAAATGTTGAGGCAGGAAAACCTTTCAATAAGGAACCCATATTGATCGACTCTGAGGATTGCAAATTCACTCCGGATGTTAATGTAGTTCGCCAAGGTGAGGAATTCAAAGTAAATAATGTTGACGCAGTAATGCATAACAGCCAAGTGTATCAAGCTGAGCGAGGCAAAATCATCCAAAACCTCCCCATTCCTCCAGAGTCAACAACCGACGGCAAGGTAACATTTCAGAAAAAATATAAAATATTTCAAATGATCTGCGGTATGCATGAATTTATGCAGACTTGGGGATATCGTGTTCAAAATCCTTACTACTTCATTACAAAACTCGGCGGAGATTTTAAAATAGATAATATTCCTCCAGGAGATTACAATTTAAATGCTTGGCATTATCTAATGAAGCCTCAAAGTCAAAGAATTCATGTGGCAAAGAATGGAACTGTTGATGTAAAGTTTTCATTCGATGCTAACAAAATAGTTCGACCTTTATACGAAACGATCAAATCTGGTCGTATCAAAAAAGACGCCGTATACCCTGGATCTGCCAAAGGCCGTGAACTCGGAAGATAAATAGCGTTGAATAGAACCCAAGCTAAAGTATATATTGCTCTATCCCTTATCGGCGTCAGCTTTTTTGGCCATGTTTCCAGCGCTTCAGTTTTCAACAGCCCAGATTTAACTGACATGCCATTGACCATTCAAGTTGATGGCAAAGCCATCTCCCTTAAAGATTTAAAATCGCCAATTGAAGAGTCCAATCAAACTATAATTGATGGTGCAAAGATATATGTAAATCATTGTCTTCTTTGCCACGGGGACTTACTCGATGGGAAAGGTCTATACAGTAAAAGTTTTTTCCCACCACCCACTAACTTTCGTGACTCTCAATCTATTTTAAGAAAACCTAAACAATATACTTATTGGCGTATTATGAAAGGCGGACCTGGCCTGCAAAAAAAACATAAACCTTGGAACTCAGCAATGCCCGCATGGGAAAATGTGCTTACAGAAAATCAAATTTGGAAAGTTGTTCACTTTATTTATGAGAAATCCAAAGAACTTTCATCAGCAACAACTGAAAATTTTTCAGAGCCGTCTCTAGAAAACGGAAAGAAACTCTATTCTGAAAACTGTTCTATTTGCCATGGGGAAGAAGGCGCTGGGGATGGGCCTGGTGCAAAGGTATCTAGCCCTTTTCCAAGAAATTTCAACAAGGGACATATCAAACTTCGTTCAACACCTTTCGGTAAGATCCCGACAGATAAAGATCTTTTTGAAGCAATCACAAACGGGTCAAAAGGGACAACAATGCCATCATGGAAACACCTCTCTGAGAACGACCGACACAGTTTGGTTCTCTACCTAAAAAGTCTATC
>CAZOYP010000033.1:0-26536 GCA_964584125.1 uncultured Nitrospinaceae bacterium | reverse complement strand
GCCTGTAAAATGTGTCATGGTGATAAAGGTGACGGAACTGGAAAATTAGGCGCTGCATTCAAAAGCCCTGTAGCTCCACGTAACTTTACCTGCGCAAAAACGATGAAGAAAGTTTCTGCTGGTCAGATGTTCTGGATTATTAAGAATGGCTCTAAAGGGACCGGTATGGTTGCCCATAAAAAGAAGTTAAAAGATAAAGAAATATGGGATGTTATCAAATACGTCCGCGAAGATCTGATGAAGTAATAAAAACGTTAAGTTTTTAGGGAATTTGGGGCAAATTGCCATTTTTGGCGGTTTGCCCTTTTTTTTGCCCACCGGTAAGGGGCATTAACTCAATGATAAGTTTGTGTAAATGAGACGATGAATGGGTGATAACTTCTTTGGATTTAAATATTTAAATCTGTTTTTTTTATGCATTGTTTAAGGGGGCATAAAAATATTAGGTCAGGGGTTGATTGCTTTTAGAACTGTGTTAGCGTTGTTATATGAGCTTGTAGCGTTCACATAGTTTTTTCTGAGGTATTCTTAACTGGTGGAGAAATAAAATGAGACTTGCGCAGAGCATGTTTTTAGTTTTTTTCATTAGCGGCTGTTTTTTGATATTTGTTTTTGAGTCAGAAAGTCAAAGTACTTCAAACGATTATTTGATGGAAATAAATACGCTTGACGATATTCCGAAGGAACCTGGCTGGAAGGACCCTGCATACAGAGGCTGGGAGGTCTTGAGTATTCCGGGTCTTATCTCAACATATTATGACCTTAATTTGGACGGTAAGCTCGACTACATGGTAACTCGGAAAATTGCACGTAAAGCGTCCTCAGAGGAAATAGATATGGCTCGAGCGATAGAATTGGCACAGTATGATCACCATGCGGTTTATTTTTCTAACCCCGTGATCTATTTTACAAGCAAGTACCCGTTATTTTATTGCAAGGGTCTCGATTACCGCAAAAACTGTAGAAATATTTGGGTTGATATTTCAGAGGATGGATTGAATGGAAATGAAGAGGTCTACACACTTGGATCACCCACCCAGAATACTAACTAACGAACTAGTCTTTTTTTGGATTTTGACGCTGTATTTTTTGTTAGTAGAGTCATTCGCGTGGGCGCATTCAGGTAATAAGCACGGTGCTCCACCTGAAAAAACTAGGCACCATCATAGCGGTCAAACTGCTCCTGGTGCAGATCGGTTTACCTTGGGACAGACCGTATATAAACATATGTGCGTTTTTTGCCATGGTGCTGATGGGAATGGAGGTGGTAAAGCAATGGCGTACCTTTACCCATGGCCACGCGATTTTCGCAAAGGAATTTATAAACACCGCACCACCCCTCCAGGTTCTCTTCCTCTTGATAAAGATATTTTTCGAACTATTCAAAAAGGTGTTCCTGGAACGGCTATGCCCGGGTGGAAGAATGCTCTTAGTGAAGAGGAAACTTGGTCTGTTGTTGAATATTTAAAAGGTTTTTCTGAGCGATTCAAAAATGAAAATCCACAGCCTGCTATTGACTTTGGAAAACCACCTCCCTCTAGTACAGAGTCGATCGTATCTGGAGAAAAACTTTATCAAGAGTTGCAATGCCAAGGCTGCCATGGAACTGATCTCAAAGGGAGAGGTTCGAAAGCTGCAGACCTTTTTGATATCTGGGACCACCGACTTTTTATTTATGACCTTACGAACCCCAATGCTTATAAATTCGGCTATGAACCGATTGATATTTTTTCGACACTGACCACGGGAATTGATGGTACTCCCATGAAAAACTATGGTCATTTAACAGAAAAGGAACGGTGGGATTTAACCGCGTTCCTTAATTCTAAAATTGAAAAGAATCGTATCCAGAAATCGGGATATGAAATTGACCTTCATTCTAAAAAGATTGATGATGAATTTATTCTCGATCCTCACCACGAGTTATGGAAAGATATTCCTGAGAAAGTAGTACGACTTCTTCCGCTCAATGCAAGAAAAAAACCCATTAGTCATATTAGAATTCAATCGGCGTTGAATGATGATTCAGTTGCTATCCGTTTGGAGTGGGATGATCCTGTTCCAGATCGTACATCTAGTCGCCACCAAGACTTTAAAGATGCCGTAGCAGTGCAATTTGCTCTTGGTGATGTGCTGCTTCACACCCACGGTCATAATGAGCCATTTTTTGGTATGGGTAACCGGGCCAAGGTGGTTAATATCTGGCAATGGCGTGCAGACTGGCAGACGGAAATTGAAACCAAGGAGAAGATTGAGTATGCCACCAAGGGAATGGACCTTGATGCTATGATCTTCGGTGGTGAAGTCAATCCAGTAGATGCCCTTAATCCATTTAGAGATGTTCCTGTTGAGGAAATGAATGCCGAGGGTTTCGGGACTCTTACGCCTCAACCGCGAACAAAACAAAATGTATTTGGAAAAGGTGTCTGGAAAGATGGTCATTGGTCGGTGGTCCTTTATCGAGCCTTAGATTCTCTAAATAAATGGGATAAGCAGTTTGTAAACGATCAGCCAATTCTAGTGGCATTTGCCATATGGGATGGGTCTGAGCGAGATCGTAATGGAAGAAAAGTAGTGTCTATGTGGCAAAGACTTCATTTGCCTTGATGTGCAGCCTCGAATCGTTCATAGTGTACCTTCCCTAGAAAATTCTCTCGCTAGTGGGGGGGGGTAGTTTATTGGCGAATTTTTAAAAGTTCATATATGTAATTGTGTTTGGAGGAGCGTGGTATGCCGGATGAAGACCAGGAGCATGAAGAAGGTTCTAGTGAGGATGAATCTTTGGAGTTAGTCGAGACTGATGAAGAGGAAGGGTTAGATGAGCTTGAGGTAGACGAATCCGATGAAGTAGACGAGTTGGATGAAGTTGTTGAGGAAAAGATTCCTGAAAAGGGAGCCTACCTAATAATCGGTCAGGGTGACGTTTCTACCGTAATGTCGAACCGTGGCGCTGATGACCCTGGGGATAATACTCTCTCTGCACCTCAGGGTGTTTGTAAATTTGGAGATATGCTCTTTATTTCTGATGCAGGAAATCACCGTGTTTTGGTTTGGGATCAGTTCCCAGAAGAAAACGGTGAACCTTCGAACGTAGTTCTTGGTCAGGAGGACTTTGCAGATTGTATGGAAAACAGAGGTCTTTCTACGACACTCGATGAAATGACTTCTGGGTTAGGAGATGAAAACCTGGATGGGTTTACTATCAGTAAAGCCGAGGAAGATACTTTGTCTTTACCGGCAGGGCTTTGTGTGATTGACGGCAAACTTTATGTAGTTGACAGTGGAAATCATCGTGTGGCTCGGTGGAATGGCATTCCATCTGAGGATGGGGAGCCACCAACCCTTGTTATGGGGCAGGATAATTTAGAAGAAAATGAGGCTAATCGACAGGGATTGGTAGGGTCAGGGTCTTTATTTTTCCCAACGGGAATTTGTTCAGGGGATGATCAACATGTTTTTGTTGCAGATAAAGATAATCATCGAGTTTTAATTTGGAAGAAAGCACCTTTTTCCGACGGATGGAATGCAGATATTTCTCTTGGCCAAGTAGGTATGGACGAGCGTGATGCAAACCGAGGAGATTTTGATAATGTTCAGCAAGATACCCTTAGTTTTCCAACGGGAGTATTCTATTACGAGGAAAGTGACAAGGTCTTTGTTGTAGATCAAGGTAATAATAGGGTTCTAATTTGGAACAGCTTGCCACGTGACATGGGACAACCAGCGGACGTAGTGATTGGGCAAAATGATTTTGTTTCCCGTAGTCCAAATATGGGGAAAGGGGAAAACAGGGCTACCCAAGAATCTATGTATTTCCCAAGAGATGTGGTTGCAGGGAAGATGGGATTGTTTGTTTCAGATAGCGGTAATAATAGGGTGTTGTACTGGAAGGAGATCCCGACAGAAAATGGACAGCCAGCTGATATGGTATTTGGGCAAACGAACTTTTTTGATAACAAATATAATCGACACGCCAAGGCTAATGCTTCAACTTTGAACGACCCTTATGGGTTGTGGTTGGAGGAAGAAGAAAATCCAGAGTGGATTCCCCCTGAAGAGGACGTCCAAGCGGAAGCCCAAGATGAAATTTCGGATCAACCTTCTACCGAAGATAGTGCTGGGGATGAAACTTTGGAGGAGCCTATCCCAGAGTATTTATTCAAGCTTTTTATTGCTGACCGTGGAAATTCTAGGGTAGTTGTATGGAACGAGCTACCTATAATCTCGGATGAAGAGGATATTGATGAAGATGAGCAGATCGAGGTAGAAGATCCTAATCTTCTCATAGGTGACGACGACTATTTGGAGGAAGAAGATGAAGATGGTTCTTCGAAAGAACTTCCTTCCGTCTAGCTTTTTTGTAGGTTAAACCGGGTCAACCGGCACAGATTTTTTTTAAAGTAGGTTTTTTGGTTTTTTTCTTTAGACGATGGTATTGTATTGGCATTTTCCTACATTTCCCAAAAGTAAACAGGGGTGTGTGGACTTTCCTTTCTTGAGTACGCTACATTATTAACCACAATAGGGAGGGATTCCTTCCTCCACCCACTTCCCCATTTCCCCTGCTTTTAAATTTACTTGGTTTTTTGAAATTCCTGTCATCATCACTTTACTTGATTCTTCAAACTTAGCCATGATTTCATTTGGGGAATCGGTTAGTAGGTTGCCGAACTTAGGTTGGCACTTTAGGTTTCCCACATCACAACAAGGGGTCATTTCACCAGTTTGAAGGACTGTCATAATATCTATAGAGCCTCTTGCCGCAGGACAATGAATGATATAAGGATTTTGAGGGAAAGGAGTTGATTCCATAGATCGCTTTCCTTCTGCATTTACTTTAAACGCCGGAAGTAAACTAAGGCCTAAGGTAAAATCTTTCCCGTGAGCGAAAGCCTCTGTACCACCCATGTGCGTTTCGTAAATTGCCTCGTCGCACGCGGGTTGATTTTTTATCAACCAAGAAATCTTTTCATCATATTCTTGGAGAAGTTTTTCCACATGTTCAAAACTATATCCTTGCTCGCTAAAAAATTTTTTAAGTAGTTGGGTTTGTTCTTGAAGTTGAATTAGGTTCTCAAAAATAATATTAGCGATCATTCTATTTTGCAAAGTAATCAATTCTTTTAGGAGTGGTTTTTGAAATTTTTCCCAGGCGGTAGGGTATAAGGTAATATCTGCTCTTCCCCCTCCTTGTACAATTTCAACTAGTCTCAGCCAACGTTTTGATGATTTTGAGTTTATTTCTAGGTTCGTGTGCACACATACCGAGGGTGACACGGATTGGAAAATCTTTACAATTTCAACAATATGTGGGTTTTGTGTGGCTTCGCCTCCGGTTAAATTAATTTCCTGTTGTGCAAGAGCTTTTAACGTATTAATTTGTTGAATCTTTTTGGCCATGAGCTTAGCTTGATTTGGAGTCATGTGCCAATCAGATTTTGGGACATCAGCTAATGGCTCATATACATGACAGTCTATGCACTCATCCCTGTTGTACCGGTTACAACTGGCTTCTACAAAAATACTAAGCATCGGATAGAATAAAAATTAAGAGATAAATTCTGCTATTTTTGTTTTGCTGCGACTGCAAATTGTGATTTTTAAAAATAGAACAATATATTCCTTTAGCTCAAATTCATAATAACAAATGAAATAGGTTCGGTGGGTCCTTGAAAGAGAGGAGCATATAGTTCCTCATTGTATCCTAAGTTGGCAAGGTCAGCCGAGACTTGCATTACTTCTTTTTCAGTCACATAGGCTACAGTATCAGGAACTCCATTGATGCTTAATTTCTCTACCAGTTCATTTATTTGTTTTTGTTTGTGATTCGGAGCACCCTGCATCGCGGTATATTTCATTTTAGATCTGTAATGACTTTTATAAGTCTTATTTAAAGTGTTTAGTGTTTTAAGCATTAGGATATCTCTATCCCATGAGGGCATGTTGGGTGCGTCGCAATGAGTTTGGACTAACTCCACTAAGCTAATGACTTTGTCTTGTAAGTGCCTTCCTACGTAGCTATGTTGGAATTCTTTCTCAACCGACGAAAATCCTTCTGCGTGAGCCCAATGGTTCAATAGTTCGAAATTCACCATGGATGTGTATTGACCCCCATAAATATTAAAATATGGACGCTTTGACAAATTTAACTCTCGCATTGAGTACATCCCATAATCCATCCCCGTATATCCAAGCCCGCCTTGCCTGAGAAGATAACGCGCACATTTTAGAGTTGTCAAAGCTCCAATGTTTATTGGGACAGGAATTTCGTCTACTAAAAGATCAATATGAGCTTGCAAAATGTCGGCTTGAGGCCAGTCATCGATAGCAACTCTTTGGTAGGTTCTTTCCCATGTGATAAATTCTAAAATATGAGGGTAATCTTTTAGCGAGCCAAGGTTTTTTTCATTAAATGGTTTGATTACATCGTCAGAGTTAATTCCTGCCGCTATTGGATCAATTAAAGGCTGAATGTATTCTTCATAAATAGATCCGTCCCGCTTTAATAAAACTTTAGTTGAAAGATCATCCCAAATTTCATTAGAAATAACTTTGTTGATCGTTTGTTCGCGGAAACAATCCATATGGTTCGCATCAACCCTAACCGTAAAGAATTTTCCAGTGTGGTTTTTTAGACGTATGTTTTTTTTCACTCCCTTGAGAATTTCCATAGAGAAGTCACACAGGATATAACGCGTATTGGGATAAACTTGTTCACACGCGTCGATCGACTTCAAGTGGCTCAAAAAACAACCTGCTAGATTTCCATTTCCAACACCCCATTCCATGATGAAGCGTGGTTGGTTGCAGTCCGCCTGCTTAAGGGCTTTTTTAAAATAGTCTTCAGCCAATGCATGCGCTAATCGATAGTCCTGGCTTACATAAGTTTGAAAATGATCATGGATACCCGGCCCTTGCATGCCATAAAAAATTTCATTAACGTGTGTTTGCCATTCGTCGGCAGGTTTAAAATCGCCGAGAGGGAGGAGGTGGACTTCAGAATTCATAAAATCTGTTCCTCACCCAATTTTGGGTCAGGATTTAAGTTCTTCCATGCCAGGGCTGGCGGCATCGAGGTCTGCACCTGAGGCGAGTTGCCCAGTCTGTGAAACGCCACCAGGAACATTACTGTGATCTTTGCCTTGCGATCCTACGTCCATTAGGCTTTCATATTTTCTAAAAGCTTCTTGTGCATCTTCCATTCGGCCGACCTCTTTGTAACAACTGTAGAGGTTCATCCAAGCGAGTGAATCGCTTTGATTCATGCTGGTAGCCAGTTTGAATTCTTTGATAGCTTTTTCAATTCTTCCGATCGTTGCATATAAGCTACCCAAATTCGTGTGCGGTAAAGAATAGTCTGGATCTATCTCTGTAGCTTTTTGAAAGGCTTCCACGGCTTCATCGATCATATTTTGTGCTGAGTAACAACTTCCCAAATTACAATAGGCTTGCGGATCTTTTTCATCAAGCTCTATGACGCATAAAGCGTGATTGAGTGCTTCATCATAATTTTCTGAATTAAAATAAGCGGTACTTAAGGCGGATCGAAGCTCAATGTCTTCTGGAGCAAACATTAAAATCTTTTTTAGAACCTGAATTTCTTCATCATATTTTTTGTCCATGTCGTAGGCAGCTGCCAGGTTGGCGTAACCTAATCTATCCATGGGGTCTATTTTAACTACCTTTTTGAAAGAACGAGCGGCACTTTCATACATATCTTGGAGCATGAACACACCACCTAAGTTCAAATGAACTTCAGGATCGTCTGTTAGTAGCTCTGAAGCGCGAGTGAGTTCGCGTATTGCTTCATCTTCGTGGCTAGACATGGCATATGCAGTTCCCAGTAACTTATAGGCAGGTCCATTTTGATTGTCGCGGCCTATTATTTGCTTGAGTTGTTTTACTGCTTCATCCAACTCTCCTCCGTCAATGAAAAGCCTTCCCAATTCTAGTTGAAGGTCAATGCTGTCTGGATTTTCTTTCAGTTCTTTTCGGACTTGACGAGCTCTCTTTGAAATAGCCATTTCACGCTTGGTTTCTTCTGGATCGCGCACCCCGAGCTCTTCAAATATTTCAGGGTCTATTTTCATGGTTGTCCAGCCAGGTCCCCCTTTGCCTTCCTCAGCACTCATAATCTGATAAAACTCCAGTAAATAGTTGTTAAACCACTCATGTTATAATTTAGGATTGTAACGATTTTAGAAGATAAGCTAGTTGGTGTCAAGGCGTGACATGCTGAGTTGAATATGGTTTTTCAGGTACGGTGAACCAAGGGACGAGTCATATTTAAAATTTCTTCTCTCCCATAGCGATCTAGATACAATAGGAAGTGTTCCCGCGAGAGATAGTTCCAGATGCTACGTGAAGGGAAATTTGCCTCTATAACTTTTTCAAAACTTTCATAAACATCCAAGACTTCATCTTTCGACATACCCTTTTCTATTTCGTAATCAAAAATGATTGCCATGTCTCGTTTTGGCTCACGTAAAATTCTACTTATTTGAAACTTTGCTGGGTTATGGTAAATGGCAGAATCCTTTTCTAAAGAGAAAACGGACTGCCCAACGGAGTGTATGGTGCCATCTCCCAATTCACTATGTTGGACTGTGAAGTCAATAGTTTCTTGTGCTTCATGTTTTTCTTCCGTCGGAAACCCGAAGAATAAGTATAGGTGATTCCATATTCCTGCAAGGGAGCTATTTTCTAAAACTCTTTTTTCTGTTGCCTGATCACAGCCTTTTTCAATAATTGAAAGTATCCTGTCATTAGCGCTCTCCAGTCCAAAAAATAACATAAGGAATCCGGCTTTATACATATTTTCGAAAAGTTCGACTGTCTCTACTGAATCGGATTCAAATTTAAGCATACCTAATGCTCGCATCTCTACTTCTTGAGAAAGGATGGCTTTTGACATACGGTCAAAAGCATTTGGAGAAATTGCTTCATCAGAAAATGTGAAATATTTTGTTTTATATTTTTTCCCAAGATAATCGAGTTCCTCGGCGACTCGTTCTTCATTTTCCTTTCTGTAATGCGAATCGTAAATAAAGCTATGGGTGCAGAAAGTACACTTCCCCCAGTAGCAACCTCTGCTAGCCATATAAGGTAAAACCGGATACGGCATTAGATATTTATTTAAAGGGAGGTTGTCAAAGTTTGGGCATGCTAATTGGTCATATGCAAGTGCTTTAGCTGATGCATTACGTACAACTTCTCCTTTTTTAAGATAAATTAGATTTGGAACAGTATCTAATGGTTTGTTGTCTCTGAGTTGATTTATTAGCTGGTCTAATGGATGCTCGCCTTCAAATAAAACGATACTATGAAACATTTCATCAAATAATATTTTTTTGTCCTCTAAAATATCTTGGTGCCGAGCAAATACACTTCCACCGATAACAATATGGAGATGAGGATAGCGGGTTCTGAGAACTCTTGCTAGAGTTAGTCCTGGAATAACTTGGCCTGCATGAATGATGGAAATACCTACCAAACCATATTGGTTCCAATCTGTTTTTTTTAGTAGGTCATTTTCGTAAAGTTCCAAAAAAGGATTTTTTGCAGCGTCTTGAGTGGCAGTAAGAATTCCTTGGAGGCTTTCTTCCGGGTTGCCTTTCATGAAATAAGAATCTAGATCTATTTTGCTTGGAAAATGCGTATAAGAGATTAGTTGCATCGCTACTTTTAACGTGGTGTAAGCGTTTTTATACTCCTCGAACCGGAAAAAACGTTCCTCGTCGCGCAAGACTTGCTTCGCATCGTTGATTTCTGAAAAGATAGTTTCCAGATAATTTGTGTCTTCTAAAATTTGCCGGTAAATAGGTTCTACTTCTTTATCCTCGTTGGATTGCACTGGTTTTGAGAGCCTTGATTGGATTTTATTAATGCAACACTCAAGATAAACTCGGGATAAAAATAAATCGTAACTCTCGACATTGAAATCGAACTGATCCACCTCGTGTCCCTTTTTTTCAAGGTAAGCCTTAAGCGTTGGCAACGCTAAATATGGCTGACTTGGATACCACTGAGGCGGAAAAACCAAAGCCGTTTTCATTCTAGAAGTCCTTCTTGGTCCATGGTCGGTTGTTTTTGATAAAATGTTATAAATGTCTTATAAGTCAAGACTATATTAGGATATTTAGACTGTCAACGAAGCATTTGATTCTCGATTCAAGTGTGTGATGATATGTTTTCGTTTATAGTCATAGAAAGCCTATGATCTTTTAATAATAGCAAAGTTGTACATTAAGGTTCACGGGTCTCGGTTCCGCTTGACACATATTGGTGAAATGACTATACTCGGTACTTGACCCCTAAATGTGTTGTAATTTATAGAGTTGCGTTTAAATTTTATCACCGATTTTAAGGAGACAATCCTTTGAGTGACCAAGAAACAGCTGCAAACGAAGAAGAAAAAAAAGATACTGAAGCATCTGATGAAGTAGATGCAGATTCCTTATCTGACCTTCAGGAGCTTGAAAAAATCAAGAAGGAGTTGCTTGAAGAAAAGGAAAAAGCGGCTAAGGAACTCGCTGATGGTGAAGAAGAAGATGAAGATCTAAGGGAAGTTGACTACCTGCAGAAGCTAATTACCCTTTCTGTAAAGTTTGACCACCATGTGGGGATGTTTCTAATGCCTGCCTATATTGACTGTGGATTGAAATATGACCATAAGTTGGCAGAGAGTTATATGACGCAGATAAATACTATTGAGTCTTTTTTAAGATTATTGGAAAAGGTAGATGGTGTGACTCGTGAACAGGTTACAAAGGACTGTATTTTAAAGTTAAGGAACACTCTCCAGCAGGTTCATAAAAATCTAATTAAGCCTTTGTACAAGGAGGTCGAGTTGATGAAGAAAAAACCAAAATCAGAGAGTTTGGAAAGCTTTAAAACTAACTGGAATGAACGGTTAGAAGAACTCCAAAAAGCTTGTGATTTTGAGTATCAAGTACTTGACGTGAAGGGTTTTTTGGTTCAATAAGTTTTTTTGTTCACAATTTTTTGACTATTTTTAGATTTTCTAGGGCACGTAGTAGTGGGCCCTGAAATTTTCCATGGATTTATATTTTGTTGAGGAATCCCTTTTGGGATAAAGCGAAGAGCCCCGCTTGCGGGGCCTTTTCAGTTTTTAACCATTTTTTAAAAATTTTTAAGGAACTGGAGTTTTTTGTATGTCAGTAGATAAGAACCAGGAAGAAATTGTTGAAAGTAAAGCTAATGAGTCTGCTCTTGAAACTGCATTTGGAGAAACTCTCCCAGAAGAAGTACCGCAAAAACCTGAAATTGATCATAGTAAGTTGTATGTGTGGATCGCGGACTCTGGGAATGATCGTATTCAAAAATTTGATGGTAACGGGAAATTTATTTCCCAGTTCGGTATTTCGGGTGGCACGCGTCCCCCATATATTCCGGGACAGTTTAAAACGCCTCATGGAGTTACGGTAGATACAGAAGGAAATATTTGGGTAGCGGATTCAGGATGTCACCGTATTCAAAAGTTCGATGAAGATTGGGACTTTATATTAGAATTTGGTACGGAAGGTTGGGGGCAAGAAAAGTTTTATTTCCCAGAAAATATTATTGCTGAATCTACCGGCACAATTCTAGTAGTGGATACATCAAATCATAGCATTAAACGGTATGACGATGACGGGGAGTTTTTGCTGGGCTTTGGTTTCCCAGGCGACTTTGATGGCTTTATGAAGTTTCCTACAGGTATAGCCCTGGATAAGGAAGGAAAAATTTATATTACAGATAGAGATAATCAGAGAATCCAAATTTTTAATGAGGATGGACAATTTTTGTCAAAGTTTGGGGAGTACGGCTTTGAGGAGGGAAGGCTGAATTTCCCGAATGGTATCGCCGTGCAAAATGATGGCACTATCATCGTGGCCGAGAAGAGCCAAAACCGACTACAAGTTTTTGATCGTGATGGTTACTTTAAGCAGGCAATAGGTGAAATGGGAAAAAGAGACGGGCAGTTTAACTGTCCATCTTCGTTGGCACTTGACCCCTATGGTTATTTGTTTGTGGTGGATACGATCAATCAGCGTGTCCAAAAATTTGACCCAGACCTTAACTTTGTTGCGAAATGGGGTGTTATCGGTAAGGAAGCAGGCCAGTTTAAAGATCCGGCTGGAATTGGGCTCTCCTGGGAACCTGATTGGGCACCGACCGAAGATTAGATATTTTTTAGACATAAGCTCTTAGAATATTTTATCCTAAGGCTTATTAAATTGGGAGCACTTTGGAAGTGGATCGTAAAGTAGATATCAACAAGTTAAATTATCTTTGGTTATTTTGTGTATTGATGATAATTCTGCCTGCTGTGCTTACGGCGGAGAAAAGAGTATTGGCAGGTGAACCTTCGCATGGGAGTGACTCTTTGTTCGAGAATCAGATTCGTTCAATGACGGCCCCCAAGCCCCCACTTAAGCTTTCCGGCGATCCTCGCTATCGGAATAACCAGGATGGTACAGTTACAGATTTGAAACATGGGTTAATGTGGAAATTACAAGACTCTTATCAGGAGAAAAAAGAATGGACTAACTGGGAAGTTGCTCAACTTTATGTGGAGGAAAAGAATAAGCAAAAGTTTGCCGGTTATAACGACTGGAGGCTCCCCACTCGTAAAGAACTTCTAACCTTGTACGAAGAAAACAAAAGTATTCCTTGGTTTTATTATTGGACAACAAATGAAGTTCATATGGATCCAATCTTTGGATACACTAGTTGTTGTTTTTGGACTAGCGAAGAGCATAAAGATGAGTATGCTTGGCATGTTAATTTTCTTCGCGGAAAAGCGTATCCGGGGATCAAGAAAGGAAAAAAGAATCAAGCTGCTGGATCGGCTTCTCTTTCAGTTGTTCGACCAGTGAGAGGTGCTTTAAAAGAAGACTCAACAGTTGTATTAGATACAAAATCAGATGTTGAGCTTAAAAACAAACCAGCAAGCAAGCCAGAAACGGAAGTAGAAACTAAGTCTGAAACGAACATTCATTAAATTTGATGTAAGAAGGCGTAGTGTTTTTTTCTTATGTGTGGAGATTTTTAATGAAAAAAGAGGATGGCAAAGACAAAACCTGGAAGGATAAAACAGGAAGAAAATATCAGTCCTACGGCGTCGAGCAGAGGTTGGGGTATGCCAGCGAGTCAGGAAAAGGAGAGAAAGAAGAGAACGAGCAAGTTATAGATAGCCCAAAGGCCCCGCTTTCTTCTACGTTGGAAGAAAACAAACTAAACCAAAGTAAGGCAAGCATTCAAGAACCCGGATCCGAGATTACTGAAAATGATGAGCTTGAAGAAGAGGGCGAAGAGGTCGAGTTTGATCTTGAGGCACAGGTAGAGGAATTTCGTCGGCAAATTGAGGAAGAGCCTGAAAATTGTGTCCATCATTACAACTTAGGGGAAGCGTTAGCAGAGTTGGAGGAGATTGATGGAGCAAAGATTGAGTTTGAAAGGGCGCTAGAGCTAGACCAAGATAAGGCATTTAGTTCAATAATACATTTTGGTTTGGGGGGATTGTACCATCATGAATTGATTGCAGGAATTCAGGGAAATGTTGTTAGGAGTTCAGTGGGGTTGCATTCTCAACATAAAGCTGGATGCCAGATTATCCAGGTCAATGATGATGACTATGAGGTTCCTCTTAGGCAATATGAGGCCGCCATTGGGATGCTAGATACGTTGCAGGCTGATGAAGAAATTGTTGATCATATAAAGGACAATGCGCCAAAGCAGATTGCTGACATTTATTACAAATGGGCTTCTGACTTGATTGATAAATCCCGTCAAATTGAAGTTTACGGAGACGAGATCAAGGATGTTAAGCAAAGCTTGCAATATCTTAAAAAAGCTCTCGAATTAAGTCCTAACCATTCCCAAGCTCAACTGATGGTAAAGTATGCACGAAAAATGTTGCTGGAAGGTTGGGATATTTACGACGAATTTGGTTTTGTTGCAAAAGAAATTCAAGGGACGGGTTAATTTTAAACCTTGGTGAAGTTTATTAGAGGTGTTATGTCTTCAGACAGATTAGATGAGTTAATTCGTGACAGGCTAAGCCCAGATGGTCAAGTTTTAAGTCTTAAGGCACAGTTTATAAGAGAGGTTGGAGCTCAGGCTCTAGCTAAAAAAGAAGAGCTTAGGAACCTCAGGGCGTTAGATTTGACACAAAATGATATTGGAGATGAGGGGGTTAAAGCCATAGCAGAATCAGACATTTTTTCCAATCTAAGAACTCTGAATTTAAAGTCAAACCGAATAGGTGATGTTGGGGCGAGCTACCTAGCTAATTCTAAAACTCTAAAAAATCTACGCAGTATGCAGTTGGTTATTAATGACTTTAGTGAAGAAGGAGAAAAAATCCTGCGTAACTCTACTGCGCTAATAAGTTTAAGCTCACTAAAGTTTAGGGTGTGATTTTTCCTTGGCTTTCATCCAAACCTTTAAAGGTTTTTTTGCTAAGGTATTCAAGTTCATAAGGGTACCTCGCTTTGCTCTTGGCCATGATATAAACCTTTTTGGCCCATTCTTTATCCCCAAGATTTTCACTAATGCTTTCAGCAAGCCGCCGAAACTCGTAAAACAGCGTGGCTTTTTCTTCGGCCTTTTTGTAAATTTTTTTTACCCACTCCACCTCATCCAGTTTTTTGTATAAGCTTTCGGCAAGCCAACGAGCTTCATAGCTATGCTCTAATTTATTTTCTGCTTTGTTATACATCTCTTTAGCCCATTTTTCATCTCTTAAGTTTTCGCAAAGGCTATCAGCAAGGCTACAAAAGTCATTGCTGTCTCTGGCTTTTTCCTCTGCTTTAAAATATAGATTTGAAGCCCATTTATTATCATTGAATTTTTTGTATATTGATTCGGCGAGACCGCAGAAGTCGCCAAATACTTCAGCTTTACTCTCTGCTTTTTTGTATAGCTCTTGAGCTCTTTGTTTGTCACTGAGATTTTTGTGTAAGGAATCTGCAAGCTCGGAGTATTCAGAATATTCGTTGGTTTTTTCCTCAGCTAAACGATAAATTTTTGTGACCCAATTTAAGTCTCTAAGTGTTTCGAAAACACTTTCAGCAAGGTCACATAGTTCACGAACATTACATGGTTTCCCCTCTGCTTCTTCGTATAGCCTTCTTGCCCAGTTATGGTCCTCTATGGTTTGGGAAATACTGTAAGCAAGCCAATTAAAATCAAGACTACTTTCCGCCTTGTTTTCAGATTGTTTATATACTTTTTTAGCCCAATTTATATCTCCAAACACTTCGAAAATACTGTATGCAAGCCAATTAAAGTCTAAACTATCTTGAGCTTTTTCTTCTACTTTTTTATAAACTTTCTTAGCCCATTCCTTGTCGCCTGCTTTAGCTATATTGTCAGCAACCTTTTTAAGATCGCAAGCATCTTTAGCTTTAGTTTCGTCTTTTTGAAACTTTTCAATTAAAAGTGTGTCATTGTTTGTGGATTGCTCAATGATATTTAGACCCAGCGGATTTTTTTTTTCTTTAAGTGATACTTTACAGTGCTGTTTTTTAGAGTTGTCTGCAATGGCTAATCGAGAATATTCTAGGTAGTAAGTTTTTTCTCCTGAATAGATGAAACTTTTTTCGTATTTAGTTTTAGGTAAATTATCCCGGCATTCCAAAAATGCAGAGGAGTGCATGTTTTGGCATAAAGGTTCTGTATTAAAATATTCAAGTATTTCTTGAGCGTATTGCTCGCTGTCAGTCGCTAAATAGACACGGCCTTTAACAGCAAGCTTTTGTATTGCTAAATTAGCAAAACTAGGACTAATCAACCTTAGCTTTATATGTCTTCTTTTGGGCCAAGGATCAGGAAAGTTTATATAAATAGACTCTAATTTTTTATCTTGGAATAAAGTGGGAAGTATTTTTGTGGCATCCCCATAAATTACGCGAATATTACTCAAATTTAGGGTTTTAATTCGACTTAATAAATTTAGAGTGCCATTTTTTGTAAAGTCTATACCTACAAAATTACTTTGAGTTTCTTTAATAGCCATTTCAATTAAAAAATCCCCCATTCCAAAACCAATTTCCAACTTTAGAGGTTTTTGGTTGCCAAATATGCTTCCCCAGTTTGGGTACCTTTCTACATTAAGAAAATAAGGGTCTTCTATTGACAAACCTTTACATGAAGGCCTTGCTGTCATTAAAGTCATTTTATATTTTTTAAAGTTTTATAATTAATTGTGAGATTAAATAGGTATATGTTTTTTTGATTGATGCCCAATATTGTTACCACTAAAAACCTTACGAATTATTCTATTTAGGTTCATACTCGGATCATTATAATGGTGCCAATTGTTTTTAATATGTAAAAAATGGATATAATATTAAATAGTTAAAATATAGTTGTAGCGAGGTTGAACGGCACATTTTTTTGCTTAGTTAAGCTTCAATCTATTATCTAATTTTGTTATCGGCCATTTCACGAGGTTTTATGCTTAGTATTTTTGTCGAGGCAAGCTGTAATCGATATGTTCGGGATGAGTGTCGGTTTTGCCATGTCTATTCCCCTCTAAAACCTATTTTAGAAGATTCTAGAGAATACTGGCATATGAAGCCAGATACAGCCGAACTTATGGCAGAAAAAATTAGATCAATAACACCCCTAAAAGATCTAGCAAAGAAAGAAATAAACTTGACAGGTGGAGAGGCCTCACAAAACCCACATATTGTGGAAATCTACAAAATATTTAGAACACTATCTAGCAACGTGCGACTCCATACCAATTTAGATATCAACTCTGAAAAGTCAAAACGGTGGGAACGATTGGTAGATATAACAAAATTAAGGGGTCGCATTGATATCACTCTTTATCCAACAGTTTGGGAGTCTAGACAAAAACCATTGTTAGGAAAAATTCTTCAGTTGCAAAATGGCTTGATTGTAAACTTAATATACGAAAGCTTGGAGGATCTGGTAAGGCAGGTAAATATTTTAGTAGATTTTTTTAGCAGTCAAGACGAAAAAAAATTTACTCCTGTTTTAGGGTTGCTTAATCGGTTTTGTGATAGGTTAAACATGACGATGAAAACCAATCCACAATGCCGAGAAGATGATTTTCTGAATGGAATGGGCGATCTTGAAAATTATGTGTCTTGTCCAGGTGGTTTTGTTTTTGCGGTCAATGCGATTCCTTCTTTTTATGTTAATCCAGAAGGGATTCGGGATATGACATCATTACCTTTTCCAAAGGATATTTACAAAGTTGAGTGTACAGCTGTTCGCGGTGTTATTGAAATCATGACTATCCTCCAAACAGGAGAAATGACGCCTTGCTGTGATGTGGGTAACTTAAAGTGCAAGCCTAAGTTTGGTAATGTACTGGTTGACTCCCCGGAAGCCATTTTAAAGAAATTTGATGACTCGCAAAAACTTATGGCGTCTGGGGCATTGAAGAATTTAGAAAATATGAAAAATAATAAGGTTGGGGAGTGGGTTGAAGAAGGAATTCCCCCCTTTTGCGTATAATTTGGTGCAGTTTTTAGATTAGTTTCCAAGTATCGCAACCGGGTTATCTGTAGGCGGTACCTTATAGCTCTAAAAATTAATATTTTTTAATAAATAATCATCATCTAGGGAATTTGAGGCGGTTTTTGGAGTGGGGAAACCCAACTAAATATTTGTTTTTAAAAGGTTTATTGTTTTTTTTTTGTTTTCTGTTTAGAGCTTGACTTATTTTTTTGCTTTTGATACCTTCTTTACAAATATTAAGTGTCTAGCAGGATTTAACGATTATTTCGTGTGTGTCTGGTGCACTTAAGCATGATATGAGTTTTGGGTTATAAAACGGGTTAAGTTGTTTGTGGGTGACCCGATAATGAAGGATGTTTGGAAAAGGGCGAAAGAATTTTATTATCATTCTGCTTTTTTTGAAAGGGGGAGCACAATGAAGAAGACGATTGTAGCATTAACCGTAGCAGCAGCATTTATGTTTGTTGCATCCATTTCAAGCGCCGCCACATCAGTTTTGGCTGCAGGTCAGCAAGGATTTTGTGACAACGCGGGTTGGATTGCACACAACTTAGATGAAACAAAGGAAACCCAGTTGACTTTTAACGTTGGTCCAATTGGTTATGGCTGGGGTAAAGACGTTACCCGAACATTGGCACCTGGTGGATACCAAGCTAATGCGCTAGCCAGAAGAACCGTATTTAAAAATAAGGGTCCTGGCGCCGTTTCGTTGAACTGTCAAAGCCGTGATAGGAGTTTCTTCCATGACTGGAAGATGGATCCGGGTTCTGGAAAGACATATCAGCCAGACTACACTATGGATCACGTAACACCAGGGACTTATATTGAACCTGGTCTCGGAATGCCTGAAGGTACCGAGCGAGGTCTCTTCGGTGGTGCGGCACACGTGAAAGAAAGAGATCGTTAAACCGTTCTTAGTATTTCTAGCCGAGGGGCCTTGGGCCTCTCGGCTTTTTTTTTGCAATTTTTGCCCTCACGCATAGTAAGATGGGTTTTGTTCTCTGAATTTTAATGGGAGTTTCTAGATGACCGAACAAAGGTTTATCGATAATGGAGATGGTACGGCTACCGACACATGGACCAAATTGATGTGGATGCAAGAAGACTCGTTTTTGATACTGAAAAAGTTTTTAGTCTACCTTCACGCGCAAAGGCTCTTGGATAAAATAAATTCTGAGTCTTTTGCCAGTCATAGCGATTGGCGCTTTCCTAATAAACGTGAAGCACATAGCTTGTTTGATAAGCAAAAGTCAGTCATAGATAAGTACGGTTTTAATATTCATATTGACCCTGTTTTTACTGCTGGCTGTGGTTACGATACATGGACCTCTCATACGCGAGGAACAATGACTGCTTATTGTTATTCTTTTAATAGCGGGCGGGGCGGACATAAGGAGACAGGCGATGAGCTCAATACCAGTGTTCGTTTTGTGCGGGGCGAGTTTGACAATAGTCGTCTTAAAATTACTGCTGTTCCGCAGGTAAAAGACCAAATAACACAAGGTGGCGGATGGCGTTAACTTTAGCAAAGAATAGTCATCTGTATAGTACTTGGTTTTAAAGGCTTTGGACTTGAAAATAGAATTTTTCGATGTTAGTTTAGTATCTGTTAATCCTGAAAATTCAATTGGTTTTTGAGCCGGATTTGCTTTATTGGAGTCATGGTTTTTACTGAGGCGCTGATTTCGTAAAGGTTAATTTTCTGTTTTTGTTTAGTAAAGTAATGAGGTGGATATTCTGGTGGACTTAGCAGAGTGCGCATATAAAGATAACAGCGATGGCACAGTTTCTGATACTGACAATGATTTGCAGTGGTCGATTCGTGACTCCAGGCAAGAGCTTGGTAAATGGCTCAATTGGGATGAGGCAGATGCCTACGTGAAGGCCTGTAATGAGCAGAGCTATCTTGGTCATAATGACTGGAGACTTCCTACTAAAAGTGAAGTTCGATCTCTTTTCAAAGATAAAGCAACATACCAAAAAATATTTTTAAGCATGGCTCAAAGAAAAGAACGGAAGGTGTCTAATTATCAGGCAGGAGGTGAGAGCAGTTACTGGACTTCTGAGACTCGATATGATTCCTATGCTTGGAAAAGCTATTATCCTACTGGTAAAGAGGTTTGTGTTGACAAGTCTGTATCCACTACGGGGACTGCAGCTAGGCTTACTAGAGATTTGTAAATAGATGTCAACAACATTTGACTTTTGTAAGTATAGAAAAATAAGACGTGTGTAAGGGGGTGTTGCTATGTCTGATGAAGAATTAAAGGGAGAGCGGGAGCCAGAAGAGGAGTCAGAAGGTGTGCTCGATCAAGAGAATGAAGAGCTGAATACCGAGTGGCTTGGTGAAGAAGAGTGGGGCGATGAGGAAGAGGGAGATGAAGATGAATTAGCCGAAGAAGATGTTCCCGCTTTTGTTGATAATGGGGATGGGACTATTAGTGATACACGCAGTAATCTGATGTGGGCTCAATCGGATTCTTATGCAGAATTTCAATATGGCATCAACTGGTTTGAAGCGCAGGATTACTGCGAATCTTTAAATGAAAAGCAATTTGCCGGATTCGATGACTGGCGCCTATGCAGTACCGAAGAAGCTAAAACAATGTTCTCCTTCACCAAAAGTAACACAGATAAAGATGGTGCTGAAATCCATGTTGATGAGCTTTTTACCGAGGGTGGGGGGCATAACACCTGGACTTATGTGGAAAAGCCAGACTATCATCAATATGCGGAAAAGTTTAGTTATATTACAGGGAATGAAATGTGGGAGCATAAGGATAACGAGTACTCACATGCTCGTGTTGTTCGAGATGCTGGAGATCGCGAGGACTACG
This sequence comes from uncultured Nitrospinaceae bacterium, assembly GCA_964584125.1. Lineage (GTDB taxonomy): Bacteria > Nitrospinota > Nitrospinia > Nitrospinales > VA-1 > Nitromaritima. Next base: position 6,197 of record CAZOYP010000033.1, on the reverse strand, counting down.
AACCAGAGTGGCGTAAAGATACTAAAAAGTTTGAACGATAAATCCTTAAGCCTATCGATAAAGAGATTTAAAAAAATATGTCTCATTACATGATTTTTGGGAAAGAAGACTGTCCGCATACTCGCAAGGCGCGTGATGATTTTAAAAAAATGAACCGTGCGTTTGTATACGTTAACGTTGACACGAACTCTCATGGTTTGGAAAAGTTACTTGAATACACCGAGGGCAAGTATATCGTTCCTGTAATTGTTGACGTTGACGAAGGAAATGTAGAGATTGGTTATACTGGGGACTAAAATTTTTTTTAAAGGCTTGAAATACTATGGGTGAGGAACTTGAGCAAGTTAAAGGTGACGCTCCAGTTAAAGTGGATGACGGACCAAAGCGTTTTGTTGAAAAAGGACCACATGTTGTGCTTGACACAAAAACAAATATTTTTTGGCTAAAGAAGGATTCTTGGCAGGATAAGGGAAAGTTTTTTAATTGGCACGAGGCCGTTGAGTATACCGATAGAAAAAATCTACGTAAAATCGGTGGATTTGATGACTGGAGATTGCCCTTTTTCGACGAGGCTAAAACATTATACGACGAAGCTCATGATAACCCAGGCAAGGGTGGAGCGACCTTGCACTTTGACCCTGTTTTTCCGGAGGGAGCATTTAAGGTCAGTTGGTTGGGAGGAGATACTTCAACACGCAGACCTCGATATGATTTCTCCGAGGGTAAAGAAGTTTATGTAGATGAATATAGTTTTGGTTCAGTTAGGTGTTGTCGGAAAGCGCCGGTTCAGAAGGTAGCAACCCGCCCCAAAAGAAGATAGTGAATCCGGAGTAAATTTATATAAAATGACTGAGAAAATAATCAAAAAGCCGGATTTTGTTGATAATGGAGATGGCACCATCTCCGATCTGGCGAATCAAGTCATGTGGTTTAAAAATGATACTTGGATTGAATTGGGGCGCCTTATCACTTGGCATGAAAGTCAAGATTATGCCAAAGAAATGAATGAGAAAAAATTTGCCGGTTATTCTAACTGGAGAGTACCTAATGCATCAGAGGCAAAATTTCTTTATGACGGAGAATATAGCAATACGGATGTTGAAGGAGGAGAAATTCATATTAATCCAATTTTTCCTTCAGGGTGTGGTTTTTCCACTTGGACAAGTGAAACTCGTGGTGCCAAAGCGGCTATGGGTTATGATCTAAGGTCGGCCTACGAGTATTGGTTAGCTAAGGAGAATGAGGGGTTTCCCAGTGCGGTTAGACTAGTACGCCAGCTTAAACTTAAATCAGAAGAAGTCGATGGCGAGCCCCGGTTTGTTAATAATAGTGACGGGACAGTGACCGATAACGAAACACAGCTTATGTGGAAAGAGGCTGATTCATTCCTTGAATTGGATAAATGGATTAGTTGGGCTGAGGCGAAAAACTACATATCGAGTTTAAATCAGCATAGATCTGCGGGTTTTGCCGATTGGAGAATGCCAACTCGAAAAGAGGTGCAAACAATATATGATCCTGGTAATCCCGTTACCGATAAATATGGCGATACTGTATTACTAGCTCCAGAATTTCCCCCAGGAGCCGGCCAAACTTGCTGGACTAAAACGCTGCATAAAACTGATAAAGCTCTCGTCATACGATTTCAATTTTATAATGGAGATTTTAAGTGGCATCAGAACGGATTGCGCAGTCATGGAGTTCGAGCTGTGCGTGATATTAAAAAATAATTCACAAAACTAGAATTTTTTTACAAAAAAAGTATTTAATAATAAAGCTATTTGAAGAGGGCATACCCTGAGGGAAGGTGCTATGACGGAACAGGTTGTGTTGGATCAGGCAAGATTTAAGGAGGGAAAGGATGGTATTATTATTGAGCCTTCCAAGTGCTTGGTGTGGATGAAATATGATACGTATCAACTGTCTAGCAAATGGATGAGTTGGGTGCAGGTACGTGATTATGCTGAAGAATTGAATAAAAAAAAATATGCAGGTTACAGTAACTGGCGTATGCCAAATACCTCAGAAGCTAGAAGCTTGTATGATAAAAAACGTTCTAATAAAGATCACATGGGCCAACAAGTTCCCGTGGACGAGATTTTTGCTCCCGGCTTTGGTTTTTTATGCTGGACAAGTGAAGTGAGAAATAAAGTTCAGGCTGTACGTTTCGGATACCGAAGAGGTGTTACGACCTATGATGATGCTTATAGAACGTCTCGCGGTGCAAGTCGGCTTGTTCGTGATATTCTTAAAGAAGACGGTCTTTTGTAACTATATGTAATTTTCGAGCTAGAGACAGCTAGATGAAACTTGAAGGGGGTTTGACATTGACGGATGAAAAACGGTTTTTTGACAATGGTGATGGTACGGTAACTGATAAAGAAACTAATTTGATGTGGAATCAGACAGATTCTTATCAGGATACTAGTAAATGGTGTAATTGGTTTATGGCAGAAGACTATATAAAATCTTTGAATAATAAGAAATTCGCAGGTTATGTCGATTGGCGGATGCCGAACTTAGATGAAGCTGAGTCTTTGTTTGATGAAGATGTTCATATACGGGATATGGATCGGTTTGAAATTTTTATTGACCCAGCGTTTTCTCCTGGAGGAGGTTTTACTACGTGGACTTCCGATGAACGCCCTCATGGGACAGCGTGTATTTTTTATTTCAGATATGGTCATGCGAACAGTAATCATAAGGAAGATATCACTAAGGATGCAATTAGAGCTGTCCGTGACATCAGCTGACAAAATCTAAAATAAGTTCGAAAAATTTTATTTTTAAGGAGAAGTATCATCGAGTCATATAGAATAATTAATGAGCAGGAAAGCCTAAACTCGATAATTCCATATAGGTTTGAAGAAGAAGATTACGAGCACACCTATGTTCTCGAGGATTATTATTGCACAAATCCTTTTTGTGACTGCCAGCATGTTACCTTGTCATTTTCTCAACAAGATAATCCGGATAACCAGATCAATTTTCTCCTCAATTTTGATAAAACTCAGGGGCAACTTCCAAATCAAAAAAAATATACCAAGGTCCAATCTGAAATTATAAAGGGTTTTGTTAAAAACCTTCCAAAGGAACTCTTAGTTTTATTTAAGCAAAGATATACAGAGGCAAAGGCTTTTGGAGAAAAAGATCCAAAGTCTTATCTTGTGCTTGAGTCAGGTAGGTACGTAAACTACATGGAGTGCTTTCCTCGGAATAGCGAGAACCTCAACTTTGCATGTGAGGAAGAAAAATATTTTGCTGAGGACAGTTATGAACTTGATCCGCGAATCGATAACCGTGATGTGAATTTGGTTTTTTATCCATTTGAATTAGATGATAAAAGTTTAAAACCTATTTTTACATATGCGTATTATTTTGATGAAAATAAGAGGGCAGAGGTGGATGGTAAATTGGCTGCCAGGGAGAGCGAAATTCTTTTGGGGCTTAATCAGACGTATCCAGATCTCTTTGAAACTTTAAAAAAAAGGTACAAGCAAACCAAATCAATAGGAGAAGACTTGCTAAAATCGGGCCCCAAAATATCAATGTTCGAAGATAAAGTTAAACCAAATGATTCTTGTCCTTGTGGTTCTGGAAAAAAATACAAAAAATGCTGTGCCAACAAGATGAACTGATTGGATTGTTTAGGCAAGTGCTTTAGAATCCATTTTTATTGAACGGTCGTATATTTAAAATAGGAAGTCTTCAATGGCCAACAAGGAAAGAAAAGTTAAAAAGGTGCAAGCAAGGCATATTCTGGTTGGGAGCAAAGAATTAGCTGACGAAATAAAAAAGAAAATAGATGATGGTGAAGAATTTTCTAAATTAGCAGAGGAGTTTAGCGAGTGCCCATCTAAGAAAAGAGGAGGGGACCTGGGTTGGTTCGGCAAGGGTGCAATGGTGAGACCGTTTGAAGTAGCTGCTTTCTCGGCTGATGAGGGAGCGGTAGTTGGGCCAGTGAAAACCGAATTTGGCTACCATGTCATTTATGTATATGAGATTCAGGATGATATTGATCCTGATGCGGGACCCCCTACAGGTGACGAAGATGCTGATGAGGATACTTTGCGTCTCGTTGCAGAGAACTATGCTCATGAGTTTATGATGCTTGGTTATTCAAGTAAAAAAGTTCTCAGCTTATTTACCAGTTCTCATTTTAAATCAGCCAATGCAGTCTATAATATACTTGGTCTTGATGAGACAAATAAAATTATTGCCAAAGTTTTTGGGGTAGAGGAAATCAAGGACAGCACAGAAAATTCTTCAGAAGGATCAGCGCATGATGGTAACAAGGAATAAAACTAATAGTAAAATAACAATTAAGAGATGGGGATAGAAAAGGATAGGTTATGTTTTATTTTCCGCTTATTTTTTTGTGAATTAGAAGTTTTTGGTTAGCTTGGTTCTACAAGACAACCGTGCTAACATTTAACACGCCTGTGATTTCGCGTAGTGCCTGAACCGTCTCGTTATTGGGTTGTGAATCTATATTGACAACAGCTACAGCCTTATCACCCTCTTTAATTCGGCCTAAATGAAATCCTGCAATATTTATATTGTTAGTTCCTAAAACACTCCCGAGTTTCCCTATAACTCCCGGAACATCCATGTTGGTAAGCACAAGCATGTAATTTGAAAGTACTGCCTCGAAATGAAACTCATTGAATTGGATAATTCTTGAATCCCCTTTTCCAAAGACAGAACCTGCTACACTGCGTTCACCGTCACTGGTTTTTGCAGTAACTGTGATGGTACTTGTATATTCGTGGACTTCTGTGCTTTTGGACTCTTTAACATCGATTCCACGATCTTTCGCAATAAAAGGAGCATTAACCATATTGATGCCTTCAATATTGCGGGTGAGAAGACCTTTTAAAACTGATATCGTAATGGGGTCTACTCTTTGCTCGGCGACTTCTCCATTGTATTGGACTTCTACGCCAGTAAGAGGTTTATCTAGAATTTGGGAAATAAAAACTCCTAAGTCCTCCCCTAGTTTTAAGTAGGGTTGGATTTTACTTAGGGTATCAGCATCAATAGATGGCATGTTGACCGCGTTGCGGATGTTTCCATTTTTAAGAAAATCAACAACTTGATCTGCAACCGCAATCGCAACTTTTTCTTGAGCTTCTTCGGTCGACGCGCCTAGATGAGGAGTACAGATAATCTCATCAATGTTTAGTAGTGGGCTGTCTGGCGATAATGGTTCCTTTGTGTATACGTCAAGAGCAGCTTGAGCTACTTGTTTTGCTTTAATTGCTTCTATAAGTGCATTGTCATCAATAAGGTTTCCACGTGCGCAGTTGACTATACGAACCCCAGGTTTAGCCATGCTAAACTCTTTAGTGCTTAATAAAGGTTTGCCGTCGAGTGAGGGTGTGTGCAGAGATATGTAGTCTGATTGTTTTAAAAGAGTGGGAAAATCAACAACTTCTACACCAATTTTTTCTGCATGTTCTTGAGATATAAAAGGATCGTGGACCAAAACTTTCATGCAAAATCCTTTTGCACGCTCAGCAACTATAGTTCCAATCCTACCTAGACCAACAATCCCTAAAGTCTTACTATGAAGTTCTTTCCCCATGAATTTTTTTGGAGCCCAAGTTTTTTGGTCTTTGAGCATAGAGCGCGCTTGTGGAATATTGCGCGACATTGATAGCATAAGCGCCATCGTATGCTCTGCGGTGGTGATGACATTCCCTTCAGGAGTATTCATTACAATGATACCTTTCTTTCCCGCAGCGGACACGTCAATATTATCTACGCCTATACCTGCTCGCCCTATAACCTTAAGGTTTATTGCCGCCTCAATAACATCAGGGGTGACCTTGGTCGCGCTGCGGACGATTAGCCCATTGTAAGAAGAAATTATCTTTATCAGTTCCTCTTTGGGCAAACCTGTATTGACGTCGACATCGATACCAGGCTCTTGCTTAAGTATGTCGACCCCCAAGCTTGAAAGATTATCTGCAACAAGAACTTTCATTCTATAACTCCCATAATTTATATATTTTTTATAAAGATAATTATGTTAGGTTGTTTTATGATAAAGAAATTTAATTGCACGTATTGAAAAAAAATCAATGCGTTCTTTTTTAATATCATTTAGCACTACCCCCAATTTTTCTAACAACACCGAAATGAATCAGACAGATAACATAAAATAGCCATAGATCAAAATATAACTCTTAGGC
>CAZOYP010000032.1:0-26949 GCA_964584125.1 uncultured Nitrospinaceae bacterium | reverse complement strand
CGGCAACTAACTCCGGGCGATCCATAAGATAACTACCCAAGGCTACAGCAAAGGAATTAACCTCATACATAGGCCGGGTCTTGAAAAGATTTTCGATGACCTCCGCGCAACTTACTGCAAAACCCAGACGCGCCGAAGCCAAGCCGAAAGCCTTGGAGAAGGTGCGGGTGACGAGCAGATGCTTGGACTCGCCGAACAAATCAAGGACAGTTTCTCCATAATACTCGTAGTAAGCTTCATCGACCAGAAACAGCGCATCGTTGTCCTCTGCCTTACGCAAAATTTGTGCCAGCTCTTCCTGCGAAAAAACTGTCCCGGTTGGGCTGTTGGGATTGGCTATACATATGAGCTTGGTTTGCGGACAAATTTTATCCAACACGCGTTCCACTGGCAAAATAAAACCTGGATCAAAACAAATTTCCTGCAAATCGGCTTGAAACATTTTCACATAAACGTAGTACATCGCGTAAGTGGGGCTGATGACCACCACCTGATCATTAGGCTCGACATAAGCTTCGAAAACGCTTTTAATACTAGCGTCTGACCCGGATGAAAGATAAACTTGCGTCACATCCAAATCCAGCCGTTTGCCGATCTTCCGGTACAGGAGTTCGGCGTCCGGATAGGTGGTTATAAAATCGGACGTGATGTGCCGATGGAAATCCTCAATGACGTCATCGGAAAAACCGGACAGGTTTTCGTTTTTGTCCAGCCTCAAGAAATTAGAGCGGTCCTCCACATTACGCAAACGTTGTAATTGGGAAATATGATCTTTGGGTTTCACTGACATTACATTCATTCACAAATAAAAAGAAATAATTTTGTGGATCTAAAAATAGGGTGTGGCTTTCGTGGTGAATCCGTGCTCTTTCAACCAGTATTCTACGCTGGGAATCTGCCAGGCGTAATCCACGTCGCATCCTCCCCATTGTTTTAAAGGATAAATACGACGTCCCATCCAGCGTTGCGGTAGTATCCCATAATTCAGGTCTTCCAGACAACGCGGTCGCACGATGGACACAGACATATCGGCAAAAAAGACATCTCCCTGCGAATCGCGGTCACAATTGATGGCGTTAAGATCGCCAAAAGTTTCCAAGGGAACAAAAGGCTGCAACAATCCATCGGGACCTTCTTTACGCGCTCTTATAGGACTCCACATATTGTAGGCCGATACCGTAATCGCAGAATCTAAAGTGGGATCATCCCTCAAAGCCTGTATTCCCGCGTCAATAGTCTTTCCAAGAATAGTAGGAGCGTTGCAAAAAAGAAGCACTACCATTTCTATTGATTTCCCCAGGGAATCCCTGATGCATTGAAACCCGTGCACATATGCATCCTCTCCAAGAGCCTCTTTAGTGGCCAATTCCGGGGGCCTATCTATAACCTCGGCCTCATATTCAAGAGAAACTTTTTTAATACTATCAGAATCCGTTGACACATAAATCTCATCCACAAACTTTGCGGCTCTGGCCGCAAGCAAAGGATAAGCCATCAAAGGTCTCTCCAAAACAGGGTAGGTATTTTTTCCGGGAAACCCGACACTGCCATCTCGTCCTAACATTAATACTGGAATCATGTTGTCACCCTAATTAAACCACCGAACAACGATTGCAAGGAAATTCCTTACATCTTCGCCCAGTTAAATGACTTTCACGCAAATGGGTGTATTTCCCAGACTGCCATATTTCGGCCAAGTCACCTTCGGACGCGCTTCCTATTTTAAGTTTGGATTTGTAATCGACATCGCAGGGATTTACCTTCCCATCCCACCAGATAAACATGCGCCGCCACAAGTCGGAACAGGACTCTGATATATCGTTAACAGGTTGATCATAGGAATTCTCCCACGGATTATATTTAACGAACGCGACTTGATCCACCAGTTCGCCCCAGAATTTTTCCATAGTCTCCAGAGTGTCAGCGCCGGGAACCTTTACCCCACAAACCCGCGAGATAGTTCGTGATTCACTATAATGACGCTCGCGAATACGATGAAATCGTTTGATGTTTTCATGAACCCTTTCTAGATTGCCATTTACCCGAAATGCGCTATAGGCGGGTTCAGTAGCAGCATCGGCAGAAAACACTATAGTATTAACACCCGATTCTAAAATTGCGTGGCACAATTTTTCATCCAGAAACCAGGCATTGGTATTTAACTTGAGAGCAAGGAACTTTCCTCTCGCATACCGTAACATGGCTTCGATGTCGGGGCAGATCAACGGTTCACCTCTGGAGGCCAGAGTAATTGCCTCACATTGACCCTCAGCCTGATCGATAATTCTTTTAAACAGGCTGAGCGACATCATTCCCATCATTCCATTAGATTTTGTAGTAAACTCTTCATCAATTTGATAGCAAAACAAGCATCGATAATTACAAACAGATGCCGGCTCAATTTGCAAGCAGGGAGGAAAAGAATCAAGCCTTTTTCTCTTCGGGAAAGTGTCGTAGCGATATCGATAAAATATGTAACGAGGCAAATCCTCATTGCTTAAACGTGAAATTTCTTCTACGTTGTATGACTGAAGGGCAAAGGGCGGGTTCCCATCGGGGGGGAGTGTTTCCTCCAAGACCTCATCTATCGCATCTCTAACAATAGTCTTTTGATAGGAACTTAATTTTTCAGACTCTAAACGGGATCGAATCTCGTGAAAACGCGGGAGAATATCTTTCAAATCCTCACGGTGACGCACTCCGATAAAACTATTTTGCTTTATGTAAGGTTGTGGATTCAAGGACATAATTAAGTAGGAACAAACTGGCAAATACTCCTGCCAAAAATATCAGGAGCGAAACAATGGAAGTTACCTCAAAAACTTAAACTGCATGATCTAAAAATCCGCGCGTCAAGGAAATACAGGGAAAAACGTTACAGGTTCTTAACTTCCGGCAAATACAAGTCATTATATCAGAACCAAAGGTTCCCGATCACACTCCAATTTTTTTCGAAAGAATACATTTTATAATTACTCTGCCCACCTTGGTGGTATTGACCAAAATCAGGACCCCGCAGCAGATATCTTTAACCCCACCGCCAATTTCTCCACAAGGTACATTATCTGATCAACCGGGCCGAGGCCGACACGGATATATGGTCGCATACAGGCTTCCCGAAATCTACCTTTGATGATAATTTTATCTTTGGCCAGCAAGGAACATATTTTCGCCGATCTTTCCGAACCACCGATATCTATCAACGCGAAGTTTCTAAAACCAGGTTGCAGCGTGAAACCAAGCTTATTAATTCCATCCTTCAGACAGGCTCGACCGTCTCGTTTCTTAATCAACCTGTTCGGAAACAAGCTCTGGGCGATCCGCAAGGTAACTGCCAAAGGCTACCGCAAACGAATTGACCTCGTTCATGGGCCACCGGGTCTTGAATAAATTATAGATTATATCTGCACAACCATCGGCAAAACCCAGACACACCTTAGCCAGTCCGAGAGCCTTGGAGAAGTTGCGCATGACTAACAGAGGATCAAAAATTAACCCTCAAAGCAACGTCTGCTATGATATATTGGTTCTCCGATTTATGATCTCTATTCAGAATAATTCAAGCTATACTTTCATAATTCTTAGATTAAAAACTCAACCGACTGCATACATCAGCCAGCAATTTCTATGTATTAAACGCATAATTATACTTCAGAATGTATTTTGAGTCCTTATCATTTTAAAAACACATAATGAAATATTTCCCGAAAAAAGCTCTTACTATTCTTGACAAGATAGTGACCACCTCCTTGTTTTTGTTTGTAGCGTTTTCCATGTTTTCAATCAGCATAACTCAAATAGCTGCAGGAATAGGAGGCATAGCTTGGTTACTCCGTACTCATATTGCTAAAAACTGGCAGGAACAGCGTTGGCCTTTAGGAGTCCCTTTTTTATTGTTTGCATTAACTTGTCTGGTAGCAGTAGTGGATGCTTTTGATATGAGTTATAGCTTTAAACCACTTAAAAAATTGTTAGAAGTTTTGATTTTTTTCTGGGTGGTAAACTGTGTTAGTGATAAAAGTCTTCACACTTCATTGTCAACCTTTCTCATTATTTCGGCAACTTTAGCTTCTTTATATGGTTTTTATCAAAGGTGGGGAGGAGGAGTTAATTCGACGATGAACCGGGTAGAGGGATCGATGAGTGTTTATATGACATTTGCTGGACTTTTAATGCTTGTGGGTGTGTTTGTCTTAGCTAGAATTATATTCAAACGTCCAAAAGAAAATTTATTTTTTTTAAGTTTAGTAATAATAGTTACTTGTCTTTTGTTTACTTTAACCCGTCAAGCATGGTTTGGTTTTTTAACAGCATTTCTATTTTTGGGATTTTTATGGAGAAGGAAACAGACTATTGCATTAGTATTTTTGTTGTTGGGTTCACTTCTAGTTTATAGCAGCCAGATGCAATCGGGAATTTTGAACGTGACTTCTTGGAAAAATGAAAGCGGTATAATGAAAGACACGTCTTTCGTGACACATCTGAGTTATAGAATTAATAGAATGGTTAGCGGCCAAGATGAAACATTTCGGATGCGGCTTGAACTCTGGAAAGTTGGATGGGAGATTTTTAAGGACCACCCTTTAACTGGCTGTGGTTTTCGGTGTGTTGATTTGGTTCACTCGCAGTATCCTGACCCAACTGGTTATGTTGAAAGATTCAGAGGAATGCATAATAACTTTATTCAGATTGCGGTTGATACAGGAGCATTGGGATTGTCTGCTTGGTTAGGGATCTGGACATGTTTTTTTGTTTCTTTGCATAGATTTTCTAAAAATTTAAGTCAACACTTCCCTGAAAAATGGGTGATATTTGGAAGTGCTGCCGCCGGGATTTCATTTTTATTTGGAGGATTTTTCGAATCAAGTGTTTATGATTCAGAGGTTGTGATGTTACTTTATTTTATTATGGCCCTTCCTTTTACTATTTTTAAAATTAATGATTTGCCTAAAGAAAAAGATGTGTAGATTACTGTAGACTCGAATTCTGAAAGACCAAGATAGGACTTTGACAGTAATGAACTATCAATAGTTCTTTTATGCTATCCGAGTGATGGAGCCACCCTTTCATGCTTTGGAGAATTTAAGAACATGTCTGGTTAAACTTAATATTTCTTTGAAAAGTGTATTCTTGCAACTAATTATTTCCCAGGGGTCGAAGAACCTACTCTAGAAGTTGCAAGGGATATTGCCAACAAATATTTAAGACAAAAGGCTCTTACAAAGGAAAAACAGGAATGATGGATTTTATTCGGCATTTGTTGGATGTAGTCGCCATAATGCAACTCCCAAAATCACACCGTAGAATAGTTTTCTATTCAGAAGGTAAAGAATATTGGGTGCACCTTGAAGGGCTCTTAAAGGAATTTTTGAATTTTTCAAATGTTCCAGCATGTTATATTTCATCGAATAAAAACGATCCAGGCCTTTGCTATAAACATCCTAACCTTAAGAGTTTTCAAATTGATGAAGGTGCGTTTAGAGATTGGTTATTTAAAAATATAGATACAGATATTATGGTCATGACTATGCCAGACCTTGATCAGTATCAAGTAAAACGATCAAGAAATCCCGTTCACTATGTTTACATTCAACATTCTTTAGTTAGCCTTCATATGGTATATCGCATGGGAGCTTTTGATAAATTTGATACTATTTTTTGTGCAGGTCCACATCACACTAGGGAAGTACGAGCGATTGAAGCAAAATATAGCCTTCCACCAAAAAAACTCGTTGAGCATGGATATGGTCGTATGGATTCAATTGTAGAAGCCAGGGGAAGGTATAATCAAAAACCAGCAAATAATCCTAAAAAAATTTTGATCGCTCCTTCATGGGGAAAGAATTCTTTAATTGAATATATTGGTGAAAAAATCATATTAAATCTTCTCGAAAACGGATTTCACGTTACACTCAGGCCCCACCCGCAAACGGTAAAATTTTCAAAAACAAAACTAGATGCGATTATCAGGCAACATAAACAAAATTCTAACTTTGTCTATGAAATTGATGTTGCAAGCCAAAAGTCCCTCCACCAGTCCGATCTTATGATTAGTGATTGGTCAGGTGCTGCATTAGATTATGCATTTGGTTTGGAAAAACCAGTACTATTTATTGATGTTCCGAGAAAAGTGAATAATCAGGAATATGAAGCTATTAATATTGAGCCCTTTGAAGTGTGGATTCGTGAAAAAATCGGAATAATACAGACCTTAGAAAAGATAGATGACTTAAGCCAGTCTGTTTATGATCTTGTGTTGGCAGAGACATCCATTAATTATAAATCGTTGATAAGTAAAAATGTTTACAATGCTGGAACCAGTTCTAAGGTTGGAGCAAAGTATTTAGCACAGTTCCTTAAAGGCTCTACTTGTTAATGAAATCAACTTTCGATTTTCTTGGCTATGACATAGGTGCGATTTTTATCAAGAAAACCTTTGAGTGGCAATTTAAATGTTTTGTCAATTTGAAATATATTTCTGATGGCACCAAGAGTTTTGTCTAATTGTTCGGCATTTTCAATGGCCGGTGGATGAGACTCGAATACCATTATCCCACCCTTATTAAGAACATCTGATATTTTTTTAAAATAACTACCCAAGTCTTGTTTTGTGTTTCCGTCATAGGTGGAGTGGTTGGCGAGAGATAAAACGACATCATACGATTCCTCGATGTCGATATCCTCAAAAGAGGAGGCTAAAAAGCTGGTGTTATTTATTTTGCTGAATGATTTGGTGGCATCGGCAATTTCTATGAGATAGGGGTTAAAGTCAATTCCGAAGCCACTTTTATAGGTATCAGCTAGACTAATCAGGATGAACCCGGTGTTACAACCAATATCCAGGACCGATTTGTTTTTCGTGATTTCTCGCAAGTCCAGATATTTAACCCGCTCAGTTGTGTCTCTGAAACCGGAAATATATGCATTGGAAAAACTCTGATAGAAGTAGCCTTCACCGTAATCGTAATGCGAGTATTCTTTTGTTTGTTTCAGTAGTATCTGGTTGATCTTCCTGTGAAAGGCAAACAACTTATCATTGCATGCCAGTAAAATAGAAATATAATCCAACAAGCGCTTCCATGTAGAAAGTCGTTTTCTCGGCTCAAGCTCGCTAAGATAGTTACCTAATAAGAATATGGGGGCACAAAAAGATTTGCTTGTGTAGTAACTTAAATAAGATTCTTTCACTATGATTGCTCTTTTTAAAAGTATTAAATTGATTACACGGTAGTCATTTTCGCAAACCTATAGCACCTTAGTCTAAAACTTAAGGAAATAATAATTGCAGTAGATATTTTTTTAATGATGTATGCATAAAGTGATACGTTGTTCCAGAATCCAGGCTTTGAGGGATGGCCGGCATCGTATTAAAATTACTAAATTTGCCTAATAAATAACGCAATGCATAGGAGCGAACCCAAGGATCAAAAAAACTAAATACAGCTTGGTAGAGTATTTTTATATCATAGTTATTGTTGTCAGTGGGGAAGCTAACTTTTGGTAACCAGCAAGGAAATATAATATCCCCGGTATCAATACCGGATGACATATAAAAGCAGGTTGCTGATGGTTGACCGGTCAACATAATAGACCATAATACACAATCTGCTCCCCTTATGTCTGGAAGAAAACCTGGGTGGATATGGATAAACCGGAGTTGCGGAATTGATAATATGTTTCCTGGGAGGATTCCTCCTCCTGTAAATAACATAGTTGTTTTAGAAAGTTTAGAAAAATTGGCATGAAGTTCGGGGTCACGTAATCCATCAACGAGCATTGTTTCTACGTTATCGCTATAGAAACTCAAGTCTTTAAGTTCGTTAGCTCCTGAAAGTGTAGAGTGTTCAAATCCAAGGCTGGTTTGGACTTCATCAAAAATTGATTTTTTTAAGAGTGGGAATTTTTTGTTAATAGAATTAGGCCAGTAATTTATTTTTACCATTTGCAAGTTTGCCGCATAATATTTTCTGATACCCGAAGGAAGCCAGGGAGCAACCGATTTCTTAGTACTTATATCTAACCCTGAAACTAGATGAATTATTTTCTCAGGAGTGAATCCGAGCGAATATATGGTTTCCAAATAGGCTCTGGCAGTAGGTCCTTCCCAGAATAAAACGGTTAGTGGAATAGTTTTTTTTTTACTTGGTAAATGGGGTTTGGTATTCGCATACGGTGTTATTTCTTTATTTAAATCAAAAGGAATTTTGCCGAACAGTTTTTGAAAATCGCTCTCGATGCTATTTCTTATTAAGCTTTCTGCCGAAAGCCATGGCTCTGTGGTGGAATCCAATAGTTTATAAAGTGTATTCATTCTTTTTGCCAACTGTTGAGATTGAACGCCGCTTTTCTTTTCATCAATGATTAGTTTATATAGTAAAAGTGTCGTAACGCTGAGCCAGGGTTCGACCAACTCGGAGGCCTGATTATCTTTTCCCCAATTTTTAAGATAGCCTGTCCGCAGTTGCTTAGAGATGTCTGCTTTCTGCAAGAGCGCACTGAAAGCGCCAAGATCATTTTCAAACCAGACATCATTGTGTAGTAGTGAGCTGAGCAATTGTTTAACATCAATATGACATGATGCCTGCTCTATTTTTGGCATATAAGATCTTAATTCTATTATCTTACTAGCTATCAAAGGTTCACCTTGTGGAAAAAGTTTAATTTACCATGCATTGGTTGGACGACCGTTAGTAAATGGAGGCAAGTGATATTCTTTGTACGCTTGGCGTTCGGAGTCAGTAAGATAAACTAATTTGGGTTCATCTGCCTCGGAAAGGGGTTCTGTGTTCCAAAAATCATAGTTCCCAAACTCATCTAATGCAAGTGGTCGTTTGTCGTATTCATTGGCATGATTTGGACCGCGCACGACAAAAAATGTGCTGTAGGATTGTATGTAATCTTCATTCGTAAGCTGATCGGCCGATTCTATAAAGGGATAGAAAGGAGTTATTCTTGAGCCATGATCGCCTTGAATAATGACCGTACTATCTTTAGTTGCCGGGTTCGAGTTAAGTTTTTTAAGAAAATTGTCTAGCATTTTGTGCGTGCATTTAACTTGTTTCAGGTAACCACGATAGGCACCATTTCGGTCAGAAGAATAGTCTCCATCCTTCTTATCTGACACGATTAGCACCCCCAGTGCTGAAAAAACTGTTGATAGAAAATTATCATATGTAAATGCATTGTACGCTTACCTTTTAATTTAGATCTAAACCATTTACAGCAGCATACGAATCTATGCTCGCGGAAATCATTGCTAGTATAAAAAAACTAATTCAAGCCCTCTAGCCATCCTTTTTCGTCAATAAGGTCAGCGACTAATTTATAGCCCTTTTTATTATAATGCTTATTTTCTGGACCGATGAGCGTTTCAATCCGATGAAGAGAATGTGATTCTGGTAGATTGTCGTAGTTTGAAAGCTGTTTTTGCATATCGATAATAGGTATCTGAAGTTTCTTCATTAGTTTTGTTATTAGGTCATATTTTTGCGATAGTTTTTTATCATAGTCAGTATGAGCAGTAATGTTTATAACGTAAAACTTAGCCCCAGCCTCTTCTGTTATAAACTTAGCTTTTTTATAAACCTGCTCCAAGAACATCCATTTCTTCTGCAACTCAATATTATCATTAGTTAAATACTTATTATTTTCTTTTGACAAGGAGTTATTAGAAAGCTTGAGGTGTTTTCTAATTAGATGGAATGTTAAGAAATTTTTATACTTGTTCAATGTGCCTTTAAAAATTCTATTTTCATTAAACTCATACCAAAAACTGTCCAAAGATTCCTGTTTTTCGATCAGGTTTTGGGAAAAATTACTTGATAAATATTTTAATAAAATCGGAGACTTTTTCTCCCTATTTAAAAAGTTAGCTTTAATGTTATAAAGCCAAATAACAACTTTGGGCTTGAAAAAGCGCCCATACTCGACCAAACCTGCCAGTTGCGTCAATGGTCCTTGTCCGGGTATACCAAGGGAAATGGCTTTGAATCCTTTTTTCCTAAGAACTCCTGTAATAGTTTCTTCTTGAGGTACGCAAACACCATGAGCCCAAGAATCACCAGTTATCACAACAGCAGGATTTTCTAAACCATAAACAGAATTACGATTATTAAACCCAAATCGATCGCTTTTGTATGTTGTCCATGTTCCTCCTTCACGACAAAATACTGTGGTTGCCTTTGACTTGCCTCCCAATGGGAAGAAAGAACTTAAATTCACTCTATCCCATGTGTGATTAAAAAAAACCAGGGGACTGGGGTATAAATAGACTTCCTCCCCTTTCTTTCTAAGATCTCTAGTAAACTCGAGCATATCTCTCTTGTCGAAATCTACTCCTATAGCTCGGGCAGATTTATAATCTTTACTTCGATCGAGATATAATAAGTATTGATTTACAATAACCAGAATCAACAAGGAAGAAAATAGTAATTGGAGTATTTTTATTGCCTTATTTTCTTTTAACCAAAATAGTCCCACAACTCCCGCAGAAAAAATCCCGCCAAAACTCAAAATATATTTCCCCCACTCGGGGTTAGTTTTTGAAACCCACAAACCCAAAAATAAAACTGAAACTCCTAAAGCAGTCAGACAAACCAGAATAAATTTTAAAATATTGCCTCTCATAATAAAGCTAGGTGTTTTTAATTTGTTATTTGATATCTAAAAAAAAGCTTCGAACTAAATGTTTGATATTAGGCTTTTATCTGTATAAGGTTAAAAAAGATTATTATACGGAAATGTCTTCGATTAAACATTACTAATGTTGGCCGGGGTCTAACTTAAATAACTTCAAACTATTTGTTTAACTACCCATGCTTTTTAATTCATTAGAGTTCCTTTTTGCCTTCCTTCCCATCACCATTTTTATTTTTTATTTCATAGGTAGTCGAGGACATCATAGCATAGCTTTTAGCTGGTTAATCGGAGCATCATTGTTCTTCTATTGGTGGTGGAATCCCATATATGTTTTTTTATTAGTTGGTTCAATTCTGTTTAATTATTTAGTGAGTATTGCGCTATTAAAAGTTCGTCATAAAATAATTTTTATTATAGGTGTGTCGGCAAATCTCTTAGTATTAGGATATTTTAAATACGCCAACTTCTTTGTTGATAATATCAATGCCTTAATATCTGGTGATATTTTTTTGGAGAGCATCCTTCTTCCGCTTGCGATCTCCTTTTTTACATTTCAGCAAATTACCTTTCTTGTTGATTCGTATCGTGGAAATACTAAAGAATATAGTCTTTTAAACTATTCTCTGTTTGTAGCCTTTTTTCCACAATTGATTGCAGGTCCGATTGTACAACATATTGAGATGATGCCTCAGTTTATGAAAAGTTCTCTCTACAGGTTGAAGTCAGAGAATTTAGCAATAGGGATTACAATTTTTATTATTGGATTGTTTAAGAAAATAGTTATTGCTGATTCTATGGCCATTTATGCCGACCCTGTATTTGAAATAGCTGAGGGAAACGAGTCTCTTATTTTCATAGATGCATGGGGCGGTGCAATTGCTTATACTTTCCAACTTTATTTCGATTTTTCTGGATATTCCGATATGGCTATTGGCCTTGCCCGTATGTTTGGAATTGTACTCCCGACTAACTTTTTCTCACCCTATAAATCAACCAACATCATTGAGTTCTGGAGACGTTGGCATATGACACTTTCACGCTTCTTTAAGAACTATCTATACATTTCACTTGGAGGAAATAGAAAGGGCGCTATTAGAAGTATGCTCAATCTGATGATCACCATGCTTCTTGGGGGGTTGTGGCATGGAGCTTCATGGACCTTTGTCATATGGGGTGGAATACACGGTACTTGTCTTATTATAAACCATGGATTCCAAAACATTAGGCGTTTGTTAGGACATGATTTTTCAAAAACAAGCATCTTTGGGCAAACGGTTTCATGGATGCTAACTTTTACAATTATTATTATAACATGGGTTGTATTTAGAGCAGAGAGTGTCAATGGCGCACAGAACATGATACATGCCATGCTTGGACTGAACGGTTTATTTTTATCAGAATTAATTGATTATCAGTTCTGGGCGATTTTATGTTTTTTATTATTTATCGTATATTTCATGCCAAGCACACAGGAGTTTTTGGTTGAATATAAACCCACTCTTGAAATATATAGCGGTCATACTGAGCTCAAAAAATACCATCCATTTTTTCAATATAAACTAAGTAGCTTTACTCATAATCTTCTCATTGTTTTAATGGGGTGGTTTTGTTTGTTAGCAATGTTATCTGGCAAAACAACAGAGTTTTTATACGGCAACTTTTGATTTTGCCTTATGCAATGTTTTTCTAGATAAATATTGAGGAAACATCATAAAATTTTTCAAAGGCCTCCAAAGAGCGGCAGCTCAAAATCTAGCTATTAAAAAGAATGTGATAAACTTAACAGTTGAGCTTTGTACCCAAGGTAGTCAACCCCACTCCCTATACATTTGGCAATATCCATTATCGCTCACACTTTGTTATTTACAACAATAGTCTAGTTTGATATACAACCGTAGGCCATTTTTGTATTATTTTTGTTTACAAATCCGATTCTTGAAAATTACAGAATTCCCGAAACAATATGCGGGTTGAAGAAAAATTTAGAAACATTTGGAAAGTAGAATTTTTTTCGTATTACTTTCTTGCCCCATTATGGACTTTAACTCTTTATGTCTTTTTTCTTTCATTTACTCTTCCCAGTGGAGTTAACAAACTCTTTGCATCTCGTTTTTGCAACTATGCCCTGCTGGTAGCTACTTTTGCAAGTATTGTCTTTTTTGTTTTTATCAAAATAAGAAAAATAAGACCTATATTAAGGAAAAAAGTAGAAAGGGAATTATATGTTGGTGATTTAACTCTTCTCTTGCTTCCTTTAACCTCAATAATGCAGTATATCTTGAACAACCTTGAAGTTGTCTCTTTTGCTGAATCCGTTTATTTATTTTTTATTACCTCTATCTTCACAGCGCTTTTTGTATTTATTATTCCCATCCTTTTTGAAAAATTTTGTAACACTCGAACATTGATGCTTTTAGGTTTGGCTTTAGTATTTGTAATTTCCTTTATGCCCGCTCTTAGTCAGACATTTCACTGGCATGAATATGGAAGCCTTAGAATCCAAATGGCAGTTTTTAGCAGTATATTTCTAGTGAGTTGGCTCTTCTTTTACCTCAATCGTCGAAAGTTTTTATACCTTGTAATTGTTGTTTTCTTTTTGACTAACAGTGTATCCCAATTACAGGCTAGGAATGACGAATCCCATAAAGCTAATCGAAATCAAGAAACTAGTGAGATGATAAAATTAGTTGGTACTGACAAACCAGTTATTACTCCAAATATTTACCTTTTAGTTTACGATTCATATGTCATTAACGAAGTGATGCTTGGGTATGGTATCGACAACCAGCTCCAAGAACAGTATTTGCAAAAATCAGGGTTTACGTTTTACCCGCACACATATTCAATTGAAGCCCGTTCCCTCCTCTCTATGGGTGCTGTCTTTGATCTTTCACTAGTTGTCGCTGGTAAAAGTAAATTCGAAAGAAGAACCCTTCATGGCGCGGATAAGAGAAGGCCTATTTCTGGGGATGGAGTGGTTCAAAATTTATTGAAAAGATTTGGCTACGAGACTTACGGAGTATTTAGTTCAGATCAGTTCTTCTGGGGAGAAGTGGTTTCCAGCTATGACCATACATATCCTAACCATTACAACTTATGGACATTAACAGAAAGCGGTATAGAGGGAGCAATTTTAATTGGTGAATTTCAATTTAATACTATTTTTGAAACTATGCCTCAAAAAAAGTTTGCCGAAGAAAAACTTAAAATATGGAATGAAACCTCGGAAGACCCTCGGTTTACCTATATGCATTCATGGTACCCAGGCCATAGTTGGAATGCAGGAGTTTGTCGACATAATGAGACAGAAATGTTTGAGGACAGGTTGATTACTGCTAACATTGAAATGAAGCAAGATATTGAAGCCATCATAGCGATTGACCCAGAAGCGATTATAATTATCGCAGGTGATCATGGGCCAAGCCTAACGAAAAATTGTACCGTTCTAGGGAAGGATGATTATAAACTGTCCGAAATTTCCCGCCTTGATATTCAGGATAGGTTTGCCACATTCTTGGCAATTAGATGGCCAACTAAAGATTTTGAGCAATACGACGATATTAATATTTTGCAGGATCTGTTCCCGGCTATTTTTTCTTATATATTCAAAAATCCAAAACTATTGAAAGGAAAAATGAAACCCACGCCCACTGATGGTTATGAGGTAGCTGGAGCAACAGTTTTAGATGGGATAATTAGAGACGGGATCCACAAGGGAGAACCTCTTTTTATTAGTGGAAATCAATAAAAGTTTTACACCCCCCTTAGATTTTTATTCAATAGTTTTTAAAAACCTCGTCGGGTTCTAAGCAACAACGAATTTTTAAATATTGAGCCTGATATTAATGGAAA
This sequence comes from uncultured Nitrospinaceae bacterium, assembly GCA_964584125.1. Lineage (GTDB taxonomy): Bacteria > Nitrospinota > Nitrospinia > Nitrospinales > VA-1 > Nitromaritima. Next base: position 12,459 of record CAZOYP010000032.1, on the reverse strand, counting down.
TTAAAATTTTGTGGGGTACTGCTAAAATTTACTTGGCCAGTTCTTTGGGCTTTCCAGATATATTTTTTACTTGCATATTAAAGAATCTAAGTTTAAGTTTATGTATCGAGTCAAAAATATACCAAATACAATTTTGAAATCATCAAGAAAATACTGTTAAATAGCTATAAACCGAAAAAAATAAAAATTATCAGGGTTATGAATAAAAAAAATACGTTAATTGTCCGAATAACCTTATTTTTATTGCTTTTTCCCACCCCATCGTATGCCTACTTGGATCCTGGATCCGCGTCCTATCTCAGTACTATCTTAGCGACTGCCACTACCATTTTAGTGACTGTCATTGTAAGTATTAGGATGTATATCAAAACAATGTGGAGCAAACTTAAAAAAAAATTTTCTAAGATAAAGTTTTGGAGTAAGGATGTCGAACCTTGATGATTGTTAATACTCAATATGTCCTTCAGAGTTTAAATTAATATTATTAATGCATTTTCACTTTCTTCTGAACTGCTCTATATTTTCCTGAATTTTTATTTTTTTTAGAACCGTTTGACTTTCATTTGGAATAATTTTCTGTGGGAGTCTAATATATTGCTATAGGGGAAAATTTTAAGTAATTTTTTAAAAAGAGGCGAACAACTCATTAAAGATCAACTAAAAATATTTTTGGAACGCGGTCACCAAATTAAATTTTTGCCTTGGCTAACCAGTTTTCTTTTGGTTGTTTATTTGAGTCCGCTAATTATTTTGGGTCAAGATAGCCATGTTCGTATTCATGACCACCTAGAGTCCACTTTTGTGTTATTAAAACTGCTCGCAGAAAGTGGACAAATTTTCGGGCAACACGATACAATCATCCCAAATATACTTAATGGCCTTCCTCGCTCTTCCATATCTACCGAGTTTAACGTAAGGGTGTGGATGGTTTATTTTTTTGGGCCCTTTCCTGCTTACCTTTTGAATCAAATTTTCATACGTGTAGTTGCTTTATTCGGAATGTACCTTTTACTGACTCGACATGTTCTAGGAATGGAAAAGAAGTCGCTTTCTCTGGGTGTTTCTTTAGCTTTTTCCGTCCTTCCTCATTTTTCCGGGATCGGATTGAGCGTTGCATCCCAACCATTAGTTTTGAGTTCTTTTTTATTAATTCGTCGTGGGATTGGTCGTTGGACAGACTGGTTAGTCATTAGCCTCATACCTTTTTATTCGAGCCTTTATTATTCATTTTTCTGGTTAATTTTTGCTATGAGTTTGGTTTGGGCTTACGACCTGTTCATTGAAAAAAAATTCAATAAAAAGTTTTTTGGGGCCATTGTTTTAATGTCAACGGTATTCTTGCTTGTGGAATATCGGCTTATTTACATGATGATTTTCGATAGTGGTTTTACAAGTGTTAGAACTGACTTTAGAACCCCGGACGAACCCCCTTTTTTTTACGGGGTATACAAAATTATTGTTCGTACACTCGAAAGGTTTGCATTGAACGGATCTTTTAATAATAGCTTGCAAACTTTCTTTATTATGCCAGCGGCAGTTATCGGTCTTTTTATTTTATTTGATCGAAGGGTCAAGGAATATAAACTTCCCTTTTCGCTTGCTCTAATTTTTTTATCCTGCCTAGGATTTGTCACTTACAAATCGGGTCTTATGACACCCTTAAAGGAAAATTTTTATTTTTTAAAAATCTCTTATCCTTATTTTATATTTCTCGAGCCTTTGTTGTGGTTTATCGTTTTTGCCTTATCTCTTCAATTAATCGTTAACTATTCTCGAAAAGGAACATTAATCGCATTGGTCTTAGTTTCACTTCAGGTACTCTATGGATTTTTCTATCATGATGAAATTCAGAAAATGAGAAAACCATCCTACAGGGAGTTTTACTCACAAGATCTTTTTAAGAAAATTAGAGATTATATAGGTAAACGAAGCGAGACATACCGAGTTGTTAGTATTGGCCTACATCCAGCAGTTTCTATATACAATGGCTTCTATACATTAGATGGATATTACCCCAATTATCCGCTTGCTCATAAGAAAGCTTTTAGAAAAATTATTGCTGGAGAGATAAAAAAAAGTAAAGGTATACAGATGGCTTTTGATGATTATGGAGGGCGGTGCTATATTTTTTCATCTGAATTAGAATTATCCAATTCACTTTATACCAAAAATAAAAATAGTGTGATTAAGAATCTAGATTTTAATACCCAGGCATTTTTTGAAATGGGTGGAAGGTATATTATTTCATCTGTGGAAGTGAAAAACTATAGGGAAAATAACTGGGAGTTGTTGAAAGTATTTGAAGATAATACTTCACCTTGGAGAATATTTTTATATAGTGCCAACAAAGCTGAATAATGGAGTACCTATCCAAATATCTCATTTCAATGTATTAAATTATCTAACATTTTAAGCGGTTTGACCATTTTATAAAAATATACCTTTTAAAGTCATGCTATTTTTTAAAAAAACTCTTTATTAATAACCATAAATTTAACAATAGCTCCTGATTTCATAAAATATTTTTAGGAGTCTAGTTTTTTAAATTGGATAACAATTTCAGAACAATTTAATTTTAATCATCTAGTTTGAGTCATAATTTCCGCATCTACAAACCAGTCGTCAGATAATAAGTTAATTTTCTTCAGTTCATCTCTTTTGTAAAAGTTTGTTATATGTCAAATCAATCAATATCATCCCGCTTTCTAGTTAGCGCTCTAGCTAATTATCTAAGAGGAGGTTTATCTTTTCTTACTACCGTAATTATTGCACGTGATTTCGGACCTAAAGAGTATGGGGACTATGCGTTTCTTCTTGGAACTTTTGTTGGAGTTATGCACTTGCTTGACATGGGAACTTCCAGTGCTTTTCAAACATTTATTTCCCAAAAAGAACGAGGCAAGATGTTTTTGCTTAGCTATGCTGGTTGGCAGTTACTTCAGGTTCTTTTAGCTTTATCATTTATTGGCTTAATTATTCCTGACGCTTGGTTTGATAAAATTTGGTTGGGTCATGAAAAAAAATTAGTCTTATTAGTTCTTGTGGCAGTTTTCATGCAACAGTCGGTTTGGAAGACCATGATTCAAATTGGAGAATCGAAGCGCCTGACTCATAGAATTCAATTAACTAATCTATCTATAGCTATTGCCCATCTCTTGCTCGTTATCGGTTTCTGGGTTGGGGGTTTTCTTTCAGTTCAATTAATTTTTGGATTAATTTTTGTTGAGCATTTATTTTTTGTGGCAATAGCCTACAAAGTTCTATTTATTTCTAAATTAAAGAGCGAGGTGTTCGATTTTCGATTGACTCTTAAAGAGTATATAAGATATTGCTCACCTTTTATTCTTTATTCAATTGTAAGTTTTAGTTATGAGTTTGCAGACCGCTGGTTACTTCAAAATTACGGTGGTTCATTCCAACAAGGGATTTATGAGGTTGGTTTTCGTTTTGGAATGCTTAGTCTTCTGATAGCAATGTCTTTGCAAAATATTTTTTGGAAAGAAATTGCCGAAGCTAATGAAAATAATAATTATGCGAGAATGAACAAAATATATCATAAGGCTTCTCGTTTTCTTTTTTCTTTAGGGGCCTTTTTAGCAGGATTTCTAATTCCTTGGAGTGAAGAAATTATAAAATTCATTTTAGGTGCTTCTTTTATAGAAGGGTCTACGGTGTTTGCTGTTATGTTGGTTTTTGCTGCATTCAGATCTTTGGGATTACTCAATGCATCAATGTTACTTGCTACTTGTGAAACCAAAGTACATGTTACAGTAGGTATTATTTGGATGGGGCTCAGTATAGTTGCTTCATATTTTATATTGGCATCTCACAATTCTTACCTACCAGGATTGCAATTAGGTTCGCTAGGATTAGCTATAAAAATGCTCTTATTTGCTATATTGAATGCTAATATTGTCTCTTGGTGGATATGTCGAAGTCACGGATGGAAGCTTGACTGGATGTATCAAACTGTAGTACTAGGCGGAGTTTTAAGTTGTGGTTGGTTTTCTTTTGAACTTGTGCAAGCTATAAATAATTTAGTCGTATTAAATTTATTTTTTAAAGGATTGCTCGCACTATTTTTTTATTGCGGGTTTGTCGCAACTATTATCTGGTGGATGCCTTCGATTTTAGGCGTCTCCCGCCAAGAGGTCAAAGATTTTTTTTTAAAAGTTACAAATCCATTCTTTTCTAATTAGTTCTAGAATTCTTATTAATTTTTATCGATAGCAAATTCAATGAAAGAAGGCCTGAACATCCAAGAGGCATTAGATGTCTTCGAAGAATTTGAGGGCAACCATGGCCCAAAAGGTAACGAATAAAACTCATATTTATTTTTCCAATTGACAAAAGGATGCTAATTCGCCAGCTTTGGATAGTTTTTCATAAACTTTAAGATCTTCAACGGAATCAACTTCTAGCCAACCATTTTTTACAAAAACTCCTTTTATTTTCCAGTTCGAATTAATTAATTCTTGAATAAAGCTAGTCATATACATGTTTAAAAAACTTTCACCATCATATTTTTTTTTGCGGTCAAGATCTTTATAGAAGTTTATGAATTCTTTTATTTTATCCGAGCGCACTTTTATCAAACCTGTATATTGTCCCTGTATGTGTTCAAGACAGGATGGTTTTTTCCCAAGTTCCGTTATATATCCATTTTTATCAAAAAGCAGAGTTTCAGCATCGGATAGAGGATTTTGAAAGCGTATGTCCCAGTATCGTTTCCAATTTAGATCAATCATTAAGCAAATTTCATCATTACAGCTCAAAATTTTCCTTAGGTTTTTCTTTTCATAAACTATATCACCATAACTAATTATTAAGTTTCCACCCAACTCAATAAATGAAATTGCAGAAAAAAGTGTTTCGACCATATTTGTTTTTTTATACTGTGGGTTAAAGGAACACTTATAGCCAGCGGTGTCTATTTTTTCAAAGCAATAGCCACCCACGACATGAATATCTTGTATCCCTTCACTTTTTAAAGCCTGCACTTGATGTTCCAGTAGGGTTTTACCTTGTAGCGAAACCAGGCATTTGGGTTTGTCATCGGTGAGAGGGCGTAATCGCAATCCCTGACCTGCAGCTAGAATAATAGCTCGTGTCATAGAAGAAAATTTTTCATGAGGCGAATATCCTGTGGATGTGTTTGAGGTTCTCTTTCTGGATGCCACATTATTCCAGCAATCTTCTTTGAATTATGTTGAAACGCTTCAATAACACCATCATCAGCTTCAGCTAGAGGTTGAAGATTCTTCGCCAGCTCGACATTTGATAATCCCCAATTGTGGTAACTATTCACTTCTCTATTAGCTTCACCCGAAAGTGCACCAACAAATTTAACAACGTGTCGTACAGAAGTGTGACTTGGCACCGCCTTTAGCTTTCCTCCCAAACAGTAATTTATCAATTGCATTCCTCTGCATACCCCAAGCACTGGTATACTAAGATTTAGAGCCCATTCAAATAAAGCAAATTCAAATTGATCTCTCTCAGGAGCTAAATCCGAGGCTCGAGTCTCCAAACTACCAAGTGAATTACCACCACTAAATAAAATAGCAGAAATATTAAGTTCATCTAATAATTGTTCGATTCGTTTAATAGATACATTGGGTAATGGAACAGGAACCAGTCCAAGTGAATAGATCAATTCAAACCATCGTTGATCTAGACAATCACGGCGTTCTCCATAAGAATTGGCAATATCGACCCTTTGAGTTATTCCTAAAAGTTTCATGTGATCTGCCTGATTATCTGGTTAGCACAGTCCAATTGAATTCTTTTTGCGTTTAAAAGTTGCTCGTATAATTTGTCACCTATACCAATTGCGGCAGGCAAGCTCATCTCGGCAGCTCTAATTGCCATGTGAGAATTAGCACCCCCATATTTTGTTATCAAACCCTTAATATTATTCATTAATAACCAATCGTACCCAGGGTCAGCCTGTGAAATAAGGATAATTTTTTCATTAGGATCTAAGTTTTTGCCTTTTTCACAGCTAATTATTTCGGCTTCAATTCGTTTGTCTGTAATAAAATTAGGCTGAGAAGCATGTCGTTCAAAGCAATAAAAATCCGATTCTTGAAACAAGAGCTGCGGTAATTCGATCATTTGGGTAATAGTATAATTTTTCTTTCGTTGTTTTATCAATGGAGTCAAGTTTTGTTTCGAAAGAGAACCAACTTTTAGCTGTTCAAATTCATTAATACCGAGAAATGCCAAATCCTTACGACTAAGTTCTAGGGCAAGCCCATGTTTAATAAATAAATCCAGTGCTCGGCTAACATTTCGAGTGAATTCAAATTTTAAGTACTCACGAGCTTGAATGGCCTCTCTTATGTAATTAATAATCAAATCAAACGTAAGGTCTTTATCAATTGTCTTAAATTTAAATTCTATTTCATTTCGTGTAACTCTAGAAAACTGAAAATCAGAAACTTTATCCTTTTCACAAATAGATGACTTCAAGGGTGAAAAAAGATATTTATCTGGCATTTCCCAATAGGCTTCCACCGTAATATCATATGTCCCAGGTCGAAGATGACCGTATCGTTCAAGATAAGCTTCTTTTGATAGTTCACCATTGGACACTCGTTTACCATCAGCTTCAAATTCACTAGCAATTGTTTTAATTGTTTTAAGAAAAGCCTGTGTATCGGCTTTGGTTAAAATATCAAGAGAAACAAAACTTTTTAAAAAACTTTTGGCTATGAAACCTGCTCGAGCCGCATGGGCAAATGCCAAAGAACCGAATCGTCTACAGTCATCCAACAATGCCATGGCTTTGTCGATAGGGGATAGGGCGCTATTTTCAATCAAATCACGCCTTATAATTAAACTTTTTATAGGTTCAATATCTTTATCAAGTCGTAAAATAGACTTGCGAGTAATTAATTTTAACGCGTGTTCCATTTCATCAATTTGATTTTGATTGATTTGATGGGGCGTTAAGCGATTTACGGCATCTCTTTTAAAGGAGGGTGTCCACGCGGTGAGCGCAATATCAAATTCTAATTTATCGTGAAGACTTGGATTGTTCAGTAGAATTTCCAAATAGGCATCGACAAATTTTTTCGCTGTTTTTTCAGATAACTCTGCAGGGATAAAAGAATTCAAGCTCGCTCTTATATCAACATAAGGCTGTCCACAAAAACAAACAATCAAAGGGTTTGGTCTTACGTCTCGGTAGCCAAACTCTGTTCTTTGTTTCGCCCAAACCTCGTCAGTGATCAGCCATCGATACAGACTTATTGCAAGAGGGGAAGGCCGGATTCCAATAATTTCTGCAGGATTCCAGTCTGGCATGTTTCCAAAAAAAGTTTTAGTACCAAGAACAAAAGGAGTTTTGGTTTGAAATCTTTGAAAATCTTGCGACGAGTTTAAAATTGAAGCGTCAAAAACACTCTTGTCAGTTTCAAAATTACTATGATCCACAGCAATTGGTCGAACCTGAAAAATATGAACAATCCCAGATTTGTCGACAGCGAACTCAACATCTAGCTTGTGAAATCCCAATAATCTTTCGAGTTCTTGAATCGCATCTAAAACCGGAATGAGTTTCTTATCAATAGTTTTTAAATAGTGGTCACTTTCTCTTTTGACAAGAACGGTTCTAATGTCAGCTTCCGTTCCTAATGTTATAGATTCTGTGGAGGTCGTTTTGTCGTCAAAATTAATCCTATAGTATGGGGCACCTGTTTCTAAAATGCAGGTAAACACTACTCCGGAAAAAGCTACATCTTTAATAAATTTTTGTATTAAAACCTGATCTTGATTTTCTGAACATAAGTCACCGTATGAAGCAATTACACAGTCTACAGCTTCGGTAATCGCAACATTCGAATTTCCGTCAATATTAATTACGCTATTAAACCATCCTGCTTTAGAAGCATTCCATGTATCTTCTTCCTTACCACTGCTTCTAACGACTAACTTGGTGTCTAAAAAATTTTTTTTAATTATGGAAATAATTTCCTTTCGTTTTGTCTTCCATTCTGAAGTTGTAAAACATACTTGATCACCAATATAACAATTTGTTACCAAAGGTGCTAAGCGGGCAAGAGTTTCTGCTTTAGTTCCTAAGAGAAACCTGGTTATATCATGAGGGGAGTTAAATTCGGTCCACTCTCCCTTCACATCCAGTACTTTTATTTGATAGCCTTGATGAAAAAGGTAGTCGATTAGATCTAATAGCGATGATCCAACTTTGTATTCTTCCAGACTGCTAACAAATTCTGCAACTGATGGGCTTAACTTAATGACGCCTGTAAACTCTACTTTAGTCGAATCTAAAAAATTATTTGAAGTTTGTTCGCAATATTGCCTGTCAACCAATAAAAGAGTTTCCGCTATTAATAAGTCTTCTTTTTCCCGGCTGTTATATCGAAGTTCCCAATGCGAATCGCATAAAATTGTGACATCCGCTTCACTTCTGGCAACTTGGGCGATAGTTTCTTTTCTAAAAATAGTATCTGCGTATGTTATGAGAGTAGGAACTTTCCTAAGTTTAGCTTGAAAAAGCGTATAGAGAATTGGTTTTATATTCCAGTCCGGAACTACCGTATAATGAAGGTTTGGATAGCGTTCTATTATTTTTTCAATCTGATATCCACCTAAGAAATATATTTTCTTTAGGTCTATTGATTCAAGACTGTGTAGTTGCCAGTCCAGCGCACAAGAATTTAAATCTATTTCTTTAAGAGCAGCCGGTTTCCCCCCGGAAATAGGCTTCCCTGCACCAAGAAAAAACACATCTGTAGTAGTCATATTTATTATTCAAAAAAAACAGCAATTTTGAAGTCTTTATTCTAGCTAATTGTTTAAGTGTTGGCTAATTGTATTATATCGAACTTTCATATCCCACACGGCCTAGCCGTAAGTATCACAATTAAAGAAGTGATTAAAGTCAATTCCTAAAGTAGCACCAAATAAGGTAAATCAGATTATTGAGGAGTGTGGCGCGTCTTCTCTAGATGACTTTATCAGCAAACTGATAGACCCAATGCATTCTATAAGCCTGCCAACAAGACTTAGAGATCTTAGTTTACGAGAGCAAGATATAGAAACGATTTTAGCCGACAGCATACATCCAGACCGGATGAAAAATAATCCAGCTCAACTAAATCAAAGAAGATATACGAACAATTTTGACTAACACATTTTAGGTTCTATATCCTTTGCAAACCGAGCTAATAAAAAATCAATTAGGATCTTTAATCCCAATAGCTTCATCAACCACGTATACAGGACGTTTTCGAGTTTCTTCAAAGTTTCTCCATAAGTATTCGCCTATCATTCCAAGCATTATCAACTGTATGCCAGAAACAAATAACACGACAACCATAATTGTCGACCAACCTGGAGGCGGAATCATAATAAAAAAATACAAATAAAAAATATACCCAATATAAAGAAACCCGCAAAAAGAAATTACAACTCCTAAAACAGAGGCTAACCTTAAAGGTAAATAAGAAAATGCCGTTATTGAGTCAACAAAATATTCGAATCTTTTCCTAAATGTCCACATCGATTTTCCAAGATCTCGTTTTGCTCGATTATAGTGAATCAGTTTGCGATCAAACCCTAACCAGAGGATCAAACCGGGCAAAGATGTATTTTTTTCCTGACATCTGGATACTATTTGAGCTACTTTTTTATCAATCAAAAAAAAGTCAAAACCTCCGGAGGGCATGTTGCTCATAATAAACTTTTTCATCACCCAGTAAAATAAAGACGATGTTAACTCGACTATCCAAGAGTCTTGTCTACCCTTACGCACTGCAAGCACAACCTTATAACCCGATTTCCATTCCTTCGCCATTTCAAGAATTAATTCTGGAGGGTCCTGCAAATCTGCTGAGATGATTGTCAAACAGTCACCCGTAGCGTTTCTAATTCCTGCTAAGCTAGCAACAAAAGAACCAAAGTTTCTGGAGAGTTTGATTACTTTAATTCGGCTATCTTTTGCTGCAAAGTCTTGAAGTATGGGATAGGAATTGTCTCCCGAATCATCATCGACGAATATATATTCATACTCAAAATCCCTGTTTTCAGACAATGCCAACAGTCTCTCTATCAGTGGAGGCAAATTCAATGCATTAAAATAAACGGGGACAATTATCGAAATCTTGGGCATGTCTTTGTTTTGTCCTATTAACCTAAATAAAATTTAAAAAATCTAATTTGGCATCACCAAAAATTAAATAAACTCATTGCCATCTACACCGGACATTCAAAAAATAAGAACACATTATTCAAAATGAACTATCAAATTAGTAATTACCTCCGCTTTCTCTTTTTCATAATACCTAGATAAAGAAAATCGGTAGTTCATGTTTGTGTATGTTTAAGCCAGCTTATTCACACTTTAAGAATTAGTTTTAACTATAACGTATGAATCCTTAGTTGCTATTTTAAATTTTTCCCCAGATCTAGAAATCACCGTTCCGGGAGATTTTAAATCTTGGTTTTTGGTTAATCCAGCTTCAACCCCTACAACTTCGAACTCCTTCCCTTGCCAGACAAATACTGGAAGCTGAAAAGGAGGGAAGATAAGTGCCTTAATCCAATTCGCTAGAGATCGGGTATCTTGGTCCCACTGTATAAGATTCTGGCTGAAGTTAATAGATTTTCTTGAATAAGAAAGTGCTTGTGAACTATCCTGTGGGACTCGCTCATTCTTCAAACCAAGTATGCTATCCACGTTTTGCATGAACAAAGGAATCGATTTCTCTAAACACAAATCATACAAGGCTCTGCAACTCTCTACCTGCCCTATACTAAAAAAGGACTGGGCAATAATATCCCCCTCATCTACTAATGGATCCATATAATGCAAAGTGACACCAAATTCCTTTTCACCATTGATTAATGCCCAAGTGGGTGCAGCCACACCCCTATACCTCGGCAAAGGTGAATAATGTAAATTGATAGAACCAAATTTAGAGGCTTCTAAAATTTCCTTCTTAAGAATTTTGTTGTACTGCAAAGAAAACAGAAAGTCTAAGTTTTGTTCTTTAATAAAATCTAATGTGGCTGGACTATTAATTTCAGAAGATTCAAATAATTTGAGGTTATTTTTCTGCAAATAATTTTTAAATGATGGTTGCCACTGGTCCCTTTTAATATCAGGTTTATTTGGACAGCAAAATATAATTTCGCAGTCCATTTTTTTTTGAGTAATCAAAAATTTAGATAATTCAATGGCCAGAGTTCCCCATCCAAATATAGCAACTCTTTTTTTTGAAAACCTTTTTCTTTCGGTAGTAAGAGAATTCCTACGCATTGATCTTTAATTATTAATTACAAAAAATTCGGAGTAACTCGCCCTTCCTCAAACATCATTTTTGACTCCGTCGTTATTTTTTAGCATGCCTCGCTATCGAGGCCAATTCTTAATCATTTCCTCATCAATTGGGAAGGGGTTTTGCATTTCAAAATCCGGGATTTGTATTTCGCTTATGAGTTTAATTTTTTTAGCTGGCCTCCCCTTTGCCAATACTTTATCAGGAACATCCGAGGCCACCAATGACCCGGCACCAATAAAAGCTCCATCGCCTATGCTAACACCCGCCATCAATAAAGTCCCTGCCCCGATAATACATTTGGAACCAATCCGCGGCGGTGCAATATTTTCTCTGTATGGCGGATAGCGAAGATCTGTAGCTATAACACCAGGGTAAAGACAACTATACTCTCCGATTTCCATGTTTCCCGTTAAAAATACCTTACTGTGACAACGAACATAATTTGCTATTTTCACACCTTCATCCGTTTGACAAAAATTGCCAAACATGCAGCCAGTCCCAAAATTTGAGTTCTCACGAATAATAATTGAATGACCGGACTTAAAATTCTCTCCCAAGGAACATCCAGAATATATCACTGAATGGCTTCTTATGAGAGAGTTTTTCCCAATAACAGTTTTGGGATTACTATAGTTTTGTGGATCGTTATAATAAGTATGGTGTCGCTCTCCAATAATTGAAAAAGGACCGATAAAAGTATTATCTTCAATAATAACGTTATCATGGATAATAGCGTGGTCCATGATAGTCACGTTCGTTCCTAAAATGACTGACCCGTTAAGTATCGCCGTTTCAGAAATACTAGAGTTTGTGTTTCTTAGCTTTGATTCTTTTGTGTTTCTTGGTTTTGATTTTAATGCACAAAGCATTATTAACTCCCAATAGGTTCCGCAAATTAAATTCCACACGTATTTTATCGACATAATTTTTTGAGACCTAAAGAAAAGGCTTAATTAGTCTTTTAAAAACAATAGCTTATATAGTTTTGTCAATTGAGGGGTATGACAATTAGCTATATCGTGGTTCACAACGGGTGTGATTATCATCTAGGCTTTTACACGCGAGTTATCTCATTTTTTAAATTTTCCACTATCTAAGTGACTTTTAATGTTTCTATGAAATTGAAAAGCATATAAAACTAAATAAT